>DASZLR010000084.1:0-18538 GCA_035552275.1 Pseudonocardiaceae bacterium | reverse complement strand
TTTCGTCAACCACGTTGTCGAGTTTACCTACAAGCAGAGGATCTCCATGCCTGAGGATCTGATCGTCGACAATCCGTTTGTCGACAACACCCTGGAGTCGGCACCGGCCACGTCGCGCAGACTCATGCAAGCCACCGTCCGCGAGTTGGGCTACCTGCCCGCCGCCGTCGGGCGGCTGGCTAACTCGCCGCACCTGCTCGAAGGCTTCCTGAAAGTCAGCGCCCTGTTCGAGTCAACGACCCTGGACCCGATCGCCCGTGAGGTGGTCGTTCTGACGATCGCGACCCGAAACGGCTGTCACGTCTGCGTCGCCATGCACACCGCCAGGCTGACATCGCTGGGCGCGAGCCCAGAACTAATCGCCGCGCTGCGCGACCAACAGAAGCTGGCGGACGAGCGACTTGACGCGATCCGGGTGTTCACGCTGGCCGTCATCGCGGCGACCGGCGACGTCGATGCCGACGTCCTGCGGACATTCCTGGATCACGGCTACACAAGCCAGAACGCCCTGGAAGTCGTGCTGGGCATTGGGACTTACACGATGTCAACCTTCGCCAACCGCCTCGTCCGGGCGCCGCTGGACGACCAGCTCACGCCGTTCGCCTGGAGCGAGCCGGCGGCCTGACGGTCAGGTGAGATCGCCGGCCCTGATCGCCGCCAGCAGGGCCGGCACGTCGACCTGAAGCGTCGGGCCGGTCGGGTGCTTCGAGTCACGGATGGCCACCCGGTCCGGCCAGCCAACCTCAACGCAGTTTCCGTTGCCGCCGCTGTAGCTGCTCTTGCGCCAGCCGATCTCAACGCAATCGCCGTTGCCCCCGCTGTAGCTGTTCTTGCGCCACTCGAAGCCCGCCAGCTCAGCCGCCATCGTCATGATCTTCTCCGTCCGGATACAGCTCGACCGCGAGGTCGCTTATGCAGTCTCGTGATTGTCCCTCGCTGAGCGCGGCAGCCGCCAGCCCCTCAAGGATGTTCTCGTAGGCAGTGATCTGTTCCTCTTTCTCCAGGAACACACCGGAAGTCTCACCCTCCAGGTAGATCACCGAGTTGAACTCGGCGAACTCCATCAGCCGGAACGCGCCCGCCATACCGGCGTGTCCGCCTACTGAGGCCGGGATCACCCGGATGTTGAGGTATCTCCGCACCGACAGCCGCAGCAGTTCATGCAACTGTGCGGACATCACCGCCGCACCGCCCATCGGCAGCCGCAGCGCGAATTCATGAATGTAGAAGGTGAAGTCGGGTCGCTCGAAGCGGTCGAAGATGTTCTGCCGGGTGAGCCGCGCGTCCACTCGATCCTCGACTTCCTCAGCCGGGACGTTGACGCAGCTCTTGATCGCGGCGCGGGCGTAGTCTCGGATCTGCAACAGACCGGGCACATACCACGACTCAAACTCGCGGATCGCCGTCGCACGATCCTCGTGCTGGACAAGGGTTTTCACCTGCTTGGGCACTCGCGAGCCGTACTGCTGCAACCAACCCTCGTCGTCCTGTTCGCGGGCAAGTTTCAGCAACCGTTTGCGTTCCTCCCCAGTCACCTCGCAGACCGCCAGGAACGTGGCAACGTCCACTTCGGTCGCGTAGACCTTGCCGTTCAGCAACTTGGAGATGGTCGCCTGCGACCAGTCGACCTTCCTCGCGAACTCTCTCCCACTCAACGACGCCCGATCCATGGCGTGGCGCAGTGCCGCGCCCAGCTCACGGGTCCGAGTCGTCGGGTCCTTCTCCTTCATCAGCTATGCCTCCGATCCACCACCAGTGATCGACACCATAGCCGCTCGGACCGACAACCCCCGGCGCTTGGACTCAAGAATCACCCGATCGACAGGACAATTTCGGAATCCGAAATTTGCAAACGCGACAGATGGCTACGTTGACTGCCATGGATCGATCACGTCGATCCCCGTGTCATGGAAGTCTTTGACGTTTCGCGTCGCCAAAATCGCGCCGTGGGATCGACAGATGGATGCGATCTGCGCATCGAAGCCGCCGATAGGCAGGCCAGCGTGATCACGACTGGCGACGATCAGCGGATACAGCTCCGCAGCCGAATTGTCGAATGGCAGGACTTGGCCTGCGAAGGCCGAGAACAATGCCTCAGCGGCAGCCCTCAGTTGGCCCTTGCGCCGGCCGGCAGGAAGCCGCTCAATGCCGTGCAGGATCTCGGCAACTGTGACGGATGTCGTGCACAGTCCAGTGACGACGTGAGCTCGTATCCAATTCCGCACAGCCGGTTCCGCCGAAGGCTTCATCAACTCGGATGCGACGTTTGTGTCAAGGACGATCATCAGGAGAAGTCAGCCGCCCGCACGGGGGTGTCCCGAGGCGGCAGATCGAGCTCGACTCCGCCGATCTCGCCGAAACGATCGAGCATCGCCAAGAACAGATCCTCCGCGTCACCTGGCTCGCGGACGGCATCAACGAGAATGGTCCGGATCTCGGCCTCCATCGACCGACCATGACGGGCCGCCCTGATGCGCAACCGCTCTCGCACCCGCTCGTCCAAGCCTCTAACACTCACAGCAGCCATCACGACCACCTCCCATCTGCCGTCAATGCTAGCAGACTCACTCACTCACTCACTCAGGCGGCGACGGGCGGTGGCGAACCGGGGACGGCCGGCCAGGTCGGCGTGGTCGGACACCTCGTCCAACACTCGCCTTGTCGACAACAGTGCGGGCACTGCCTCGCCCTGGCTGTCGTCGTGCTCGATGGCGACGAACCCGCCTGGCTTGAGCAATCGTGCGGCGGCCGTGACGACATGCCGGATCACGTCCAGCCCGTCCGGGCCGGCGAACACCGCGTCGTGCGGATCGTGGTCGGCGACCTCGGGTGGCACCGGCGTGTTGTCCGGAACATAGGGCGGGTTGCACAGCACCAGATCGACCATTCCGTCCAGTTCGGACAGTAGGTCCGGCTCGCTGACGTCACCGGCGTACAGCCGGATCGGCGCGTCACCCTCCTGGGCGCGCACCTCGGCGTTCTGCCGCGCCCAGGACAGCGCGACCGAGTCCCGCTCGACGGCGTGCACGACGGCATCGGGACGGTCGTGCGCGAACGCCAACGCCAAGGCGCCGGAACCGGAGCACAAATCAAGAACAATAGGATTGTTGACAATCCGAATGGACTGCAATGCCCAGTCCAACAACAGGTCCGTTTCTGGGCGCGGCACGAAAACCCCGGGCCCGACGCCGACCGTGATGGATCCGATCGCCGCCCAGCCGGTCAGATACTGCAATGGCTCGCGCTTGGCCCGGCGGTTGACAAGTTGTCCCATCGCGTCGATCACCGGCGGATCGACCAACGGCACCATCGGCAGCCGGGTTCGCTCAACGCCCAGCACGTGCGCGGCGATCAACTCGGCGTCCGTTCGCGGGCTGGCGACTCCCGCCGCGGCGAGCACCCGTTCGGCCTCCATGATGGCCAGACGCAACGGCTGTCGGTTCATCGCACCAGCTTCGCACGCCGAACCGGCCACCAAGCCCCGACACGGCCGGTGGTCACCCGGTCAAGCGGGGTCATACGCCGGCCGAAATCCGTTCCGCCCGATCGGCTTGGGCCAGCGCGTCCAACACGCTGTCCAGGTCGCCGTCGAGCACCTGGTCCAGGTTGTACGCCTTGTAGCCGACCCGATGGTCGGCAATCCGATTCTCGGCGAAGTTGTAGGTGCGCACCCGCTCGGACCGGTCCACGGTCCGGACCTGGCTGCGCCGTGCCGCGGACGCCTCGGTCGCGGCCTTCTCCTCGGCCAGCGCGAGCAATCGGGCCCGCAGCACCTGCATGGCGCGGGCCTTGTTCTGCAACTGGCTGCGCTCGTTCTGGCAGGAGACCACGATCCCGGTCGGCAGGTGGGTGATCCGCACCGCCGAGTCGGTCGTGTTGACACTCTGTCCACCGTGGCCCGACGAGCGGAACACGTCGACGCGCAGGTCCTTCTCGTCGATGTCGACCTCGACGTCATCGGACTCCGGAAAGACCAGCACACCGGCCGCCGACGTGTGAATGCGACCCTGTGACTCGGTGACCGGAACCCGCTGCACGCGGTGCACGCCGCCCTCGAACTTCAGCCGCGCCCACACGCCGTCGGGGCCGTCGCCGCGCCCCTTCACCGACACCGTGACGTCCTTGTATCCGCCGAGTTCGCTGTCGGTGCCGCCCAAAACCTCGGTGCGCCAGCCCCGACGCTCGGCGTAGCGCAGGTACATCCGCAGCAGATCGCCGGCGAACAACGCGGATTCCTCGCCACCCTCCCCCGACTTGATCTCCAGGATCACGTCGGAGCCGTCGTGTGGATCGCGCGGCAGCAGCAGTTCGGTGAGCCGGGATTCCAGTGCCGGCAGCCGTTCCGACAGCGCCTCGGCCTCGGCGGCGAAGCCCGCGTCCTCGGCGGCCAGCTCACGCGCGGCGACCAGATCGTCCTGGGTGTGCCGCAGCTCATGAATGGTCTTGGCCACCGGTCCGAGTTCGGCGTAGCGGCGGGACAGCTTGCGGGCCAGTGCCTGATCGCCGTGCACGGCCGGATCAGCGAGCCGCCGTTCGAGGTCGGCGTACTCGGCCAGCAGCGCGTCCAGCGCCTGCGGCACTGCCTTGTTCACAGTGCGGCCCTGCTCACAGTTCGCTCCTCTGCCCAGAAAACCGCCGAATCGCCAATGACCCAGTGCATGACAGTGGCGCCCGTCCATCCCTCGGACGGGCGCCACCGGGAGCGTTACTTCTTGCGCTTGCCGTAGCGCGCCTCGAACTTGGCGACCCGACCGCCGGTGTCCAGAATCTTCTGCTTGCCCGTGTAGAACGGGTGGCAGTTGGAGCACACTTCGACGTGGATCGCGCCAGAAGCCTTGGTGCTGCGGGTGGTGAACGTGTTCCCGCAGCTACAGGTCACATCGGTGACCACGTACTCGGGGTGAATGCCGGTCTTCACTGGGATGTCCTCTCATCATGGCCGCCGGGTCTCCGCGAAACCCGCGAAGTGAACCGGAGCCGGACTCGACCAACCAGTCTGCCAGACCGGTCGACACTGCTCAGAACGCGCCCCGGGCCCGTCCTGTTCCCAAGACGGACCCAGGCGCCGACGACAACCTCAGATCTTTGCGGGACACCCGCACCCGATCGACGGGGGCATGCGCAAAAAGCCTCGCATGTCCCCGTCTCAGTCCTGCTCGTTCCCCGGCGTGGACTTGGCCACCTGCATGAGGAACTCGATGTTCGTGCGGGTCTTGCGCAGGCGGTCCAGCAGCAGGTCGATGGCCTGCTGGCTGTCCAGCGCGTGCAGCACGCGACGGAGTTTGTGGATCACCGCGAGCTCGTCCGGCGGCAGCAGCAGTTCCTCCTTGCGGGTGCTGGACGGGTCGACGTCGACGGCGGGGAACACCCGCTTGTCGGCGATCTTGCGGTCCAGCTTCAGCTCGGCGTTGCCGGTGCCCTTGAACTCCTCGAAGATCACGGTGTCCATGGTGGACCCGGTCTCGACCAGCGCGGTGGCGAAGATGGTCAGCGAGCCGCCGCCCTCGATGTTGCGGGCCGCGCCGAGGAACCGCTTCGGCGGGTACAGGGCGGTGGAGTCCACACCACCGGACAGGATGCGTCCGGACGCGGGGGCGGCCAGGTTGTAGGCCCGGCCGAGGCGGGTGATCGAGTCGAGCAGCACGACGACGTCGTGGCCCATCTCCACCAGCCGCTTGGCGCGCTCGATGGACAGCTCGGCCACGGTGGTGTGGTCTGACGGCGGGCGGTCGAAGGTGGAGGCGATGACCTCGCCCTTCACCGACCGCTGCATGTCGGTGACCTCTTCCGGCCGCTCGTCCACCAGCACGACCATCAGGTGGCACTCGGGGTTGTTGGTCGCGATCGCGTTCGCGATCGACTGCAGCACCGAGGTCTTGCCGGCCTTCGGCGGCGAGACGATGAGCGCGCGCTGGCCCTTGCCGATCGGCATCACCAGGTCGATGACGCGGGTGGTGAGGATGTGCGGCTCGGTCTCCAGACGCAGCCGCTCGTTCGGGTACAGCGGCGTCATCTTGGTGAACTCGGGGCGCTGCTTGGCCTGGTCCGGCTCAAGGCCGTTGACCTTGTCCACCCGCACCAGCGGGTTGAACTTCTGCCGCTGCTGCTCGCCCTCGCGCGGCTGCCGCACCACGCCGGTGATCGCGTCACCGCGGCGCAGCCCGTACTTGCGGACCAGCGACAGCGACACGTAGACGTCGCTGGGGCCGGACAGGTAGCCGGAGGTGCGCACGAACGCGTAGTTCTCCAGCACGTCCAGGATGCCGCCGACGGGCAGCAGCACGTCGTCCTCGCGGATCTCGGTGTCGCCGCCACCGCTGGACTCGCGCCCGCCGGTTCGACCGCCACCGCTGCGGCGACGGTCCCGGAAACGCCGGCCGCGCCGGCCACCGCGATCGTCGTCATCGTCGTTGTTGTTGCTGTTGTTGTTCTGCCGGTTGTTCGGCCGGTCGCCGCCGGGCCGGTCGCCCTGCGGGCGATTGCCGGTCCGCTCACGCTCGCCGCCCTGGCGGCGCTCGTCCTGCTGCTCGTTGGGCTGCTTGGCCGCCGACGATTGAGTCGACTGCTTTGCTTCGGTTGCTTGCGCAGTGGTTGCTGGCACAGTGGCCTCCTCGTGCTCGGCCGACTCGTGACCGCTTGCGTTGGTTCCCCCGGCTTCCGGTGAACCGGCAGGGCGAGACGACGCCCGCCGGCGGCGGTTACGAGTCGGGGTTTCGGCGGGCTGCCCGACAGGCAGTTGCGCCTGTTCCGCGGGCTGCGGCGTCGACGTTTTCTCCGCGGTGTCGGCGGGGGCCGTGTCCTGGGTCACCGGCAGTTCCTCCTGTCCACTGGGCGTGGACCCGCGCTGGCCATTGGCCGACTCCCCGCCCTGCCGGGCCTTGATGGCCGCGATCAGGTCGCCCTTGCGCATGCCGGCGGTGCCGGTGATACCCAGCTGGCCGGCGAGTTCACGCAGGTCAGCCAGCACCATGCCGGAAAGTCCGGCCGGCCGCTTACGGGTGGTGCCATTGGATGATTGACCAGACGGAGTGGTCGCAGTCGCGGCCTCAGCTGACGCTGTCGTCTCTGTTGCCGCGCCGCTCAGCAAATCGGTGTTGCTCACACATGTCCTTCCTGACCGGTCCCGCGCCTCCAAACGGGGACCAGCGGACCTGCCGTCCGACGGGATGCGGAACGGCACGTTCGCCCTGTGTTGGGACCCTCCGGCGCAAGTGCGGCTCGTACGAACGACGGGGACCGCCAACAAGGACTACATCGGTCACCACCGCCATCGGGTACCCGTCTACACCGACCCCGCCTCGGAAGGAGAGGCCAACGGTTGCGCGGGATGTGCGACCCGGGAGAAATACCCAGGAGCGGCACCGGCGTCCGTGCGCGCGGTGACTGATCTGCCACGAGGGTAGACGGCGTTGACGCCGCGTGCAACAACCCCCTCGGCGTGGCGCATTAGTCCACAACCTGGACGGGTCGCGAAACATTCCCGAACATGGTCACATCGCCGATCAACTCGCCGTCGCGCCCAGCGGTTCGACCCGGACACCGGTCCGGTCGACGGCCAACTCCAGCACGGTGAACCCGTCCAGGTCGACCGGATCGACGTCGGGCGGGAGCTGGCCGTCGGTGGTCAGCGCGAGCACGGTCGGCCCGGCGCCGGACACCGCCGCCGCCACCCCGGCCGACCGCAACAGCCTGACCAGCCGCGATGTGGCCGGCCACGCGGCTTCGCGGTAGTCCTGGTGCAGCCGGTCGGCGGTGGCCGGCAGGAGTTGGGTCGGGTCGACGGTGAGCGCGTGCACGGCCAGCGCGGCCCGCCCGGCGGCGAACGCGGCGTCGGCGTGCGGCACCCGTTCGGGCAACAGGCCGCGGGTGGTTTTGGTGGCCGACTCGACGTCGGGCACCAGCACGATCGGACGCAACGACGGGTGCGGGTCGAGCCTGACCGCGCGATAGCGGCCGGCGTCCTGCCAGGCGATCACCGCACCGCCGTAGAGACTGGCGGCCGCGTTGTCGGCGTGGCCCTCCATGCCGCCGGCCAGTTGCAGCGCGCCGGCGTCCAGGGGGCGGCCGGCCAGCGCGTAGCCGGCGGCCACCCCGGCGACCACGGCGGCGGCCGACGAGCCGAGACCACGGGCGTGCGGAATGGCGTTGTGGCAGCGCAGATCCAGGCCCGGCGGCGCGATGCCCAGCGCGCCGCACGTGGTGCGCAATGCTCGCACGATCAGGTGACTTTCGTCCGTGGGCACGGTTTCCGCGCCGCAGCCGGCGGCGGCGACGGCCAGGCCGCTGGCCGTCACCCGAACATCAACCGTGTCGTACAGGGCGAGCGCCATGCCCAGCGCGTCGAATCCGGAGCCCAGGTTCGCGGTGGACGCCGGGACGGTGACCCGGACGCCAGCCCCGCTCGCAGGGCCGATCAGCGGATCGCTCGCCGGGCCGGTCACCCGAAGCGCCTTTCCCGAAAAAATGGTGCGAAAAACGACATCGGCCGTGGCCTTTCCGGCAACCGCTGGACCAACAAAAGAAAACTCACGCCAACGAGAGTGCGTCGGCGATGGCTTGTGGGTCCACCGGCAGCGGCCGCAACTCGGCCATTCCGCGCAGCGCGGTGTCCGGATCCTTGAGGCCGTGCCCGGTGACCGTGCAGACCACCAGCGCGCCGGCCGGCAGGCGGCCGTCCGCGGCGGTGAGCAGCAGGCCGGCGACGCTGGCGGCGGACGCCGGCTCGACGAACACGCCCTCACGGGAGGCGAGCAGCCGGTAGGCGTCCAGGATCTGGTCGTCGGTGACGGCTTCGAACAGGCCGTCGGACTCGTCGCGAGCGGCGACCGCGCCCGACCAGGACGCCGGACTGCCGACCCGGATCGCGGTGGCGATGGTCTCCGGATGCCGGACCGGCTCGCCGTGCACCAGCGGCGCGGCGCCGGCGGCCTGGAAACCGAACATCCGTGGTGTGTTTCGCACCACGCCGTCGGCGGCGTACTCGCGGTAGCCCTTCCAGTAGGCGGTGATGTTGCCGGCGTTGCCGACCGGCAGCAGGTGCAGATCGGGCGCCCGGCCGAGGACGTCGCAGATCTCGAAGGAAGCCGTCTTCTGGCCTTCCAGCCGCACCGGGTTGACCGAGTTGACCAGCTCGATCGGGTACTGGGAGGCGGTCTTGCGGGCCAGTTCGAGGCAGTCGTCGAAGTTGCCGTCGATCTGCAGAATGCGGGCGCCGTAGGCGACGGCCTGGGCGAGCTTGCCGAGCGCGATCTTGCCGCTGGGCACGAGCACGGCGCAGGTCAGGCCGGCGCGAGCGGCGTAGGCGGCGGCCGAGGCGGAGGTGTTGCCGGTGGACGCGCAGATCACCGCCTTGGTGCCATTGGCCAGCGCGTGGGTGATCGCGACGGTCATGCCGCGGTCCTTGAAAGAACCGGTCGGGTTCGCGCCCTCGACCTTGAGCCGGACATCGCAGCCGGTCAGCTCGGCCAGCACGGGCGCGGCGACCAGCGGCGTGCCGCCCTCGTGCAAGGTGACCACCTGCGCGCCGTCGGGCAGCGCGATGCGATCCCGATAGGCGTGGATGACCCCGGGCCAGCCCGGCCGCACCGCCGGCGGCACGCTCGCCATGACGCTCACGTCAGCTCCTCACTAGCGCACGATCCACCGACTGGCAAATAGTTGTCCACAACCGATTCGGTTGTCCACAGCCCACCATTACCCGCTATGTCCCACTGACCTGCGCCGATAGACTGGCCTCGGGGCGCCCCCCTGGGAGGGCGGGGGCTGGGCATCGCGCGCGAGGCGCTGCGGAAGCGGCGGATACCGCGGATGTGACCGATACGGCCGATACCGCCGATTCGGCCGTGGGGAGGCTCGGCCAGACGCCTGGTCGGAGTCATGGCTGTTCGCCCTCAACGCGCATCACGCTCACCACGTCGCGCACCACCGGCAGGCCGGCGATCTTGTCCACAGTGGACCGAAGCGCCGCGTCGGTGGCGGCGTGCGTGACGATCACCAGGCTGGCGTCCACCGTGCGGCCCTCCTGACGGACCGCGGCGATGCTCACGTCGTGCTCGGCGAACACCGCCGCCACCGCCGCCAGCACGCCCGGCCGGTCCTCGACATCCAGGCTGACGTGGTAGCGGGTCGGCGTCTGGCCCATCGGCCGGATCGGCAGCGCCGCGTACGCCGACTCGCGCGGACCCCGGCCGCCGGCAACCAGATTCCGGGCCACCGCGACCAGATCGCCGAGCACCGCGCTCGCGGTCGGCGCGCCACCGGCGCCCTGGCCGTAGAACATCAGCTGCCCGGCGGCGTCCGCCTCGACGAACACCGCGTTGAACGCGCCGCCGACGCCGGCCAGCGGGTGCCCGCGCGGAATCATCGCCGGATGCACCCGGACCGACACCGACTCGCTGCCGTCCGGTTCGGTGACCCGCTCGCACAGCGCGAGCAGCTTGACCGTGCGGCCCTGCAACTTCGCGGCGGCGATGTCCGCCGCGGTCACGCCGGCGATGCCCTCGCGGTGCACGTCGGCGGCGGTGACCCGGGTGTGAAAGGCCAGCGAGGCGAGGATCGCCGCCTTCGCGGCCGCGTCGAAGCCGTCCACATCGGCGGTCGGGTCGGCCTCGGCGTAGCCGAGCCGGCTCGCCTCGGCCAACGTCTCGCCGTAGCCGGAGCCGCTGGAGTCCATTGCGGACAGAATGAAGTTGGTGGTGCCGTTGACGATTCCGGTGATCCGGTTGATCCGGTCGCCGGCCAGCGACTCACGCAACGGGCGCAGCAAGGGAATCGCGCCGGCCACAGAGGCCTCGAAATACAGGTCGGCGCCGGAGGCGTCGGCGGCCGCGAACAGCTCGGCGGACTGCTCGGCCAGCAGCGCCTTGTTCGCGGTGACCACGGACTTGCCTACTCGCAAAGCGTCCAGCAACAACGTGCGCGCCGGCTCGATGCCGCCGATCACCTCGATCACGACGTCCACATCGGACTGGACCAGCGCGGCGGCGTCGGTGGTCAGCAGTTCGCGCGGCACACCGGGATGACGGTTCGGCCGGCGGACCGCGATGCCGGCCAGCTCGACCGGCGCGCCGGCGCGGGCGGCGAGGTCGCTGGCCTGCCCGTGCAGCAGCCGCGCCACCTCGGTGCCGACATTGCCGCAGCCGAGTAGCGCCACCCGGATCGGCCGGCCGCCGGTGCCGCGGTCGACGCCGCCGTTACGGCCGCCGTCCCCCAGACTCATGACGTCACCTCGAATCGAAACAGGTCGTCCTCGGTCTCCCGGCGCAGCAGCAGCCGCGACCTGCCGTCGGCGACCGCGACCACCGCCGGTCGGGGCAGCTTGTTGTAGCCGTTGGCCATCGAATAGCAGTAGGCGCCGGTCGCGGCGACCGCCAGCAGGTCGCCGGGCGCCAGGTCCGAAGACAGCCAGCAGTCGCGCACCACCACATCGCCGGACTCGCAGTGCTTGCCCACCACTCGGGACAGCGCGGCGACCGCGTCCGGCTCGGCCGCGCGGGACACCAGCCGGCAGTCGTACACCGCGTCGTAGAGCGCGGTGCGGATGTTGTCGCTCATCCCGCCGTCGACGCTGATGTAGCGACGGCTGGTGCCGTGCGCGAGCTCGACGTCCTTGAGCGTGCCCACTTCGTACAGGGTGACCGTGCCGGGGCCGGCGATGGCGCGGCCGGGCTCGACGGCGATCCGCGGCCGAGGCAGCCCGGCGGCATCGGCCTCGTGGTCGACGATGGTCCGCAACCGGGCGGCCATCTCGACCATGGGCGGCGGGTCGTCGTCCGGGGTGTAGGCGATGCCGAGGCCACCGCCCAGATCGACGGTGCGCACCGAGTCCACGATGGACTGTCCATGTTCGTCGCGCAGTTCGGCCAGCAGGCCGATGAGCCGGTGCGCGGACACCTCGAACCCGTCCGCGTCGAAGATCTGCGAGCCGATGTGGCTGTGCAGGCCGACCAGGCTCAGGCTGGCCGACTTCACCACCCGCCGCACCGCCTCGGCGGCCTGGCCGGAGACGATCGAGAAGCCGAACTTCTGGTCCTCGTGCGCGGTGGCGATGAACTCGTGGGTGTGCGCCTCGACGCCGACGGTGATCCGCACCATCACCGGCTGGTGAATGCCACGCTCGGCGCTGATCGCCTCCAGCCGGGCGATCTCGAAGAACGAGTCGAGCACGATCACGCCGACCCCGGCGTCCACCGCGGCGGTCAACTCGGCGGTGGACTTGTTGTTGCCGTGGAAGGTGATCCGCTCCGGCGGGAAGCCGGCACGCAGCGCGATGGCGAGTTCGCCGCCGCTGCACACGTCCAGTCCCAGCCCCTCGTCGGCGACCCAGCGGGCGACCTCGACGGACAGGAACGCCTTGGACGCGTAGTGCACCAGTGCCGGATCGCCGAACGCGTCGGCGTGCTCCCGGCAGCGGGCCCGGAAATCGGCCTCGTCCACCACGAACAGCGGCGTTCCGTACCGCTGCGCCAGATCCCGGACGTCCACGCCGGCCAGCCGCACCACGCCGTCGTCTCCCCTGGCCGCACCACGCGGCCAGACCGGCTCGGGCAGCTCGTCCAGCTGCTCCACAGAGGATGGTTGCGGGACGGAGATGTTGGCCGGCAGCAGCACATCGGCGTGCCGTGGGCCGGCGGGGTGCGCGCGCATCACATCCGCTCCGGCGCGCCGACACCGAGCAGGCCCAGGCCGTTGGCCAGCACCTGCCGGCTCGCCGCGCAGAGCAGCAGCCGGGCGTCGGTCAGCGGGGTGGCCTCCTCGTCGCCCTGCGGCAGCACCCGGCACGAGTCGTAGAACTTGTGGTAGGCGCTGGACAGTTCCTCGAGATAGCGGGCGACCCGGTGCGGCTCACGCAGGTCGGCTGCGGAGCGCACGATCGCCGGGAACTCGCCGAGGGTGCGGATCAGGTCGCCCTCGCGGTCGTGGGTGAGCAGGCCGAAGTCGGCGCCGTCGATGGTCGGCTCGATGCCCAGCTCGGCGGCGTTGCGCAGCAGCGACGCCAGCCGGGCGTGCGCGTACTGGACGTAATACACCGGATTGTCGTTGCTGCGCTTGCTCCACAGGTCCAGATCAATGTCCAAAGTGGAGTCGACGGAGGAGCGGATCAGCGCGTACCTGGCGGCGTCCACGCCGATCGCGTCGACCAGGTCGTCCATGGTGATGACAGTGCCGGCGCGCTTGCTCATCCGCACCGGCCTGCCGTCCGAGACCAGGTTGACCAGTTGCCCGATCAGCACCTCGACCGTGCTCGGGTCGTCGCCCAGGGCGGCCGCGGCGGCCTTGAGCCGGCCGACGTAGCCGTGGTGGTCCGCGCCGAGCATGAACACGCACAGGTCGAAGCCCCGGGACCGCTTGTCCGCGAAGTACGCGATGTCGCCGGCGATGTAGGCGGGATCGCCGTTGCTCTTGATGACCGGCCGGTCCTTGTCGTCGCCGAACTCGGTGGAGCGCAGCCACCAGGCGCCCTCGCTGAAGTAGAGGTTGCCGGACTTCTTGAGCCGCTCGACCGCGCGGTCGACGGCGCCGGAGGCGTGCAGCGAGTCCTCGGTGGTGTAGACATCGAAATCGGTGCCGAACTCGTGCAGGCTGCGCTTGATCTGGTCGAACATCAGCCCGACGCCGATCCGCCGGAAGGTCGCGCGCTGCTGGTCTTCGGGCAGGCTCAGCGCGCTGGGCTCGGCACGCAGCACCTCGGCGGCGATGTCGGCGATGTAGGCGCCCGCGTAGCCGTCCTCGGGGGTCGGCTCGCCCTTGGCCGCGGCGATCAACGAGCTGACGAAGCGGTCGATCTGGGTGCCCGCGTCGTTGAAGTAGTACTCGCGGGTGATGTCCGCGCCCTCGGCGGCCAGAATCCGGCCGAGCGCGTCGCCGACGGCGGCCCAGCGGGTGCCCCCGATGTGGACCGGGCCGGTCGGGTTGGCGGACACGAACTCCAGGTTGATCTTCTGACCGGCGAGCAGTTCGTTGTCGCCATAACCTGAGCCGGCGACGATGATCTCGCGGACGATCGCGCCCTGCGCCGCGGTGGCCAGCCGCAGGTTGACGAACCCGGGGCCGGCGATCTCGGCCGAGGAGATGTCGTCGGTCGCGGCGAGCGCGTCGGCCAGCCAGCCGGCGAGGTCGCGGGGCGCGACGCCGAGCTTCTTGGCGACCTGAAGGGCCAGGTTGGTGGCGTAGTCGCCATGTTCGGGAACGCGCGGGCGCTCCACGGTCGCGGAACGCGGCAGCACCGAGGTGTCCAGACCGTGGCTTGACAGCACATCGACGGCGGTCGAACGGACCAGGTCGGCGAGGGCGGAGGGCGTCACTTGAGGAAGTCTAGAAGGACCGACCGGCGTGCCGACGGTGGCGGTCCGCACCCCGTGGGCGCGACCAGCGAGGCCGGGTTGGGACGGCCGGCACGGGACAGGCGATAAAGCGGGCGCGGTGCCTGTCCCATGCCGTGACCGACTCACGCCGCGCCAGGGAGGACACGGCCCCTTCCAGAGAAGGTGCCGATTACGCTACGCCACAACTCCCGCCCACACTTACTCCATTCGGGTGATACGTTCCTGCTGTTTCGGTAGATTCGAGTTTCAGCGATCACTCACAGTGCCTACCAACGCAGCTCATGGCAGTGCTGGGTCGACGTGCCCGGCTCAACCTGAAGCGTGGCGTGCTCGATGCGGTAGTGCGTCGCCAGCAGGTCCTGGGCGGACCGCAGCACGGTGTCCGTGCCGGTGTCAGGGGCTACGGCGAGGTGCGCGGAGACCACCTCCATGCCGGAGGTGAGCGTCCAGACGTGCAGGTCATGCACCTCGACCACGCCGGTGAGCGCGCCGAGGTCGGCGGCCATCGAGTCGACGTCAAGGCGTTCCGGGGCGTGCTGGAACAGGATGCGCAGGGCCTGGCGGGCCAGTGTCCAGGTGCGCGGCAGAACCCACAGGCCGATGGCCACGCCGACGATCGGGTCGGCGTAACGCCAATGGGTGAGCAGCGTCACCGCGCCGCTGAGCAGCACGCCCACCGAGCCGATCAGGTCGGCGAGCACTTCGAGGTAGGCGCCGCGAACGTTGAGGCTCTCGCCGGCGCCCCGGCGCAGCAGCGCGAAGCAGACCAGGTTGGCGGCCAGGCCGACCGCGGCGGTGAGCAGCACCGGCAGACCGGCGACCTCGGGCGGGTGGCGCAGCCGGGAGACGGCCTCGACCAGCACGTATCCGGCGACGCCGAACAGCAGCACGGCGTTGGCCAGGGCGGCCAGCACCTCCGCGCGGTACATGCCGAAGGTGTGCCGGGTCGAGCGTTGGCCGCGCCGGCCGAGCAGGATGGCGACGACCGCGAGGGCCGTGCCGATGACATCGGTGAGCAGGTGCGCGGCGTCGGAGAGCAGCGCCAGCGAGCCGGAGACCAGGCCGACTGTCAGTTCAACGGCGAAGAAGCCGAGCCCGATGGCGAGCGCGGCGGTCAGCGGCGCCAGGAACCGGCCGCCGGCCGAGTGCGCCGTTGCGGCCGGCGGGCCGTGCTGGTGCGCGTGTGCCACGGTGGCCTCCCTGTCGCCACCCAAAATATAGCGGTATGCGCATAAGCTCAACGCGAGCCGGTGGGCACCACCCGGGACGCTTGCAGGCCGAGGCTGGCGGGCCCGCCGCGCAGGTGGTCGATGAACTCGGCGACCAGGTCGGCGACCATGACCGGATGGGTGCGCGGCGCCCAGTGTCCGTAGGGCAGCTCGCGCCGCCAGAGCCGGGTGCACCACGGTTCGGCGGATCGCAGCAGCGCGGGCAGGACGTAGTTGTCCTTGCTGAGCGCGATCTGCTGGACCGGGACCGAGGTGCGGCGGGGCGCGCGGCCGGCGACCCGGCGCAGCATGTTCGCCCGATAGAGCTCCAGGCCGTTGCGGGCGTCGCGGGCGTTGGCGTGCAGGCGATCCAGCAGCTCGGGCCGCCGCGACACCTGCTCGGGCAGCCAGGGCAGCTGGAAGAAGCCGATGTACCAGGAGTGCGCGAGCTGGCGCAGGACCGGCCGGAACCGCCGGGCGGCGAACTGGTCACGCACCCAGTAGCCGACATGATCGAGACAGGGACCGGAGATCGAGGTGTAGGACGCGAAGCGGTCGGCGTACCGCTCGTCGGTGATCGCGTGCCAGCCCTGTATCGAGCCCCAGTCGTGGCCGACCAGGTGTACCGGCGCGTCCGGGCTGGCGGCGTCGGCGACCGCGACGATGTCGGCGGCCAGCGCGTCCAGCCGGTACCCGTCGCGGTCGGCGGGCTGGTCGGAGGCGCCGGTGCCGCGCACGTCGTAGCGGACAACGTGGAACCGGTCGGCCAGCCGCGCGGCGGCGTCCGTCCACAGCGCGGAATTGTCCGGATAGCCGTGCACGAGCAGGACGGTCGGCGTGGACTCGGCGGCCGCCGGTCCCTGCTCGACCACCGCCAGCCGCAGCCCGTCCGCCGTCGTCACACTCGCCTGCGCAACGTTCATGACCTGCAGACCGTAGGCCCTCCGGGCCGGGGTGCGCGAGTGCGCTAGGCTACGTGTCAACGCTTGAGCAGCGGCCCCCGTAGCTCAGGGGATAGAGCACCGCCCTCCGGAGGCGGGAGCGTAGGTTCGAATCCTACCGGGGGCACCTAGTTGATCAAGTATTTTCGCAGGTCAGACCAGGTCCAATCCCGCGCAGGTTCGTGCCCCCAGGGGGCACATCGGCGCGCGCCTGTTCAAGTCGCGAGCCTACTCAGCAGTCGGCCTGGTCGAGTCTGACGCGGCTGGCGAGTGCACTCCGCACGAAGCAGGATTAACAACATGCCGCCAGGACGGGCCAGTGACAGCAGGCCGAGATCAAAGCCGAATTCGAGATCACCTACGTGGATGGCGAATAAGGCCGCCGGCTCGCCCAACAACAAGCCGCCGTGTTCCTCGATGTCATGACTTGGATGCGTGCCTGCCCCAGCCGGCAGGCCGGACCGGCCATGGAGCACCGACTCCTGTCCCCGGCGATGTGACCTGGCGATCGTCGCTGGCCGCTCACACGTCCGTTCGCTGGTCGATCGCGGCCTCGTAAAAGGCGTCCGCGAGCGCCATGATGACAGCGCTGATGCCAGGGCCGTCACTGAAGAAGTAGTCGGCCATGGTGTTGTGGGCCTCCTGGTTGTCGACGACCGCCTCGGTGACCGCCGCCTGGAAGTCTTGCGACTCCATGAACTGCTTCTTCGAGTTCACCTTGGTCTGGTTGATCAGGTCCGGGTAGGCGAGCAGCCGCTGCACCAGTCCCTGTACAAACTCCCGGAGCTGCGACTCGGTGAACGACTCGGCGCCGAAGAGGTCGTTCATTTTGTCGATAACGATCTGGAGTGCGACGTACTTCGGCTCCTTCCGGGCACCGGTGCCCGCGGCGCTGATCCCCTTCAGTTCACCGTCGCCGGTCAGCGAGATGTCGACCGCAGTCCCCTTGCTGTGCTTGACACCGACCAGGACCACATCTGAAAGGTCGACCTCCGCGGCCCAGGATGAGTCTGCGATGACCCTCTCCAGTAGCCGCAGGAAGATCGACAGCATCTCCATGTACGGGTCGCCGTAGTCGACGATCTGACTCATGAAGTCGTAGAGCCGGACGAGGGTGGAGACGTCCTTGCGGAACAGGTCGAGGGTGTTGAGGGTGACCTTGTCGTCCGCCTCGATCGCAGCCGCGTAGCGGCGGGCGAACTCGTTCTTGGCTGGGCTGATCGCAGCCGAGAGCGCGTTGTTGCCCTTCCGGGTGACCCACAGTTCGGCGACCTCACGCACCTGCTCTGGCGTGTAGATCCCGGCCTGGGCGAGCTTGGTCGCGAGGTGGAATACGACGTACGGGTCGGTCTCGGTCTCCAAGGTGGCGTTGGTGAAGTACGGCTCGAACGCGGCACGGATGTCCTCGGGCTTGTTCATGAAGTCGAGGACGAACGTCTTGCGCTTCTGCTCCCCGCCCGCGGTGCGGTGGGTGCGGTTGAGCCGGGAGAGCGTCTGCACGGCAGCGACCCCGGAGAGCTTCTTGTCGATGTACATCGCCGAGAGCAGCGGTTGGTCGAACCCGGTCTGGAACTTGTTGGCGACCAGCATGATCTTGTACGTCGCGCCCTTGAAGGCGGCGGCCAGGTCCGAGCCGGCGCCGGGGTTCATGTTGGCCTCGGTGAACTCGTCGTCCTTGCTCGGCTGCGGCCCCCAGTCCGAGACCCACTCCTCGTCGTCGGCCATCGTCACCGAGCCGGAGAAGGCGACCAGGGTGCGGTAGTTGTACGACGCGTCCATGGCGGCCCGCTTGGCGATGTAGGCGTCGATCGCCTTCTTGTACTTCACCGCGGCCTTGCGGGAGTCGGTTACGACCATCGCCTTGGCCTTGGCCTCCAGCAGGTGGGCGACGTTGATGTGGAAGTGCTCGACGATGATCTGCACTTTCTGGCTGATGTTGGTCGGGTGCAGCTTCACCCACCGCATCAGCCCCTTACGCGCCGCGGCCTCCTCCACCACTTCGCCGCCGTCGCCGCTCTCGGCCTGACCGGCGATCTTCAGCGCGGTGTCGTAGGACTGGTAGCCC
>DASZLR010000083.1:0-21893 GCA_035552275.1 Pseudonocardiaceae bacterium | reverse complement strand
GTGTCGGGGCCGTAGGTCAGCGCGACGACATAACCGTCCGGCACGGCGAACACGTTCACCGGAGTGCGGTACGCCCGACCGGACTTCCGACCGGCGTGGTGGACGACGCCGAAGCCGGGCAGCCGGTTCGCTACCGGCCCGGTGATCCGATTGGTCACCCGACGGTTGAACGCCGCGACGCTCTTGGGTAGCACCATGCTCAAATTCTACAACCGTTGAAAAGACTGCGACACTCAGGCGCTCCGCCCGGGGTTGAGCAGATCGTGCAGCCGCTGCGGCATCCGCTTCTCCAGCCCGAACGGCTCCAGATGCGCCTGGAACACCTCACTGAACGCCCGCTCCACACTCGCCGTGTCCCAGTTGTCCCGCTCCAGGATCGGCTGCTTCAGGTACGGCTGGCCCATCACGTGCAACTGCTTGCCGTTGCACCGGATCAGCTGGCCGGTGATGCCCTGCGCGCGGTCGGACAGCAGGTACAGCACGACCGGCGCGACCTTGCCCGGCGTGCGCTCGGGCGGGGTGGCCCGCAGGCTGCGCTCGGATTTCCACACCATTCGGGTGTGCGCGACCGGGCACACCGCGTTCACTCGGATGCCGAGGTCGTCCAGATCCAGCGCCCAGGAGAAGGTCAGCGAGGCGACCGCGCCCTTGCTGGCCGCGTAGGCGGCGAGCTTTCGCTGGCCCAGCAGCGCGCCGGAGGCGATGTTCACGATCGAACCGGCGGTGCCGGTGTCCCGCATCGCCCTGATCGCGGCGACGCCGCAGTTGAACACGCCCATCACGTTGACCTCGACCAGTTCCCGCATCCGGTCGAATTCGTCTTCCCAGGGCAGGGTCTCGTAGTTCAGCCCGGCATTGTTGACCAGGCCGTCGATCCGGCCGAATTCCTCCAGGCAGGTTCGGACGATCGCGTCGGCCTGATCGGGTTTTGCCACGTCATAACCGTTGGCGACCGCCTTGCCGCCGTAGCGCCGGATGTTCTCGGCGGTGTTCTCCGCGCGCTCGGCGTCGATGTCGTTGACCACCACATTCGCGCCGGCCTGCGCGGCGTGCACGGCAAACGCCTCACCCAGGCCGCGACCGGCGCCGGTGATCGCGATCGTCTTGCCGTCCAGAATTCCCATCATGTCGATCTCCTCGTGCCGATGTGCCGGCGGCATTGCCTGTCGCCGGCACACCTTCACCTTCGACCGGAATCCGGCGCACGGTCAGCCGATATCGATGAGGAGTCGCCCTATTGCGCCGAGCGGGGCATTGACTTTCGGCCCAACGGAATATTCCGCGGACGAAAAGAGAAAGTTGCACGCCGTACCTACTCGCCAGTTACCCCAGCGGCACGACAGGCTACCCACAGCGCCATCCACAGGGGTGAACAAGTTCGCTCACCCGGATGGCCGAACACGATGGGCCGAACACAAAGACTGCCGAGCACAAAGACGATGGCCCGGACACGCGAGGTGTCCGGGCCATCGAACTACCGATCTACCGCCGAATCCGAGGCTGGATCAGAAGTCCATGCCGCCGGCGTCGGGGGCGGCCGGGGCAGCCGGGTTCTTCTCCGGCTTCTCGGCGACCACGGCTTCGGTGGTGAGGAACAGCGCCGCGATGGAGGCGGCGTTCTGCAGGGCGGAGCGGGTGACCTTGGCCGGGTCGATGATGCCGGCCGCGATCAGGTCCTTGTACTCGCCGGTGGCGGCGTCCAGGCCCTGCCCGCTGGGCAGGTTCTTGACCTTCTCCACCACGACGCCGCCTTCCAGGCCGGCGTTGACGGCGATCTGCTTGAGCGGGGCTTCCAGCGCGACCTTGACGATATTCGCGCCGGTGGCCTCGTCGCCGTCCAGACCCAGACCGGTGAACGCGGTCTCGGCGGCCTGCAGCAGGGCCACGCCACCACCGGCGACGATGCCCTCCTCGACAGCGGCCTTGGCGTTGCGCACCGCGTCCTCGATGCGGTGCTTGCGCTCCTTGAGCTCGACCTCGGTCGCGGCGCCGGCCTTGATCACCGCGACGCCGCCGGCCAGCTTGGCCAGCCGCTCCTGCAGCTTCTCGCGGTCGTAGTCGGAGTCGCTCTTCTCGATCTCGGCGCGGATCTGGCTGACCCGGCCCTGGATCTGCTCGGCGTCACCGGCGCCCTCGACGATGGTCGTCTCGTCCTTGGTGACGACCACCTTGCGCGCCTTGCCCAACAGCGACAGGTCAGCGTTGTCCAGCTTCAGGCCGACGTCCTCGCTGACCACGGTGCCACCGGTGAGGATGGCCATGTCCTGCAGCATCGCCTTGCGGCGGTCACCGAAGCCCGGAGCCTTGACGGCCACGGACTTGAAGGTGCCGCGGATCTTGTTGACGACCAGGGTGGCCAGGGCCTCGCCCTCGACGTCCTCGGAGATGATCAGCAGCGGCTTGCCGCCCTGCATGACCTTCTCCAGCACCGGCAGCAGGTCCTTGACCGTGGAGATCTTCGAGCCGAACAGCAGGATGTACGGGTCGTCCAGGACGGCTTCCTGGCGGTCGGCGTCGGTCACGAAGTAACCCGAGATGTAGCCCTTGTCGAAGCGCATACCCTCGGTCAGTTCGAGTTCGAGGCCGAGCGTCTGGCTCTCCTCGACAGTGATGACGCCTTCCTTGCCGACCTTGTCCATCGCCTCGGCGATCAGCTCACCGATGGTGGTGTCGGCCGCGGAGATCGACGCGGTGGCCGCGATCTGCTCCTTGGTCTCCACCTCCTTGGCCGCCTTGAGCAACTGCTCGGCGACAGCCTCGGTGGCCTTCTCGATGCCCCGCTTCAGCGACATCGGGTTGGCGCCGGCGGCGACGTTGCGCAAACCCTCACGCACCAACGCCTGCGCCAACACCGTCGCCGTGGTGGTGCCATCACCGGCGACATCATCGGTCTTCTTGGCAACTTCCTTGACGAGCTCGGCCCCGATCTTCTCCCACGGGTCCTCCAGCTCGATTTCCTTGGCGATCGAGACGCCGTCATTGGTGATCGTCGGCGCGCCCCACTTCTTCTCGAGCACGACATTGCGGCCCCTGGGGCCGAGCGTCACCTTGACGGCGTCGGCGAGGGTGTTCATGCCGCGCTCAAGACCACGGCGGGCGTCCTCGTCAAACGCGATCATCTTGGCCATTGCGGTGTGGTCCTCCGGAATTGGAAACCAGGTGCATCGGCCAGGCTCGGTGCCCGCGACGGACGACCGGACCCACGAGGGGCGCCAGCCTCACCGTCCCGACCTGGCACTCAGACGGTCCGAGTGCCAGTTCCGTGTTTAGCACTCCCAGCGGTCGAGTGCAAGCTGGAGGTCATGAGCCAGCGGTGAACACCAGGATCAGCACCACGATCAGCACTGCCAGCACGGCGATCGCCAGGGTCGGCGCGAGCCATCGGGGCGAACCGCCGCGCTCCGCGGTGAACACGCTGGACGTGGCCGGCACCGGCGGCCGCAACCGCACCGGCTCGCCCGCCGACGGCCGGGGGGTGCGCGGATACGCCGGTCGCGAAACGCCGCCGTCTCCGCCGCCTCCACTGTGGAGGGTCGGATGCAGGACCGGGTGCAGGGCGGTGCGGGCGGCCGCGATCAGCGCCCGGCAGTTGCCGAACCGGTCCCCGGCGTCCTTCGCCATCCCCCGGCCGACCACCTCGTCAATCGTCGCCGGCAGCCCGGACACCGCGGCGACGGAGGTTACCGAGGTGACAGCGGGTGCGGCGATGTTGAGATGCCCGGAGATCACGTCCGGCACACCGCCGGCGAACGGCGGCTGCCCGGTCAGACAGGAGAACAGCACACAGGCCAGCGCGTACTGGTCGGTCCGGCCGTCCACCGGCTCACCGCGCAGGTGCTCCGGCGCGGCGTAGGTGGGCGACCCGAGAAAATCGCCGGCCCTGGTGCGGTGTCCGGTCGCGCCGCGCCGGGTCAGCCCGAAGTCGGCCAGGTAGGCGTGCTCGCGCAGCGCGTCCTTTGTGGTCACCAGCACGTTCGCCGGCTTGACGTCCAGATGCACCAAACCCTTGCCGTGCACGGTGTCCAGCGCCTCGGCGACCTGGCCGAGCAGCCCCAGCGTCCGGTCCGGCGGCAGCGGGCCGGCGGCGATCAGGCTGGCCAGGTCGGCGCCCTCGACCAGCCGCAGTGCGATGTAGAGCTGGCCGTCGACCTCGCCGAAGTCGTACAGCGGCACCACATTCGCGTGGTCCACGGCCGAAGTGTTGCGCGCCTCGTCGGCGAACCGGTCGCGGAACTCCGCGTCGTCGGTGAGGTTCTGGCCCATCACCTTGAGCGCGACCTTGCGGTCGAGCCGGACATCGGTGGCCCGGTACATCACGCTCATCCCGCCGCGGCCGAGCACTCCGTCAATGCGGTAGTGGCCCAGGCTGCGCCCGGTCAGATCCTCCGACACGGAAGATCAGCTTAGCGGGTTCAGGCCCGTCCGGAAGGGTTTCGGGTGGCAAGCCAGGCGGCCAGCGCCCGCGGGCTGCGGGTTTGGGTGACCAACTGGCCGGGACCGGCGAAATCGAGCACCAGACCCTCCCCGGTGCGGACCGCCTGCGGGCCGGACTGGGACACCGCGCGCAGCCGGCACTGCATGCTGTCCGGGTAGGCGACGACATGGCCGGGGTCGACGGTGACCAGTTCGCCGGGCCCCAGGGTGATGACGTCCAGCGCGCCGCAGCAGGACAGCACCAGCGGCCCGGTGCCGGTGACGTGCGCGAGGAAGCCGACCTCGCCGCCGAACATGCCGTGGAATCCGGACCAGTTCGAGTCCAGCCGAACCGTGCTCGCCGCCGCCAGCCAGCCGTCCCTGGCCAGGCACCACGCCGTCGCGCCGTCCAGATCGAGCACATACAGGTCGCCGGGGGCGTCCGCGGCGACGTCCACCCAGCCGCCGTCGGCCGGCGCGGTGAACGCGGTCGCGTCCCGCCAGGCTCTGGTCATCGGCTTGAACGGCGTCTCGGCCGCGCGCTCGACGCCCACTCCATAGCTGGACGCCAGCAGCACGGCCGCGCTGGCGCAGATCGTCTCGCCGGGCGCCAGCAGCAGCCGGGCCACCCCAAAAGTCGGCGTGTGCCGGGTACGAACCTGCACGCCTGATCTCGCCTCCCGACCTCGTCTCCCGCCAGTCTCGCCGGACCGAAGTCTGACACGGCCACACTCCGTGCCCGGATGCCAACCGAATCGTGGCAGAAAGTGCTTCGATGCCAGCCATGGCACCCACGTCTCCCCGTTCCGTCGCCGAGCACCAGGCGCAGGTCGCCGCGTTGATCGGCACCATGCCGGTGGTCGAGCTGCCGTTGGCCGACTGCCTCGGCCTGGTGCTCGCCGAGGATCTGAGCTCGCCGGTGCCGCTGCCGCTGTTCGACAACTCCGCGATGGACGGCTACGCGGTCCGCTCGGTCGACATCGCCGGGGCCGACCCGGACCATCCGGTGGAACTGCCGGTCACCGCGGACATCCCGGCCGGCAGCACCGACATCGTGCCGTTGCGGCCCGGCGCGGCGCACCGGATCATGACCGGCGCGCCGATCCCGCCCGGCGCCGACAGCGTGGTGCAGGTGGAGCTGACCGACGGCGGCATGCCGACCGTGCGGGTGAACGCCCCGGTGCGGCCCGGCACGCACATCCGGCGCACCGGCGAGGACGTGATCGAGGGCGCCACCGTGTTGCTCGCCGGCGCCGAACTGGGGCCGGCTCAGCTCGGGCTGGCGGCGGCGGTCGGCACGGCGGCGGCGCGGGTGCACCGCCGGCCCAGGGTGCTGGTGCTGTCCACCGGCTCGGAGCTGGTGGCGGCCGGGAATCCGTTGCGGGCCGGGCAGATCTACGAGAGCAACGGGGTGCTGCTGGCGTCGGCGGTGCGGACGGTCGGCGGGACGGCCCGGCAGCTGCGGCTGGTGCCCGATGATGTGACGGCGTTCCACGCCGCGCTGGAGCCGGAGCTGGACTGGGCGGATCTGGTGGTCACCTCGGGTGGGGTGAGCGCCGGCGCGTACGAGGTGGTCAAGGACGCGCTGACCGGACAGGGAGTCGAGTTCGTCCGGGTGGCGATGCAGCCGGGCGGGCCGCAGGGCGCCGGCCGCTACCGCGGCGTGCCAGTGGTCACCCTGCCGGGCAACCCGGTCAGCGCGGCGGTGTCCTTCGAGGTGTTCCTCCGGCCGGCGCTGCGCGCGGCGCTGGGCCATCGGGCCGCCGTTGGTCCGCCGGCCGTCGCTGCACTGACCGCGGAGGTGACCGCGCCGGCCGGGAAACGGCAGTACCGGCGGGGCAGGTACGAGCCGGAAACCGGTGTGGTGTCGCCGATCGGCGGTCCCGGCTCGCACCTGCTCGCCGCGCTGGCCACCGCGAACTGCCTGTTCGTGGTGCCCGAGGAGGTCGTCTCGCTGCCGGCCGGCGCCGAGGTGGAGATCGTGCCGCTGTGAATGTCAGGAACACGTTGTGGGTGGTCCGACCGGGTTGCCGGGTGGCGTAGCGTTACGACGACATCACACCCGCCCACCCGAGCGCAGGACATGAGCAGCGACATCCAGGACCGTCCGGCTCCGCGATCAGCGGGCCTCGCCCATATTCTCGATCTGGCGAAGGCCAGCGTGCCGCCGATGCACCCGGCCGGACGGCCGTTCGTGCTCGCCGGTATCGCCGGCACGCTGGCGTTGCGCACGCTGTGGCGGCCACTCGGTGTGGTCGGCGCGGTGCTCACCGCCTGGTGCGCCTGGTTCTTCCGGGAGCCGGCCCGGGTCACGCCGACCCGGCTCGGCCTGGTCGTCGCGCCGGCCGATGGCACGGTCTCCCAGGTGGTCGAGGCGACGCCGCCGGCCGAACTGGGCCTGACCGGGCCGATGCTGCGGATCAGCGTGTTCCTGTCCGTGTTCGACGTCCACGTGCAGCGGTTGCCCGCCGACGGCGAGATCCGGCGGATCGCCTACCGGCCGGGCAAGTTCCTGTCCGCCGACCTGGACAAGGCCAGCGAGGACAACGAGCGCAACGCGCTGCTGCTGCGCACCACCGACGGCCACGAGCTGGCCGTGGTGCAGATCGCCGGGCTGATCGCGCGCCGGATCGTGTGCCAGGTCGCCGAGGGCGACAAGGGCCAGGCAGGGCAGACGTACGGGCTGATCCGGTTCGGCTCGCGGGTGGACACCTACCTGCCGCCGGGCAGCCGGATCATGGTCGAGCCGGGCCAGCGCACCATCGGCGGGGAAACGGTGCTCGCCGAACTGTTCCCCGGCACGCTCGCCGACGCGGAGGCGCGGCCCGGTGCCGGGGCGTAACCCGAACGCCGTGCGCGTGCTGCCCAACGCGGTGACCGTGCTGGCGCTGTGCGCCGGGCTGTCCGCCGTGCAGTTCGTGCTGACCGGCGATCCGGCGCTGGCAATCGCCTCGATCGGGGTGGCCGCCGTGCTGGACGGCCTGGACGGCCGGATCGCCCGGCTGCTGGACGCGACCAGCAAGATGGGCGCGGAGCTGGACTCGCTGTCCGACGGCGTCGCGTTCGGCGTCGCGCCGGCCCTGGTGCTCTACATCTGGCGGCTGCACGAATACCGCGCCGGCTGGGTGATCGCGCTGGTGTTCGCCGTGTGCATGATCCTTCGGTTGGCGCGGTTCAACACCCTGCTGGACGACACCGACCGGCCGGCGTTCACCAAGGAGTTCTTCGTCGGCGTGCCGGCGCCGGCCGGCGGCCTGCTGGCGCTGCTGCCACTGGCGTTGTTCCTGCAGATCGGCTCGGGCTGGTGGTCCGGTCCGATCGCGGTGTCGGCGTGGACGGTCGCGGTGGCGCTGCTGTTGATCAGCCGCATCCCGACGTTGTCCGCCAAGACGTTCCGGGTGCCGGCCCGCGCGGTCGCGCCGCTGCTGGTCGCGGTGGGGCTGCTCGCCGCCGCCGTGGTGACCTTCCCGCTGGGCACCCTCGTGGTGGCCATGGTCGGCTATCTGCTGCACATTCCCTACGCGATGCGCCGTTATCGTTGGCTGGCCAGGCATCCGGAGGCCTGGGCGGTGCCGGCGAGCCAACGCCGGGCGATTCGCCGGGCCGGCACGCCGCTGCGGCTCGGGCTGCGCCGACCGCTGCGCAACCGGGTGGCCGGGGTGGCCCGCCGGGCGGTTCGCCGGCCCCGGCGCGGGGATCTGGCGCCGACCACCCAGATCACCCTGCCCGCCGAGCCGGTGCACCCGACCACGCCGGTGGTGCGGCGACGCGGCTGGCGCCGGGTCGGCCTGCGTGGCGTCGGCCCCCGCCGCTCGCGCTAATCCGACGAGGCACCCTCATCCCACAGGGTCGGGCTGTCCGTTCGTGGTGGTGGCTTTCGCGCCCGAGACGGGATTGGGAAAACACCGGCTTCCGTGAGGTCTGCGACGGTAATCAGCGGACCGATCATCGCCCGGTCCAGCAATGCGGCCTGATCCGGCTCGAGTTCGATGCAGTCATTGAGAACAGTCAGCAGGCCAAGCAGCTCGCCGGTCACTGAGGCCGTCCAGGTTGTGGCATTGATGTCATTCAGCGGCGAGCTACGCCGACCGGATGGGCGCTTCTTACGATATTCGCACCACTTCTTTACCACCTGCATGGTGCCGACCCGGTAGTTCCATACCGAAGGCGACACCGGCCTGATTTCCCCGTCGCCAATATGCAGTGTACGAGTCGACTCGGTATAGCGAATTTCGTCAGGCATATGCTCCGATGTGTCGGGAATTGTAACTGCAACCCTCGGACCGTCCTTACGCACCCTTGGCCGCCAATGCACGCCGCCGCTGACGTAGCGTTCACCATATGTCTGTAGACAAACCACCTTCTGGCCGAGCTCGACTGCTTCCTGCCAAACAGAGCGGTCCGCAGTGATCGGCACTCTCATGCCGGGCTGCCGAAGCTCTGATCGAAATCGCTCGGTGTAGCCCCGATGGGCCACCACCGCCGCGACGTAGGCAACTAGATCACTGACCTTGACCTCAATATTGAAGCGGTCTGACAAAAGATCCAACAACAAGGGTGCTACGTTTGGTGTCGCCCCGGCGGCGTCGCGATACATTGCCAGCACACGGCCGCCATGATGCCCCATGAAGTAGTCCATATCCGGTATGAGTGCACTGAACATGAGGCCCGGTCCATTCTCGACAGGTTGTGCGTGCTGCTCGACAATGAAGATTTGTCCAGGACCGTTGACCCTCCACAGATCCGGACTTGGGCGATGATGGAGCCGCGAGTCCGGAATGGTCCACTGACGATCAAAGGATCGGTAGCCAATCCGGACCGGATTAGGACATTCATTTGCCTCGTTCGAGATTGACCGTTTTCGTTCAGGATACCCAAATAAAGCTGGAGGCACCCGGTCAAGATTTGAGCTCGTCGTTTCCTTGAACAACTTCGACTTCTCTACGGCCGGCGAATGTATGAGCCGACTCCAGCGGTGTCTGAGCGTCTCCGGATCGGGTGCGTAGACCCATGTCCTGTTCGGTTTCACACCTGGCGCCGCCCACGGAAATAGATCACCCACTTCAGGATACGCAGACCAAGCCGCACCGCCCGGCGGAGCGAACGGCTCCTGCCAGCCCTCGCGACACAACGTCCAGTCCGCATCACCGAGATGTAGCCCATCTAATTTATCGAACTTTTCATGTTGAACGCCATGCACCGCGACATGGTGAACAGTCGCTGGAGTGCTATAATCTGGCCGCCCCGATCGAAGGAATATCCCGATACAAATCGGATGCTGGGTTCCCACGAAAACACGGGTATTGACAGGCGGTTGATGACCTTCGGGACTAACGTCGATTATCCAACCTTCATCAGCGGTTCGCCGCAAATATTCTCGCATGCCGGCAAAGCCCGACCCGGTGGCGTATGCCGAAGTCGTAATGAAGGCGACGACTCCATCGGGGTGGTCACGATGAGCATCGAACACCTTCCAGGTCGCCCATCGCCAGAAGTAGATTGAAAGATTCTTCAGTACGTACTCGTGCTTACCATTACCCAGTGCCCGAAATGCGTCCAGGTTCGGCCGATGTTCCCGATCGTGACCACGATCCTCAATCCAGCGTGAGGTTCCGTTCGCCTTGTCTCTATAGGGCGGATTTCCCAAGACCACCACTACCGGCTCGGTTCGTTTGACCTCGTTCGCACCGCGCCGGGACTGCGCGATCGCGTCATAGGAGCTGCCCAGAGACAACTGTTGCTCGTTGGGGTCGTCCAACGCATCCGCGAGGAATCGGCGTTCCTTGCGCGGAATCTCGGCTCGATGTCGTGCACGGAGCCGGGCATGAATGCGCAGTTCGGCTACTGCGAACGGCGCGATCTGGCATTCAAAACCGATCAGTCGGCTGGCGAGCTGCCTTAGTCGGGGTCCCACGTTTCCGGGCCCCTCGATCTCGGCGACCGTACCGGCAACGGTATCGATCACCTCAGCCAGGAAGCTTCCCGTTCCCATGGCAGGGTCGACAACCAGAACGTCATCAGTGGCGAAACCGTGCTCACGTCCTAATCGCTCGCGCAGGATGTCGTCCACGAATCGGGTCATGAAACGAACGACCGGCGCCGGGGTGTAGTAGATACCACTTTTCTTACGAAGGTCGGGATCATACTCCGCAGCGAACCGCTCATAAAGATATGTGTAGGAGTCGGCGGGAAAATCTTCCCAGTGGACCGCGCCAATGACACTGAGCATCGTTTCAATCACGACACTGTGATCATCTTCGGACTGCTCGGTCAGAACCGATAGAGCCTTTCCCATGAGTGAGTGCTTCTTGCCCAGCAGCAAAGCGATCTCACCGACCGAACGGCCGGCGAAGTCGATACCGTCCGCTCGTGCCAGCAGCAGCGCGAACGTGACCGTCTGGGCGTAGGCGTCGGCAAACGCAGGCCCTGTCATCCTCGGGAACAAGAGGCGACGCCATTCCTCGGCCAGTGTGGTGAACACGGTCGCATTGGTTTGCCGGGTCTCTTCACGGATGATCTCATCCGCGACGTCTTGTCGAAGTAGTTTGCAGAGTTTCGCGCACGCCCGGACTAGACTGTCGAGGTTACGGGGCCGTTCAGGCTCCCATCGAAGAAAGGAGGAAATAACCTGATCGAAGTCACCGCCTTCAACGCGTAGGCGATCACCGGCAACAAGTAGGTTTGGTCGCAACCGTGCGACCCGGTCCCGATACAGGGTTCCGAATCGGTAGAGTGCCCATTGCTCCCCATCGGTATACAGGACGTTGGGCAGCAGAGACAGCTTGGCCCATTGGTCCTGGTCATGTTTGCTGGGGTGGGGCCAGGTTCCCGGAACACCGTGGCCGGGCCGCTTCAGCTCGATGTAGCCGACGCGTGCCCCGGCAGCATTGACCGCGTAGTCGGGCCGTACCGCCAGAGCGGGTAGCCGAGTCTCGCCCAGCAGATGTATGGCGAGCCCAAGGGTGCCACCGACCTGCTCGATCAGTTGTTCTAGTGGCCCGCGCAGGTGATCTTCCGCAGACCCGTCGCCGGCCTGCAACTTCGCAGTGACCGACCGGCCAAACTCGGCAATGGCTCGGTCGACTCGAAGACTGGAGGCATTTCGAGACTGCGTACTCCGCTGGACCACACACCGCCCCTACGTCGCTCGGCACCTGATCATAAGAATGACGTTGAACTAGTGATCGAGTTTGGACAAGACTTTTCACCCAGTTGGCTCCGAGCCAACAGGCGTAATACCACCCGAATGGCGTATCGGGCGTGTACGGCCGGGGTGCTCAGCCGCGCGGGGCGTACATGATCACGGCGACGCCGATCAGGCAGAGCAGCGCGCCGATGATGTCGTACCGGTCCGGCCGGTAGCCGTCCGCGACCACGCCCCACAGCAGCGAACCGGCGACGAAGATCCCGCCGTACGCGGCCAGGATGCGACCGAAGTGGGCGTCAGGCTGGAGGGTCGCGACGAATCCGTAGATCCCGAGCGCGATCACGCCGCCGCCGATCCACACCCAGCCGCGGTGTTCCCGGAGGCCCTGCCAGACCAGCCACGCGCCGCCGATTTCGAGCAGCGCGGCCAGCACGAACAACGCGATCGACCGGACCACCAGCATCGACAGACCGTAGCCTGTGGTCGTGTCATCCCCTGTGTCGTCTCCGGCATCCTCCTGGATCACGCTGACCGCGCGGCTGTCACCGTCCGCGCTGGACTCCCGGCGCGGTGTCGTCCGGCTGCATCCGGAGGTGCTGGACGCGCTCGGGCTGCGGCCGTGGGAGGCGGTGACGCTGACCGGCGCGCGGGCCAGCACCGCGCTGGCCGCCGCCGCGCCCGACCCGAGCCCGCCAGGATGGCTGCTGGTGGACGACGTCACGCTGATCAACCTCGGCGTCACCGAAGGCGCGGAGGTCGTGGTGGCGCCGGCCCGGGTCGCGCCGGCCCGGTCGGTGACGGTCGCCGGATCGACGCTGGCGCGGTCGACGCTCACCCCGGAAACGGTGCGGCTCGGGCTGATCGGCAAGGTGCTGACCGTCGGCGACGCGGTGTCGCTGCTGCCCCAGGATCTCGCGCCCACACCTGGAATGGACATCCCGGACGCCCGCCGACGGCTGTCCAACGCCATCGGCGTGGCCTGGACCAGCGAGTTGATCACGGTCACCGCGACCGATCCGCCCGGCTCGGTCGCCATGCGACCGTCCACTGTGGTCGGCTGGCGAGACGGCGCGCGGACCGGCGAGCCCGCCGATCCCGTCCCAGCGCCCGCCAGGACGCGCGCCCTGGCCCCGCCCACAGCCGTGCCGCTGGACCGGCTGGTCGGCGTGCACGACGCGGTGCGCCGGCTGACCGAGTGGTTCGAGTTGAGCTTCCAGCGGCCGGATCTGCTCCGCCGGCTGGGCGCGTCGGCGAAACTGGCGGCGCTGCTGTCCGGCCCGGAAGGCGTCGGCAAGGCGACCCTCGTGCGTGCGGTCGCGGCCAGCGTCGGGGCGGACCTGGTCGAGTTGGCCGCGCCGAGCGTGGCCGCACTGGAGGCCAACGCCGCCGCGGCCAGGGTCCAGCAGGCAGTAGACAGTGCGGTTGCTGCCGCCGATCAGGGCCGCTGCTGCGTGCTGCTGCTCACCGATGTGGATGTGCTGCTGCCGGCGGCGAACACCCCGCCGGTGGCGACGATCGTGCTGGAATCGCTGCGGGCCGCGGTCGCCGCGCCGAAGGTCGCGCTGCTGGCGACCACCGCGCATGCCGGCGCGGTCGACCACCGGCTGCGCGACCCGGAACTGGTGGACCGCGAACTGGTGCTGCCGATGCCCGATGGCCGGGTCCGCGCCGAGCTGTTGCGGGCGCTGCTCAGCGAGGTGCCGGTCGAGTCCGATGTGGACTTCGCGGCGGTGGCCGACCGGACACCCGGCTTCGTGGTCGCCGACCTGGCGGCGCTGCGCCGCGAGGCGGCGGTACGGGCGGCGATCCGACAGCGGGACGCCGCCGAGCCGCGCATCGGCCAGCAGGATCTGTTGGCCGCGCTGGACACCGTGCGGCCGGTGTCGATGTCCACATCGGACACCGTGCAGGCCGGCGGCCTGACCCTGGACGACGTCGGCGATCTCGGTGAGGTGAAGCGGGCGCTCACCGAGGCCGCGCTGTGGCCGGTGCGGTACCCGGATTCCTTTGCCCGCCTGGGCGTCACGCCACCGCGCGGAGTGCTGCTGTACGGGCCGCCCGGCTGCGGCAAGACGTTCCTGGTCCGGGCGCTGGCCGGCACCGGCCGCTTGAATGTGCTGTCGGTGAAGGGCGCCGAGCTGATGGACAAGTGGGTCGGCGAGTCGGAGCGGGCAGTACGCGAGCTGTTCGCGCGGGCCCGGCAGGCCGCGCCGACCCTGGTGTTCCTGGACGAAGTGGACGCGCTGGCGCCGCGCCGCGGCCAGTCCGGCGACTCCGGGGTGGCGGATCGGGTGGTGGCCGCGCTGCTGACCGAAATGGACGGTGTGCAGCAGCTGCGCGACGTGGTCGTGCTCGGCGCGACCAACCGGCCGGAGCTGGTCGATCCGGCGCTGTTGCGGCCCGGCCGGCTGGAAAAGCTGATCTACGTGCCGCCACCGGACGCCGACGCCCGCGCGGACATCCTCGCCTCGGCCGCCCGGAACACGCCGTTGGCCGCCGATGTCGATCTCGCGGATCTGGCGCACTCCCTGGACGGTTATTCGGCGGCGGACTGCGCGGCTCTGGTCCGGGAGGCGGCGCTGACCGCGATGCGCGAGTCGTTGGCGGCCACCGAGGTCACCGCCGCGCACCTCGCCGCCGCCGAAAAGGTGGTGCGACCCTCACTGGACCCGGCCCAACTGGCCGAACTGGCCGCCTACGCCGGCCGCAGGTCCGGCTAGGTCCCGATCAGCGAGAACCGGGGCGCGAGGCGAGTCCGACCTCGACTAGCGGATGCCAGTTGATAAGTTTAATTCGGTACTGTCCCGGTGTATCAACTCTCGGTATCCGTCAAGCCGCTCAGCGGGTCGACTGGATGCCATCCAAGGTGCGGACGGCGTGTGGCGAAGCTCCCGCCGAGCGGTCGACGCCTACCGATCGTTAGTTGAAGTCGTTGGTGAGGATCACGATCACGCCCGGCGGATAGGTCCCGATCAGCGGGAACCGGGGCGCGGTGCGCATGCCGTACCGCTGCGCCAACTGGTCGGCGACCTGCTGCTCGGCCGGCGACGTGTAGTAGGCCGTGGTGTGCGGCAGCACAGTCTGCGCGTAGTTGCCGACCTCGACCACGTCGAAGCCCGCCGCCCGGAACTCGGCGGCGGCGCGGTCGGCGAGGCCCTTCATGGTGCCGTTGTTGTACACCTGCACCGGAACCGGCGCGGCCGCGTTCGCCGGGGCGGTGGCCGGTGGCGGCACGATCGTGGTGGCCGGAGTGGGCGCGGCCGGCGATGAGCTGGTGGCCGGCGGGACCGTGGTGGCTGTGGTGGTTGTCGTCGGAGCGGTGGTCGTGGTGTGACTGGCCGGCGCGGAAGTGGCGCTCACCGGCTTGGGCGGCGGCGAAGCCGAACCGGTGCTGCCGCCGGAAACCAGCGCGAACACGCCGAGCCCGACCGCGATCACGGCGAGCCCGATCAGCACGAACCCGGCCAGCCGGGCCGGCGCCAGCGGAGCGGGAGTCGGGCTCATCGCGCCTCAAACCCCCACTGCCGCGAACCGCGGACCCGCCGACGGCTTATCCTCGCTCGGCGCAACCTGTTGACCAGCAAGGGATCCGCGCGAATCGCCGCCTGCTTGTCGAGCAGCGAGTTCAGCGCCTGGTAGTAGCGGATGGGCGAGAGCCCGAAGGCCTCCCGGATGGCGTTCTCCTTCTTGCCGGCGAGCCGCCACCACTGGCCCTCGAAGGCCAGGATCTCTTGCTCTCGGCCGGTCAGTCCGCCCGCCGACTCATCGGCCGAGATCACGGCCTCCGCGGCGTCCATCTGGCTCCTCGCCCCTCAAACTGGTCGAACGACTGATCGAAAATCACACCGCTGTGATTCCCCGGCGGTCATTAGATCACGGTACGCCGACACCCCCTTGTTTGATCCGCCGATCCGTCGGCGAGTCACCTGACCATGGAACTTGGCTGGACCTTTAGGGTCTGGCCATGGCCGTTCACCGCATTCGGATCGTCGGCGACCCGGTGCTGCACCGGCCGGCGCGGCCGGTCGAGACGTTCGACGACGAACTCCGCGCGCTGGTCGATGATCTGTTCGACACCAACACCGCGGCCAACGGCGCCGGCCTGGCCGCCAACCAGATCGGCGTCGATCTTCGGGTGTTCGTCTACGACTGCGATGACGACGAGCACGTCCGGCATCGCGGCGTGGTGGTCAACCCGACCATCGAGACCACCGAGCGACCCGAGTCCATGCCGGACCCGGACGACGACTGGGAAGGCTGCCTGTCGGTGCCCGGCGAGAGTTTCCCGACGGGCCGCGCCCGGTGGGCCAGGGTGACCGGCTTCGCCGCCGACGGCAGCCCGATCGAGGTCGAGGGCAGCGGTTTCTTCGCCCGCTGTCTCCAACATGAGACGGATCACGTCGACGGCATGGTGTACCTGGACCGACTGGTCGGCCGGCACGCGGGGGCGGCGCGGAAAATGGTGAAGCGCAACGGCTGGGGCGTGCCCGGCCTCACCTGGGACCCGGCCACCGACCCCGACCCGTTCGCCTGAGCCGCCCCGCCATCACCTCCAGGGCAGGCTGGGCAGGCCGGTCATCTGCGCGAAACTGCCGGCCGAAGCCAGTTCGGTGTACCGGCCGGCCCGCAGGTACGCCCTGATCCACCGGGCGGTCGTGTCGTCCATTCGCTCCCCCACCACCAGGAACGGCATGGCCAACCGCCACGTCAACGCCACCGTCGACCGGTGCCGGTGGGTGGCCCGCAACACAGTCCGAGCCACCCGGAGTTTGTGCTCGTTGGCGCTGATCGACCCGTTCGGCGCGTCGTGGTCCCAGCCCCACCGGCGCTCGTCGGCGACCCGGCAGAACACGCAGCCCACCGGCCCGGCGCCCAGTTCCTGCCGGCACTGCGGGCAGCGCAGCACCGACATGGCCCAGTCCACGCAGGTCCACGGATAACACCCGGCCGGCGCCACCAGCACCTGACGGGCGAACGCGCGTTCCGACTCGCCCCCGTCACGCACGGACCGCTCGCGCAGCAGTGCGGTCCAGTCGGCCAGCCACAGCCCGTCGACCAGGTCCGCGCAGCCCGAACAGTCGGGGTAGCCGCGGCCAGCGAGGTCGTTGCAGTCCACGCAGCGCCCTGCCACGCGCGGGCGGGCTACCCGCCGGGCGCCGGGAGGGAAGGGCTGCGGCACGTCAAGACGGTAACTTGGCAAGCCGCCCGAAGGGTGGCTAGCCTCAGAACCGGATCGCAACGGTCCTACAACCACACAACCGCGGGAGCTCGCACCAGAGCGGGCTGAGAGGGCGGATGGGTGTCGATTTCTTCGACCCGGTGCCGCTGACCGCCGAACCTGACCGGGTAATGCCGGCGTAGGAAGGGATGATCATGACGGCTGTTTCCGAATCCGCGACCACCACTGTGAGCACCGGTCCGATCACCGGATCGCGCAAGATCTACCTCGATCCGGACGGCCTGCGGGTGCCGTTCCGCCGGGTGGACCTGACCGACGGCGACCACTTCGACATCTACGACACGTCCGGCCCGTACACCGATCCGGACACGGTGATCGACACCCAGGCCGGGCTGTCCGGCCGCCGGGCCGACTGGATCGCCGGCCGCGCGCCGGTGTCCGGTTCGGTCAGCCAGCTCTCCTACGCCAAGGCCGGCGTGATCACCGAGGAAATGCGGTACATCGCGGTTCGCGAGAACATGGACGCCGAGTTCGTGCGGGCCGAGGTGGCCGCCGGCCGCGCGGTGATTCCGGTGAACATCAAGCATCCCGAATCCGAGCCGATGATTATCGGCAAGAATTTTCTGGTGAAGGTCAACGCCAATATCGGCACCTCGGCCGTGTCGTCCTCGGTGGACGAGGAAGTCGCCAAAATGGCCTGGGCGACCAGGTGGGGCGCGGACACGATCATGGACCTGTCCACCGGAAAGCGGATTCACGAGACGCGCGAATGGATTCTGCGCAACTCGCCGGTCCCGGTCGGCACGGTGCCGATCTACCAGGCGCTGGAAAAGGTCGACGGCGATCCGGCTGAATTGTCCTGGGAAATCTACCGGGACACCGTGATCGAGCAGTGCGAGCAGGGCGTGGACTACATGACCGTGCACGCCGGCGTGCTGTTGCGGTACGTCCCGCTGACCGCGCGGCGGATCACCGGCATCGTGTCCCGGGGCGGTTCGATCATGGCAGCGTGGTGCCTGGCGCATCACGAGGAGAACTTCCTGTACACCCGGTTCGCGGAGCTGTGCGAGATCCTCCGCGCGTATGACGTGACCTTCTCGCTCGGCGACGGGCTGCGGCCGGGTTGCATCGCGGACGCCAACGACGAGGCGCAGTTCGCCGAGTTGCGCACGCTGGGCGAACTGGGGCGCATCTCCCGTGAGCACGACGTGCAGGTGATGATCGAGGGTCCGGGCCATGTGCCGATGCACAAGATCCCGGAGAACATGCGGCTGGAGCAGGAATACTGTGACGAGGCGCCGTTCTACACGCTCGGCCCGCTGACCACCGACATCGCGCCGGCCTACGACCACATCACGTCCGCGATCGGCGCGGCGCAGATCGGCTGGCTGGGCACCGCGATGCTGTGCTACGTCACGCCCAAGGAGCACCTCGGCCTGCCGGACGCCGATGACGTGAAGGCCGGCGTGATCGCGTACAAGATCGCCGCGCACGCCGCCGACCTGGCCAAAGGGCACCCGCACGCGCAGGACTGGGACAACGCCTTGTCCAAGGCGCGGTTCGAGTTCCGCTGGACGGACCAGTTCAACCTGTCGCTGGACCCGGACACCGCACGGTCCTTCCACGACGAGACGCTGCCCGTCGAGGCGGCGAAGACCGCGCACTTCTGCTCGATGTGCGGGCCGAAGTTCTGCTCGATGAAGATCACCCAGGACGTGCGCAAGTACGCCGAAGAGCACGAGCTGTCCACTGTGGACGCCATCGACGCCGGCCTGAAGGCGAAGGCGGCCGAGTTCGTCGACCATGGCGGTCAGGTCTACCTGCCCGTGGTGGACCGGTGACCGCTGCCGCATCGGCGGTTGCCCCGCCCACGGCCCTCACCATCGCCGGATCGGACTCCGGCGGTGGTGCGGGCCTGCAGGCCGACCTGCGGACGTTCTTCGCCTGCGGAGTGCACGGGCTGGCGGCCGTGACCGCGGTGACCGTGCAGAACACCGTGGGCGTCACCGGATTCACCGAGATCCCGGCCGACGTCGTGGCCGCGCAGATCGACGCGGTGGCCAGCGACATCGGTGTGGGCGCGGCGAAGACCGGGATGCTGGCGAGCGCGGAGATCATCGCGGCGATCGCGGAGGCGTGCGACAAGGCAGAGATCGGCGCGGCGCACCGCACGCCGCTGGTGGTGGACCCGGTGGCGGCGTCCATGCACGGCGATCCGCTGCTGCACGAGAGCGCGCTGGCGGCGCTGCGGGCGGAGCTGTTCCCCCGGGCGACCCTGGTCACGCCGAATCTGGACGAGGTTCGGTTGCTGGTCGGCATCGATGTTCGGAATCGTGACGGGCTCGCCGACGCGGCCCGCGCGGTGCACGCGCTGGGTCCGAAGTGGACGCTGATCAAGAGCGGCCACCTGACCGCCGATCCGGAATGCGTGGACCTGCTCTACGACGGCCAGGAGTTCACTGAGCTGCCCGGCCCGCGCTGGGACACCCCGCACACCCACGGCGGCGGCGACACCATGGCCGCGTCGATCGCGGCGGCCCTGGCGCACGGCCGTTCCCTGGTCGACGCGGTGCGTTTCGGCAAACGGTTCGTCTCCGAGTCCGTCCGGCACGCCTACCCACTCGGCCACGGCGTCGGCCCGGTCTCCCCCTTCTGGCGCCTGCCCGCCATCGACCTGACCTGATCGTCTCCCTATCGGCACTTCGCTCTTTCGAGTGAAGACCCACCCACGGTTGTATTTGGTGAACGGGTGGGTGACGAATGGATCTTGACCGCTGGACTGAACCGCGAAAACCGTCCACCGAGCCACCCATGCCGTTCGTCGCAGATTGAACCCCGGCTCGACAACGGCCCGTGATCTCGGGCATTCTGGCGTCGCGGACCCGGTAACAGCTCAGGACATATCCCGACAGATCCGGCTACGCGACAAAAAGCGCGGCTCCCTGCTCGTAACAGGGAGCCGCGCGACCGTTGCCCGCAACCCATGGCGATAGGAGCAGCAACTTGTATATGTTAGACCCGGAGCAGCACAAGAAGCCAGACCAGGTTCACCCGACTGGGGGAGAACAACATAATTCGCGCAACGGAGCGCAGAACTGGCCTGGATCCAAGCGTCAAGCAGCCGAGATGCTGATTGTTCTTTCCGCCGGGGTGACCGCTGTCGTGGCCGTGGCTGACCAGCCGGACCTGGTGTTCCCGGCGGTCATGGCGTTAGCTCGTCTGCTCACTGTGCTGCACTGGCTCGATTGACCGGAACGGGCAGGGGTTCGGTCTGTCCGGGCACGACCGACGGACCGAACCCCTGGACCACTTCGTTGGTCGGGTCAGGCGGACAGCTGGAAACAGACTTCCTGGCCTTCGGGAATCGCCTGCAAACGGGTGATCGCTTCCGTCGATATCCGAGCGATCTTGGCAAGCGCCGCCTCATTCGCCAGGAGGCTCAACGCTCCCCGATCGCTGCCGAACGTGAATTCAGCCTGGTCGCCAAGCACCTCACAGGACACCGAGCAATGGCCCTCGACCAGCACACTGGCATCCACGGAGATGCCTCTGTCGGTAAACATGCCTCTCATTCCTCCAGTTCGGTTTGGCTACCCCGGTAGTGACACCGGATTGTGGTTGCGTAATGATGGGTTTTGGCTCAACATTCTGGTGTGGATCAGCTACGTACCACCCTGTCTGACTACAAGGGTGTACCGCCAGTAGTCCGAACGGGTGAACCGCTATCTGTCTACCGTTAGGATGTGAGTCATGGCTGTCGTCGCAGGTAACCCGCGTGCGCGGGCTCTCGCGGCTGGTCTACGCAAAGCACGGGAAGCCACCGGCATGAGCGGCCGTGAGCTGGCTCGACGCGTGAAAGTCTCGCAGGGGCTGGTCACCCACTGGGAGTGCTGCCGCCGGATACCACGGGTAGAGCACGTCGTGATGGTCCTGATGACGTGCGACACCGCGGCACCCGAACGTGATCGGCTGCTCGACATCGCGCATCACGTCAACGATCCGAACTGGCTGACAGTCGGAGTTCCCGGCATCTCGCAACAGTTGGCCGGTGTCGTTGAATCCGAGGAAGCCGCCTCGAAGATCATCCAATGGTCGCCGGTCTTGATACCTGGACTGTTGCAGACGCCGGACTACGCTCGCGTCATCGTGTCGCAGAACGGACGCGAACAGAAGGACGTGCAGGCGCGGGTGATGATTCGGATGGGCCGACGCGAGATCATCACCCGCCGAGACGCGGTCGAGTTCACCGCCATCATCGGCGAGACCGCGCTGCGCGATCCGGTGGTCGAGCCGGACCTGATGGCCGAACAGCTCCACTACCTGATCGAGCTGGGTGTCCGGCCCAACATCGACCTGCGGGTGATCTCATCGAACATTGGCTGGCACCCAGGCTCAACCGGCCCGTTCGTGCTGTACGAGTTTCCCGACTCGGGATCGGTGGTGCATTTCGAGCACCACAGCTCAGGTGCGTTCGTGCCGGACGAGCACGATATCAAACAGTACGAGTCCGCCATCGAAGTGCTGAAGGAGATCGCGAAGTCTCCCGAGGTCTCCAGGGAATTTATCACCGATATCGCGAAAGGATGGGCCAACCATCGTGAATGAACTACGCTGGCGCAAGTCCAGCTACACAAGCGCCAACGGCGACTGCGTCGAGTTGGCGCACACATTGGAGTTGGTGCGGGACACCAAGAACCGCACCGGCCCCACACTGCACGCCGACATCGAAGCCCTCGTCCACGCCGCCAAAACCGGCCAACTCGACCGATAACCCTGGATGTCTCGGGTACGTCAACGACGTACCCGAGACACTCCACCACTGAGAGGCGACTTGTGGCCAGCGTGACCGCCACCATGGGCCAGCTCGATGACCTCATGAACGAATTAAGAAGTATACTCGAAATTGCACGGCACGCGCGGCGCGATCTGGCGATGGCGACATAACAGCTCGATCAGGGCGGTGCCGCGTTCGCCACCGCAGCTCGTGGGAGCAACAAGCCCGAAGCGGATACTGAAGGTATTCGGAAAGTATGATTTGAGGATGCCTCGCCCATGTGGACAATTTAGGGTAACGCTCGGCGTGTCGCGATAAAATAAAAGCTCTTCTCGTGCATTCTTGTTTCGACCAAGAAGCAAAACTGAACGAGAAGAGCA
>DASZLR010000082.1:0-20402 GCA_035552275.1 Pseudonocardiaceae bacterium | reverse complement strand
GCCGGCGCCGCGAGCGGGTCAGCAGTTCCGGCGACAACGTGGATGACCTGGATGACATGGACAAGCTCGACAAGCTGACCGACAGCGTGCCCTGGGCGATCTGGGCCACCAGGAGCTGGTTCTAGCTCCGGATTTCCAGCGTGCAGCACTTCGGTCCGCCGCCGGCCCGACGCAGTTCCGACACATCCACGAACAGCGGCTGGTAGCCGCGCTCGACAAGCCGCTGCGCGAGATCGGTGGCCTCGATCGGCAGCACCACGTTGTGGCCGTCGGACACCGCGTTCAGGCCGAAGCAGGTCGCGTCCCGCTCGGTGGCGATGATCGCGTCCGGGAACAGCCGGGCCAGCACCCGCCGCGACCCGGCCGAGAACGCCGGCGGGTAGTAGGCAACGTTCCCGGCCGCCGGTCCCCGACCGCTGTCTGGCTCCAGCACGAACAGCGCGGTGTCCAGGTGGTAGAAGCGCGGGTCGACCAGGGTCAGCGACACCACCGGCTCGCCCAGCCACTCCTGCGCCTCGGCGTGGCTGGCGGGGTCGGTGCGGAATCCGGTGCCGGCCAGCAGCAGCCGGCCGGTCCAGGCGAAGTCGCCCTCGCCCTCGTTGATCGACGCCGGCATCCGGATGTACTGGAAGCCGCGGTCCACGAACCAGCGCCGGTAGTGCTCGGCCTCGGCGGCCCGCTGCGGCGCGCGGAACCGGGCGCCCAGTACTCGCCCGTCGAGCACCAGCCCGGCGTTCGCGGCGAAGACCATGTCCGGCAGGCCCGGACTCGGCTCGATCTCTTCGACCACATGCCCGAGCCGCTGGTAGATCAGCTTCAGCTCGGTCCACTGGCGGATGGCCCGCTCGGTGTCCACCGGCACGCTCGGGTCCATCCACGGGTTGATCGTGTACTCGACGGTGAAGTAGCGCGGCGGGCACATCAGGTAGCGGCGCAGGGCGGCGATGCGTTCCGACGCCGTGATCGACGGCGCCGCGGGCGAGACCGTAGTCATGAACCGAATGTAGATGGCACTGATAACGGCGATCAATGTCGTGACATTGCGTCTTGTACGGCACAATGTTGCGTATGGACTCGATTGACCAGCGAATCATTTCGTGCCTGGTGGCGCACGCCCGGTCCAGCTACGCGGAGATCGGCTCGGTGGTCGGGCTGTCCGCGCCGGCGGTGAAGCGGCGGGTGGACCGGCTGCTGGAGCAGGGCGTGCTGCGCGGGTTCACCGCGGTGGTCGATCCGGAGGCGCTGGGCTGGGGCACCGAGGCCTTTGTCGAGGTGCGCTGCCGGGGCAACGTGGCGCCGTCTCGGATCACCGCCAGCCTGGAACCGTTGGCCGAGGTGGTCGGCGCGTACACGGTGTCCGGTGCGGCGGACGCCATCGTCCGGCTGCGGGCGGCGAGCATCCACCATCTGGAGACCGCGCTGGAACGGCTGCGCGCGCTGGACATCGTGGACCGCACGGTTTCCACCGTCGTGCTGTCGACCCTGTTGGAACGGCCACCCGCCCCCGATCCCGGCCGACCGTGATGGCACAGTGATGCCGGTCACTGCCGCTGGGCAGCTGTGAGCTGGAACGCCTTACGACTGTTCAGCGGATTGACCGGCTTAGAGTGGATGTGTCATGAGCGAGGTCACAGCCGTGTTCGCTACCCCCGCCGTGTGTGCCGGAAAGCCGGATCAACCACGGCGTGAGCGGGACTTCAGCGGGGTAGCCGACCCTGGACGGCGTCGACTTCACGGCACAGCTCATGCGCCTGAGCTGGGGTTTCCCACACCGTGGCCGACGACGCGAGGTTTGCGTCGGAGTCCGAGGTGTGCGATTACCCTCGCGGTGGATCTCCGAGCGGCTGAGGGCCAGTCGCCCGGGCTAGCCTGGGAAAGAGGATCGGCGAGCCCATGAGTGTTGAGGTGGGAAACGGCGTTTCAGCTGGTGGACCAGAAGTCCGCAAGCTGGACCGGGTCGTGATCCGGTTTGCTGGCGATTCCGGTGACGGGATGCAGTTGACCGGTGATCGGTTCACGTCGGAGGCGGCGGCGTTCGGGAATGATCTGGCGACCTTGCCGAACTTCCCGGCGGAGATCCGGGCGCCGCAGGGCACCCTGCCGGGTGTGTCGAGCTTTCAGTTGCATTTCGCGGACTACGACATCCTCACTCCGGGTGATCGGCCGGATGTGTTGGTGGTGATGAACCCGGCCGCGTTGAAGGCGAACGTCGGGGATCTGCCGGCCGGTGGCGTGTTGATCATCAACACGGACGAGTTCACGAAGCGCAACCTGACCAAGGTCGGCTACGCGGTGGATCCGCTGGGCGACGGGTCGCTGGATTCGTTTCAGGTGCACCAGGTCGCGATGGCGACGTTGACGCAGGGCGCGTTGGAGTCCACGGGGTTGGGGAAGAAGGACGCCGACCGGTGCAAGAACATGTTCGCGTTGGGGTTGTTGTCGTGGATGTATCACCGCCCCACCGAGGGCACCGAGGCGTTCCTCCGGGACAAGTTCGCCGGCAAGCCTGACATCGCCGAGGCGAACGTGTTGGCGTTTCGGGCCGGCTGGAACTACGGAGAGACCACCGAAGCCTTCGCCGTCACCTACGAAGTCGCCCCCGCGAAGCTGGCGACCGGCACTTACCGGCAGATCACCGGCAACACCGCCCTCGCGTACGGGATCATCGCCGCCGGCCAACAAGCCCGGCTGCCGGTGGTGTTGGGGTCGTATCCGATCACCCCGGCCTCGGACATCCTGCACGAGCTGTCCAAACACAAGAACTACGGTGTGACCACCATCCAGGCCGAGGACGAGATCGCCGGCATCGGCGCCGCCCTGGGTGCCGCGTATGGGGGCGCGTTGGGGGTGACCACCACCTCCGGCCCCGGTGTCGCTCTCAAGTCCGAGACAATCGGATTGGCGGTGATGACCGAACTCCCGCTGCTGGTCATCGACGTCCAACGCGGCGGACCCTCCACCGGTTTGCCGACGAAGACCGAGCAGGCTGATCTGTTGCAGGCGATGTTCGGCCGCAACGGCGAAGCACCGGTTCCGATCATCGCCCCCCAATCGCCTGGGGACACCTTCGACGCCGTGCTGGACGCCGTCCGCATCGCGCTGACCTACCGGACACCGGTGTTGTTGCTCTCGGACGGGGCGATCGCCAACGGCTCCGAACCCTGGCTCATCCCCGACGCCGCCGACCTCCCGGACCTGTCGGTCACCTTCGCCACCGAACCCAACGCACCGGATGGCTCCGACACGTTCTGGCCCTACCTCCGCGACCCCGAGACGTTGGCGCGGCCGTGGGCGGTCCCGGGCACCCCCGGCCTGCAACACCGCATCGGCGGCCTGGAAAAAGCCGACGGCACCGGCGCCATCTCCTACGACCCCGACAACCACGACCACATGGTCCGGCTACGCCAGGCCAAAATTGATGGCATCCCCGTCCCCGACGCTGTGGTGGACGACCCCGCCGGCGACGCCCGGGTGCTGGTGCTGGGGTGGGGGTCCTCCTACGGCCCGATCGGCGCGGCCTGCCGTCGAGTACGACGCAAGGGCATGTCGGTGGCCCAGGTGCATCTGCGGCACCTCAATCCGTTCCCCGCCAACCTCGGCGACCTGCTGCGCCGCTACGAGCGGGTCGTGGTGCCCGAAATGAACCTCGGCCAACTCGCCCTGCTGCTGCGGGCCAAGTACCTGGTCGACGCCATCAGCTACACCAAGGTCGCCGGCCTCCCCTTCAAGGCCGAAGAACTCGAAGGGGTCCTCACCGACCTCATCACCAGCCAGTGACACCAGCACAACGAGAACAGGTAGTGAAAGCAGTAGAGGGGCACACACGATGACCGCGATCGACCTCGGGCTGCCCGAACTGGGCGGCCTGCACGGGGTACCCACCACCGAGGAACCCCAACGCGCCAAGGACTACAAATCCGACCAGGAAGTCCGCTGGTGCCCCGGCTGCGGCGACTACGCCGTGCTGGCCGCCGTCCAGTCCTTCCTGCCCACCCTGGGGTTGAAGCGCGAGAACATCGTCTTCGTCTCCGGCATCGGCTGCTCCAGCCGCTTCCCCTACTACCTCAACACCTACGGCGTGCACTCCATCCACGGCCGCGCCCCCGCCATCGCCACCGGTCTCGCCGTCTCCCGCCCCGATTTGAGTGTCTGGGTCGTCACCGGTGATGGCGACGCCCTGTCCATCGGCGGCAACCACCTCATCCACACCCTGCGCCGCAACGTCAACCTCAAGATCCTGCTGTTCAACAACCGCATCTACGGGCTGACCAAAGGCCAGTACTCGCCCACCTCAGAACCCGGGAAAATCACCAAATCCACCCCGATGGGCTCCGTGGACAACCCCTTCAACCCCGTCTCACTGGCCCTCGGAGCCGAAGCCACCTTCGTCGCCCGCGCCCTGGACTCCGACCGCCACCAGCTCACCGAAGTCCTCCAAGCCGCCGCCGCCCACCGCGGCACCGCCCTGGTCGAGATCTACCAGAACTGCCCCATCTTCAACGATGGCGCCTTCGACACCCTCAAAGAACCCAGCGAGCGCGAGCAACACATCATCCCGCTCCGCGACGGCCAACCCATCCGCTTCGGCAAGGACAACGAATACGGCGTCGTCCGCGACCCGGCCACCGGCAACCTCCACGTCCGCAAAACCACCGAAGTAGACGAAGGCTCCGTCATCGTCCACGACGCCACCCAACAAGACCCCACCCAAGCCTTCGCGCTCTCCCGACTCACCAACACCGACCTCGGACACGTCCCCACCGGCATCTTCCGCAACATCACCGCCCCCACCTACGACGACCAGGCCCGTGCGCAGATCAAGCAGGCCCAGGACGCCAAGCCGATCAACCTCCAAGGCTTGTTGACCGGCAAGGACACCTGGACCGTCGCGGACTGACGCCGTCCGATCATCACCTGATCGTGCGACTAGGCGATGACGACGAGTTGGTGATCCACGCGATGGATCTACGAGCCAAGTACCGACCGATCTACGAGGCCGGGAAGAAGGTGACGACCCCGTGAAGATCAAGACGAAGGCTGAGATCGGACCTGACTACGATCCCGCTTCCGGGTGAGTTGCTGTATGACGCCGATGGCAACCCGATCACCGAGGAATACATCGAGCAGCTGTCCGCCGAGGCTGAGATCGGGTACGACCTGGAGAGCCTCACCCCCATCCGAATCGGTCGGCCGTCGCTGTCGGACAACGGTGACTCCCCACAGATTCGCGTCCGCGTGCCGGCCACGACGCGCGCAGCGGCAAAAGACTTTGGCCAGGCACGAAGGCAGGAGCCTGTCCGAGCTGGTCCGGGACGCGCTTGAGGAGTATCTGGCCGCGCACCGCTCCGCCTGACCAAAAGATCAAGCGGTGCAGATCAGGCGGTGCGGGGACGCTCCCAGCTGGTGAAGCCGGCGCGCTGCGCGTCCTCCGGGCCACGGAACCAGACCTGCGGCTCCAGCCGGTCGAAGAACGGCGACGACTCGGTGTGGAACACCATCGAGGAAGTCCGTGCCTTGACCCGGAACTGTGGCGACGGCGCCGACCCGTCCGGCAACGGCAATGCCGAGCCTGGACCGAACGGACCGACCTGCCAGCCGGGAGCGCCAGCCGGAGCTCGAGCGGGGGCGGGGACCGACGAGTGGTTCTCGGTTCGGTCATCGCCGCCGAACCCGGTCCGCACTCGCAGCGGATGCGCCTGGCCGGGCAGGTAGTCGGGGGCCTCGGCCGGGTCGATCACCGGCTCGAACAGCGAACGGCTGGGCAACGCAGGCTCGCCGTCGAATTCCTCGGCCGGCGAGCCCTCGTCAGCGGGTTCCGTGATCGCCGCGATCGACAACCCGGGCTCTCGCACGGGCAACGCCGAGGTGGCCGGCTCCGGATCAACAGGTTCCGGGGTGATCGGCGTGTTGTCCACCGAAACGGGCTCGTCGGCGGCCGGCCCAGGCACGGGAGGCTCGCTGGCCAGACCAAGATCGCCGCCGATGGCATTGCCCGATCGGGTGGCGAACCAGTCGTCCTCATCGTCGGCCTGGTCGTCAGCCTGGTCGTCAGCCTGGTCGTCAGCGACCGCCGCGGCGGTCGCTGGGGTCGCGGCGGACGTGGACGCGTCCAGCTTTCGCCGGGCGTCATCGAGAGCCTTGATCAGCTCAGCCGACACCGGCCCGGTCAGCTCGGCCGCGGTCTGGTCCGGCGGACGTACGGGTTCTTCGGCGGGAGCCGGCGGCAGGTCGCCGGACAGCGCGCCGCTGATGCTGTCGGCCTCAACACCCTCAACGGCGTTATCGACACCGTGCTCGCTCGCCGGTTCCTCGTCCCTGATCACCGGGATGATCGCGGTCGCCTCAGCCACGTGTGGCACGCCATTGACACCGTGGTCATCGACGCCGTGATGATCGCCGGGCTCGTCCGGCCCGGCCTCGGCGACATCGGCCGTGGCGGCCGGCTCAGGTTCGGTGTACTCGGCCGGCTCGTCCGAATAGTCGCCCAGCACCAGCGCGCCGCGCTCGGCCGCCGCCCGTTCCTCCGGATCGGTTTCCGGCTCCGGATCGGCGGCGGCTGCATCGGCCTTGGGCTCCGGCTCAGCCGCCGGCCCGGCTACCGGTCCGGTCCCAGATACCTCGGCCCGCAGGTAGGCGAGGAACTGCTCGTCACTGCCACTCATCCGGTCGAACGGGACGAACGACGTCTCCGGTTCGGCAGCCGGCTGGTGCGTGGTGGCGGCCGTCATCGGCGCCGGCTCATCGGCCGGCTCGGCAGGTCCAGACTCGAATTCGTCCGACTCGAACTCGTCGGGGTCGGCAGCGGTCCGTGGCTCGACGGCCCTGGCCGGCTCGAACAGGTCGGTCAGCTCGGCCGCGTTCGGCTCCGGCACAACCGGCTCGCGCCCAACGGACTCGGGCGCGGCCGGCTCCGGCGCGAAAGACTGGGACGAAAAGGACGGCGACGAGAACGACCGAGTCGAGAAGGACTGGGACGTGAACGGCTCGGCGTCGGCGTGCTGTGACGACGAGGGCGACTGCGACGACTGGGGCAGCGCCTCGTCGGCCGGGCCGTAGTACGTCGGTGTCGACACCGGCTCTTTCCAGGCCAGCTGCTGTTCGAGATCCAGCACTTTCCGATTGGCCGGTCGAGCGAAGAGCAGCCAGGCCAGCCCGGCGCCCACCACAAAACCGACCAGACAGGCGAACCACACCTGCCCGAAGATCCACATCACCGGACGTCCTCCTTGCCCGACCACATTTTCTGGAGGCCCGCGCGCCCGGGCAGAGTGTTGGGTACCAACCAAACACCCACCGTGCTGGGGATACCACAGTTTGCCAGTCCAGCGGATCGTCCCCCATTCGGGGTAGTTGGATCAGCTGGTCCGGTCCACCAGATAGTCCGTCATCGCGCGCAAGGCGTCCCGCGCCGGACACGACGGCAGCAACGCGACCTCCGCGCGCGCCCGATCGGCGTAGTCGGCAAGGGTCTTGTGGGTGCGTTGCAGCGCCGGCGAATGCCGGAGCAGGTTCAGCGCCTCGGCCACCTCGTCATCGTCGCTGATCGGCCCGGCCAGTAGCGTCCGCAGCCGGTCGTTGGCCGGATCGGTGTCGGCCTGCGCGTACAGCGTGGGCAGGGTCGGCACACCTTCCCGCAGGTCGGTGCCGGGCGTCTTGCCGGACTCGGTCGACGGCGAGGTGATGTCGATGATGTCATCGGAGATCTGGAACGCGGCGCCGACGATCTCGCCGTACCGGCGCAGCGCGGCGATGTGCTCCTCGGCCGCGCCCGAACACATGCCGCCGAAGCGCGCGGCGGTGGCGATCAGCGAACCGGTCTTCTGGTCGATCACCGACAGGTAGTGCCGGATCGGGTCATCATCGGCCTGCGGGCCGATGGTCTCCCGCATCTGGCCGGTGACGAGCTCGGCGAACGTCTCCGCGATGATCCGCGCCGCCGTAGTGCCCAGGTCGGACACCAGCCTGGACGCGTGGGCGAACAGGTAGTCGCCGGCCAGGATCGCGACGCCGTTGTCCCAGCGGGCGTTCGCGCTGGCCGCGCCCCGGCGCATGGTGGCCTCGTCCATCACATCGTCGTGGTACAGCGTGGCGATGTGCACCAGTTCGACGGCGGCGGCCGCGGTGATCACGTGCTCCTGCCCGGAGTCGCCGAACTCGGCGGCCATCAGGGTGAGCAGCGGCCGTACCCGCTTGCCACCGGCTTGCACCAGGTGCGACGCGGTCGCCTGGACGAACTCGATGTCGCTGGCCACAACGCCGTGCAGCACCTCCTCGACCCGGTCCAGCCCGAGCCGAAGCCGATCGGCCAGTTCCGGGTCGGTCAGTTCGAACCGCAGCGCGGTGTCGCCGGTTGTCGCCAGCCGGTTGCCAGTCACGATCGCCCCCGATGGTCAGAGGGCGAAGCCGCCACCGCCCGCCCATCCCAGGACGACCGCCGGCCACACGCCCAGCACGAGTGTCACGATGACGCCCAGGGTAATGGCCGTTGTCGTGAACGGGCCCGGCACGCTCACCGTGGGACCGTCCGCGACCGGCTCGCTGAAGTACATCAGCACGATGACACGCAGGTAGAAGAAGGCCGCGACGGCGCTGGCAATCAGCGCGACGACCACCAAGGGCGCCATGCCATCGGCCAGAGCGGCCGAGAACACCACGAACTTGCCGACAAAACCGCTGGTCAGCGGGATGCCGGCGAGCGCGAGCAGCAGAAAGGTGAACACCCCGGCCAGCAGCGGTGATCGTTTGGCCAGGCCGGCCCAGGACGAAAGGTGAGACGCCTCACCATCGGCGGTGCGGACCAGGGTGACCACCCCGAACGCGGCAATCGTGGTGAAGCCGTAGGCGACCAGGTAGAACAGCGTGCCGGACAGGCCCCTGCTGGTCAGCGCGATGGCTCCGACCAGCAGGAAGCCGGCGTGCGCGACCGACGAGTAGGCGATCATCCGCTTGACGTCGGTCTGGGTGAGGCCGAGCAGCGCGCCGATGAACATCGAGATGATCGCCACCGTCCACAGCACGCCCCGCCATTCCCAGCTGGTGGCCCGGAACGCGACGGTCAGCACCCGCAGGATGCCGCCGAACGCGGCCACCTTGGTGCAGGCCGCCATGAACGCGGTGACCGGGGTCGGCGCGCCCTGGTAGACGTCCGGGGTCCAGGTGTGGAACGGTCCGACCGAGCCCTTGAACAGCAGACCGACGACGAGCAGCCCGAGGCCGCCGAACAGCAGCAGGTCGGAGCGGTTGGTGCCGGCGGCGGCGTGCGCGATGTCGGACAGCTTCACCGAGCCGGCGTAGCCGTAGAGCAGCGCCAGGCCGTAGAGGAAGAACGCGGAGGCGAACGCGCCGAGCAGGAAGTACTTGACAGCGGCTTCCTGGGACAGCAGCCGGCGGCGGCGGGCCAGCCCGCACATCAGGTACAGCGGCAGGGACAGCACTTCCAGCGCGACGAACATGGTGAGCAGGTCGTTCGCGGCGCAGAAGACCATCATCCCGGCCAGCGCGAACAGGGTGAGCGGGAAGACCTCGGTCTTCATCGTCCGGTCGGCCATGTCAGGGCCGGGCTGGGTGCGGTGCAGCAGTCGGTCGACCGCACCGCCGGGCTTCGCGGCGGCCGAGGCGACGAAGTATCCGCCGGTCTCCACCGAGCGGTCCGCGATCAGCAGCACCGCGCCGAAGGCCAGCGCCAGCAGCGTGCCCCAGAGGAACAGCGACGGCCGGTCGATGGACAGCGTGCCGGCCAGCGTGGTGGTGCCGGCGGCCGGCGCGTGCGGGAAGTACAGCCCCAGCGCGAGCCCGGACACCACCAGCGCCGCCAGGCTCAGCGCGAGTTGCATCCCCCACCGCTGCGGCCGGGGCAGCAGCGCCTCGAACAGCACGCTCACGCAGGCCGCGCCGAGCATGATCAGCACCGGCGAGATTGCGCCGTAGTTGACCGCCGGAGCCGAGATCGCCGGTTCAGCGAGGACATGGATGTCAAGCAACGTCAGTTACCTCCCTGCACGCTGACCGCGCTCAAGGTCGCCTGGACACTCGGTCCGACGATGTCGAGCAACGGCTTCGGGTACACGCCCAGCACCACGATCAGCACCACCATCGGTGCGAGCACCCAACGTTCCCGCCCGGTCAGGTCCCGAATCGCGTTTCCCGCGCTGGTGGCCGGATCGCGCATCGCGCCTGGACCGCCGGCGACACTGACCAAGGCGTTGCCGCGCAACGGTCCCTGCATCACCCGCTGGTACAGCCACAGCACGTACAGCGCGGCGAGCACCATGCCGACGGCGGCGAGTATCGAATACACCGGATCGTTCGGGTACGCGCCCAGCAGCACCAGGAACTCGCTGACGAAGGAGTTGGTGCCGGGCAACGACAGCGTGGTCAGACCCGCGAGGAACATCATGCCGGCCAGCAGCGGGGTGATCTTGGCCATCCCGCCGTAGTCGTCCACCGCGAACGAGCGGCCGCGGGCGGCGATCATGCCGATCACGATCAGCAGCATGCCGGTGGAGAGGCTGTGGTTGACCATGTACGTGACCGCGCCGACCTGGCTCTGCTGGGTGAACGCGAACACGCCCAGCGCGATGAAACCGAAGTGCGCCACCGAGACGTAGGCGACGATCCGCTTCATGTCGCTCTGCCCGGCGGCCAGCATCGACCCGTACAGCACGCCGGCGACCGCGAGCACCAGCAGCAGCGGGGCGAGCACCTTGCTGGCGTGCGGGGTCAGCGGCAGGTTGTAGCGCAGGAAGCCGAACACGCCGACCTTGTCCAGCACGCCGACCAGGATCACGCCGACGCCGACCGGCGCCTCCGCCGTCGCGTCCGGCAGCCAGGTGTGGAAGGGGATCAGCGGGGCCTTGATCGCGAAGGCGAAGAAGAACCCCAGGAAGATCCAGATCTGCGTGGACAGCGGCGCATGGCTGACCACTGTGGACAGTGTGGCCCAGTCGAAGGTGCCGGTGCCGGTGACCGACTGGGCGTAGGCCCAGCAGCCGATCGCCGAGGCCAGCATCAGCAGGCCGCCGAGGAAGCTGTACAGGAAGAACTTCACCGCCGCGTACTGCCGGCGCGAACCGCCGTAGCCGCCGATCAGGAAGTACATCGGGATCAGCATGATCTCGAACAGCACGTAGAACAGGAACACGTCGGTGGCCGCGAACACCGCGATCACCAGGGATTCCAGCACCAGCACCAGCGCGAAGAAGCCGGCCGCGGACCGGCCTTCGGGCAGCTTCTCCGCCCAGGACGCGCCGATCACGATCGGCACCAGCAGCGCGATCATTACCAGCATCACCAGCGCGATGCCGTCCACACCAAAGGAAAGGTGCACGCCGAAGCTGGCGATCCAGGTGGCCGAGCCGGCGAGCTGGATGCGCGCGCCGGAGGCGTGGTAGAAGGCCAGCGACACCACCGCCAGCACCAGCTCGGCCAGCGCGAAGCCCAGCGCGACCCACTTCGCCAACCGGTCGTCGCGCTTGAGGAACGCCACCACGATGCCGCCGACGAGCGGCAACAGCAGCAGCGCCAGCAGGATCGGGAAGCCGGAAGTCGTCAAGAGAACCTCACCATCAGCAGCGCGGCGACCAGCAGAACCGCGCCGCCCAGCATGCTCAGCGCGTAGGAGCGGACGAAACCGGTCTGTAGTCGGCGCAATCGGCCGGAACCGCCGCCGAACAGCGCGGCCAGCCCGTTGACCATGCCGTCGACGCCCTTGTTGTCGGTGAACACCAGCGCCCGGTCCAGCCAGGTGCCGGGCCGCGCGATCAGCGCCTCGTTCAGCGCGTTGCCGTACAGGTCGGCGCGGGCGGCGCGGACCGGCCAGGACACCGGCTCCGGCCGCACCACCGGCACCGGCCGCCGGCCGACCACCAGGATCGCGGCGAGCACGCCCAGCGCGATCACGACCAGGTCGAGCACGGTCAGCGTCGTTCCCGACAGCGGCGAATGACCGGTGGGAGCCAACGCGCCCAGCGACGGGCTGAGCCAGTTCGCCAGCCGGTCGCCGATGATGAAGTACGCGCCGGCGCCGATCGACCCGATCGCCAGGATGACCATCGGAATGGTCATCACCGGCGAGGACTCGTGCGGGTGGTAGTCCTTGCCCTCGTTGTTCCGCAGCTTCTTCCAGCGGGCGTCGCCGAAGAAGGTCATGATCACCAGCCGGGTCATGTAGAACGCGGTCAGCCCGGCGCCGACCACCGCGGCGATGCCGAACGCCCAGCCGCGCCAACCGGGTTGGCCGAACGCGGCGTCGATGATCGCGCCCTTGGTGAAGTAGCCGGACAGGCCGGGGAAGCCGATGATCGCGAGGTAGCCGAGGCCGAAGGTGACGGCGGTGATCGGCATCCGGCGCAGCAGGCCGCCGAACCGGCGCATGTCGGTCTCGTCGTCCATGGCGTGCATCACCGAACCGGCGCCGAGGAACAGCCCGGCCTTGAAGAAGCCGTGCGACAGCAGGTGCGCGATGCCCAGCGCGTAGCCGACCGGGCCGAGCCCGACGGCCAGCATCATGTAACCGATCTGGCTGACCGTCGAGTAGGCCAGCACCTTCTTGATGTCGTCGTAGGCGCAGCCGATCACGCAGCCGATCAACAGGGTGATGGTGCCGATGATGGTGACCAGCAGCCGGCCGTTCGCGGTGAGGTCGTAGATCGGGTGGGACCGGGCGACCAGGTAGACGCCGGCGGTGACCATGGTCGCCGCGTGGATCAGCGCGGACACCGGCGTCGGGCCCTCCATCGCGTCCGGCAACCACGCCTGCAGCGGGAACTGGCCGGACTTGCCGCACGCGCCGAGCAGCAGCAACATCGCTACGGCCGTCAGGGTCGCGGGGGACAGAGTGTGCGCCAGGGCGAACACTTCGGTGAACTGGGTGGTGTGCAGGTGGGTGTACAGAATGAAGATCGCGATGGCCAGGCCGACGTCGCCGACCCGGTTCATCAGGAACGCCTTCTTCGCCGCCGTCGCCGCCGACGGTCGGTCCTGGTACCAGCCGATCAGCAGGTACGAGGCCAGGCCGACGCCCTCCCAACCCAGGTACAGCGTCACGAAACCGTTGGCCAGCACCAGCAGCAGCATCGACGCGACGAAGAGGTTCAGGTAGGCGAAGAACTTCCGCCGGTCGCGGTCGTGCGACATGTACCCGATCGAGTAAATGTGGATCAGCCCGCCGACGCCGGTGATCAGCAGCACGAAGGTCAGCGACAGCGGGTCGAGCCGCAGCCCGAAGTCGACCTGGAGGTTGCCGACCGGAATCCAGGAGAACAGGTGCAGGTTCTGCACTCGCTGCGCGACCGGCAGGCCGGTGGAGTTCAGGAACAGCGCCAGGCCGTAGCCGAAGGCGGCCACGATCGTCAGGCAGCCGAGCAGATGGCCCCAGCCGTTGGTCCGCCGGCCGCCGACCAGCAGCACGGTCGCGCCCAACGCCGGCAGCGCGAGCAGTAGCCAAGCCGCGGCCGCGATGCCGCCCGCCGGAACTGGCATGTCGTCGGCTCCCTCAGTTCCCGGTGTCGGTCAGAAAGTCAGTCGGTCAGTAAGTCAGTGCGTCAGTACTTGAGCAGGTTCGAATCGTCCACAGAGGACGACCGGCGGGTGCGGAAGATGGCCATGATGATGGCCAGCCCGATCACGACCTCGGCCGCCGCCACCACCATCACGAAGAAGGCCATCACCTGCCCGGACAGCGATCCGTTGATCCGGGCGAAGGTGACCAGGGTGAGGTTCACCGCGTTGAGCATCAGCTCGACGCACATGAACACCACGATGGCGTTGCGCCGCACCAGGACCCCGACCGCGCCGAGGGTGAACAGCAACGCGGACAGCAGCAGGTAGTACGTCGGGGTCATGACCGCGCCTCCTCGTTGTCGTCCCTGCCAGCTGGGTCAGCAGCCGGTTTTGCCGCGGCGGAGAGCGCGTGCGCGTCCGCCTGATGCTCACGGCCGGACACTTCGGCCACGTCCTCGCCGAACTCGTCCACCGAGGCCGACTCGATGATCGCCGACAGCGATTCCGGCGCGACCGAGCCGTCCGGCAGCAGCGCCGGGGTGGCCACCGAGTTGGCGGTGGCGAACACGCCGGGTCCGGGCAGCGGCGAGGGCCGGGCGTGCTCGCCGCGGAACCGGGCGATGGCCAGGTCGCGCTGGGTGCGCTTGGCGGTCCGGTCGGACCGGCCGGCGAGCACCATCGCGCCGATCGCGGCGGTGATCAGCAGCGCCGAGGTGAGCTCGAAGGGGAACAGGAAGTCGGTGAACAGCAGCCGGCCGATGCTGTCGACGTTGCCGCTGCCGGTGCTGTTCGGCCCGGACAGACCAGCCGAGGTCACTTCGGTCAGGCCGCGGGCGACGATGCCGACCACCAGCCCGGCGAGGCCGACACCGAGCACGCCGGCCCACAGCCGTTGCCCGCGCAGCACTTCGACCACCGAGTCCGAGCTGTCCCGGCCGGCGAGCATCAGCACGAACAGGAACAGCATCATGATCGCGCCGGTGTAGACGATGATCTGCACGAAACCGAGGAACGGCGCCTGCTCGATGATGTAGAACACGCCGAGGCTGAGCATGGTGAGCACCAGCCAGAGCGCCGAGTGCACGGCGTTACGGGAGAACAACATGCCCAGCGCGCCCACGAGCGCGATCGGACCGAGGATCCAGAAGGCGACCGCCTCGCCGACGGACACCCGGCTGGCCACCTCGGCCGGCGTCGCGGCCAGCAGCAGTCCACTATGGACCATCTTGGGGAACACTGTGGAGATCACTGCGGGTCCTCCCCGGCCAGCTCGGGTCCGCGCAGGTAGTAGTCGTTCTCGTTGTCACCGAGGCGCATCGGGTGCGGCGGCGCCTCCATGCCCTCGCGCAGCGGGGCGAGCAGCTTCTCCTTGGTCCAGATCAGGTCCTGCCGATTGTCGTCGGCCAGCTCGTAAAAATTGATCATGGTGAGCGCGCGGGTCGGGCAGGCCTCGATGCACAGCCCGCAGCCGATGCAGCGCAGGTAGTTGATCTGGTAGTCGGCGCCGTACCGCTCGCCGGGCGAGTACCGCTCTTCCTCGGTGTTGTCCGCGCCCTCCACGAAGATCGCGTCGGCCGGGCACGCCCAGGCGCACAGCTCGCAGCCGACGCACTTCTCCAACCCGTCCGGGTGCCGGTTGAGCTGGTGCCGGCCGTGATAGCGCGGTGCGGTGGGCCGGAAGTCCTCCGGGTACTGCTCGGTGACCACCTTCTTGAACATGGTCGAGAAGGTGACGCCGAACCCCTTCAGCGCATCAAACATCCCCATGGCCGGGCTCCTTTCCGGACGTTCCGGCGGTTCCGGACGTGCCGGCCGGGACCGCGGTCCGGCCGGTGGCGTCCTGGTCGACCGCGCGGTGCCGGGCGCGGCGCTTGGGTGTGGGCGGCCGCAGATCCAGCGGCGGCACCGGGTAGCCGCCGCCGGTGAGCGTCACCCGCTTCTCCGGCACGCCGCGCTGCGGCGCGGCGAAGGCGATCACCAGCGCGATGACCAGCACGATGCCGAGGGCGATCAGCACCACGGGCGCGGTGAACCCGTAGCGCGCCTTGACATCCCGCACCGCGATGACGGCGACGATCCAGACCAGGCTGATCGGCACCAGGACCTTCCAGCCCAGCCGCATGAACTGGTCGTAGCGGAACCGGGGCAGCGTGCCGCGCAGCCAGATGTAGGCGAACAGGAAGATCAGCGTCTTGACGACGAACCAGATCACCGGGTACCAGCCGGTGTTGGCGCCGCTCCACAGCGAGATCGGCCAGGGCGCGCGCCAGCCGCCGAGGAACAGCGTGGTCGCCACGCAGGAGACCACCACCATGTTGACGTACTCGGCGAGGAAGAACAGCGCGAACTTCAGTGAGCTGTACTCGGTGTGGAAACCGCCGACCAGCTCGGATTCGGCTTCCGGCAGGTCGAACGGGGCGCGGTTGGTCTCGCCGACCATCGAGATCAGGTAGATCACGAAGCTGGGCAGCAGCAGCCAGGCGAACCAGCCGCCCTGCTGCGCGGCCACGATGTCCGCTGTGGACAGTGAGTGGGCCTGCACGATGACGGCGACGATGGCCAGCCCCATCGCGATCTCGTAGGAGATCACCTGGGCGGCGCTGCGCAGCGCGCCCAGCAGCGGGTACGGCGAGCCGGACGACCAGCCCGACAGCACCACGCCGTACACGCCCAGCGAGGAGCACGCCAGCACCACCAGCAGGCCGACCGGCAGGTCGGTGAGCTGCAGCGCGGTCTGGTGGCCGAACATCGACACCTGCGGTCCGAACGGGATCACCGAGAAGGCCAGGAACGCCGGAATGGTGGAGATGACCGGCGCGATGATGTAGACCCACTTGTCGGCCAGGACCGGGCGGATGTCCTCTTTGAAGGCGAGCTTGAGGCCGTCGGCCAGGGACTGCAGCCAGCCGTTCGGGCCGACCCGGTTCGGGCCGGTCCGCTGCTGCATCCGGGCGACGACCTTGCGCTCCCAGTTGATCATGAACAGGGTCATCACGACGCCGAACGCGAACAGCGCGACGACCTTGACAATGATCAGCCACACCGGATCGCCGGCCAGCAGCCGCGCGGTGTCGCCCGGCGTGTACGAGAGTTGCGCCAAACTTGCCCTCACCGGTCACCTCCCGCGGGCGCGATGGTCACCACTGCGCCATGCCCGACGCCCAGGTCGCGGCGGACCGCGCAGCGCGGCGAGTTCTCCGGCAGCCACACCACATCGTCGGGCAGGTCCGCCGACTCGGCCGGGAGGGTGATTGAGCCCCGGTCGGTGCTGACGGTGATCAGCTCGCCGAAGGTCACGCCGAATGCGGACGCGGTGGCTGGGTTGAGCTTCGCGGCGACGTCACGGGCGGTGGCGGCGAGGTGCGGCTCGTCGTCCTGCGATCGCCCGTTGTCCAGCAGCCGCCGCCAAGTGGCCAGCAGCGCCTGCCCCTTCCCGAGTGACTGCCCCGACCCGAGCGGCCCACTACCACGAATCCCGCCTTCGGCGGTTTCAGTTATCCCCAGGCCGCCCGGTTGTCCCCAGGCCGCCGTTTTCCCGTTCTCCCCAACCCCCCGCGCCGATAGACTGGCCGCAGGGGTGCCCCCCTTAGGGAGGGTGGGGGCTGGGTATCGGCCGGTTGGCGAATTTGTCTCGGGGATTTCCGGGTGGTTGTCGCCGTTGGCGGGGGCGCCGAGGCGGGCCAGGTCGCCAGCGGCCGCGGCGGGGGTCTGGGTGAACAGGTCGACGTCCATCTCCACGGCCAGGGTGTCCAACACGCGGCAGTCGGACAGCGCGCCGGTGTCCGGCAGCACCACGCCGAACTCGCGGCGGCGGCCCTCCCAGTTCAGATACGTGCCGGACCGCTCGGCGGCGGCCGCGACCGGCAGCACCACGTGCGCCCGCCGGGTCACCTCGCTGGCCCGCAGCTCCAGGCTCACCACGAAGTCCACAGTGGACAACGCGGTCACCGCGAGTTCCGGGTCCGGCAGGTCCTCCGGGTCGACCCCGGCGACGACCAGCGCGGACAGCTCGGTCCGCGACGCCGCCGCCACGATGCGGTCGGTGTCCCGGCCCGGCGCGGCCGGCAGCGATCCCGCCGGCACGCCCCACGCCCGCTCGAGTTCGGCCCGCGCGGCCGGATCGGCGACCAGCCGCCGGCCGGGCAGCAACGTCGGCGCCGCGCCGGCTTCCAGCGCGCCGCGCTCGCCGGCTCGCCGGGGCACCCAGCCGATCCGCGCGCCCGAGCGATCCGCCAACCGGCGCACCGCGTCGAACAGCCCGGGCAGCACGGCCGCCCGCTCGCCGACCAGGATCGCCGCGCCGGGGCGACCCAACGCCTCGACCACGTCCTCGTCGAGCGCGTCGACCAGCGAAGCCTCGTCGCCGGGGAGGCAGGGCAGCAGCCGGCCGAAGGTCTTGGTCACCGCCGGCGTCGACCACTGTCCGATGTGGAACACCGAGGTGTGGTTCTTCCGGGCCGCCTTGCGCAGCCGCAGGAAGACGATCGGCGATTCCTCCTCCGGCTCGAACGCCACGCACAGCACCGCCGGCGCGCGCTCCAGGTCGTGGTAGGTCATCCCACCGGTCTCCGGGAACACGCCGAGCACGGATTCGGTCAGGAAGGTCAGCTCGGCCGCCGAATGCGGCCGGGCGCGGAAGTCGATGTCGTTGGTGCGCAGGGCAAGCCGGGCGAACTTGGCGTAGGCGTAGGCGTCCTCGACGGTCAGCCGACCGCCGGCCAGCACCGCCACGCCCCGGTCCTCGCGCGCCGCCGCCAAGCCCTCGGCGGCCGCCCGCAGCGCCTCGGTCCAGGTCGCGTCCCGCAGTTCACCGCTGGCGGCGTCGCGCACCATCGGCCGGCGCAACCGGTCCTCGGCGGTGACGTACCGGAACGCGAACCGGCCCTTGTCGCAGTTCCACTCCTCATTGACCTCGGGATCGTCGCCGGCCAGCCGGCGGGTCACCTTGCCGCGCCGCCAGTCGGTGCGCTGGGCGCAGCCGGATGCGCAGTGCTCGCACACGCCCGGCGTGGACACCAGGTCGAAGGGCCGGGACCGGAACCGGTACGCGGCGCTGGTCAGCGCGCCGACCGGGCAAATCTGGATGGTGTTGCCGGAGAAATAGCTGGCGAACGGCTGGCCCTCGGCGGTCCGCGCGCGGTCGTGCGCGGCCACGCCGTCGTACTCGGCGGTGCGGTCGGTGCCGATCTGCTGGTGCGCGCCGCGTTCCAGCAACTCGATGAACGGGTCGCCGGCGATCTCGTCGGAGAACCGGGTGCACCGCTGGCACAGCACGCACCGCTCGCGGTCCAGCAGCACCTGCGCCGAGATCGCGATCGGCTTGGGGAAGGTGCGTTTGGCGTCGCGGAACCGGGAGTCGCCGCGGCCGTGTCGCATCGCCTGGTTCTGCAACGGACACTCGCCGCCCTTGTCGCAGATCGGGCAGTCCAGCGGGTGGTTGATCAGCAGCAGCTCCATCACGCCCTGCTGCGCCTTGTCCGCGACCGCCGACGTCCGCTGGGTGCGCACCACCATCCCGTCGGCGACGGTGACCGCGCAGGCCGGCTGCGGCTTGGGCATCGCCCGCCCGCCCATCTCCACTTCCACCAGGCACTGCCGGCAGGCGGCGGCCGGGTCCAGCAGCGGATGGTCACAGAACCGGGGGATCTCCACGCCGATCCGCTCGGCGGCCCGGATGATCAGCTCGTTCTTCGGCGCGGTCAGCTCGACGCCGTCGACGGTCAGCCGCACGTGGCCTTCCGGCACGGCGACTTCAGCGGCCGCGGCGGCCTGTGGTTTCTGTTCCGGTGCCAGACTCATGTCAGCAGTCATGGTCAGCGCGCCCCCGCCAGTTCGAGATTGGCCGCGTTGTCCCGGCACAGCGCCAGGAACTCGTCGCGGAAGTACTTGATGCCGCTGACGATCGGGGACACCGCGCCGTCACCGAGCGCGCAGAACGAGCGGCCGAAGATGTTGTCGCAGACGTCCAGCAAGGTGTCGATGTCCTCGACGGTGCCGTCGCCGTGCACCATCCGCTCCAGCACCCTGGCCAGCCAGTAGGTGCCCTCCCGGCATGGTGTGCACTTGCCGCAGGACTCGTGCTCGTAGAACTGGGTCCACTTCATCACCGCCCACGGCACCGACACGGTCTCGTTGAAGATCTGCAGCGCGGTGGTGCCCAGCATCGAGCCGGCCTCGGCGGCGCCCTCGAAGTCCAGCGGCACGTCCAGGTGCTCGGCGGTGAACAGCGGCGTGGACGAGCCGCCCGGCGTCCAGAACTTCAGCGGCACACCGTCTTTCATGCCGCCGGCCAGATCCAGCAGTTCGCGCAGGGTGGCACCCATCGGCGCCTCGTACTGGCCGGGCCGCTCGACGTGGCCGGACAGCGAGAAGATCTTCGGGCCGGGCGACTTCTCCCGCCCCATCGACCTGAACCAGTCCGCGCCGGCGGCGACGATGAACGGCACGCTGGCGATGCTCTCCACGTTGTTCACCGTGGTGGGCGCGGCGTACAGGCCGGCGGCGGCCGGGAACGGCGGCTTCAGCCGGGGTTGGCCGCGGCGGCCTTCCAGCGAGTCCAACAGCGCGGTCTCCTCACCGCAGATGTACGCGCCGGCGCCGGCGTGCACGGTGATGTCCAGGTCGTAGCCGGAGCCGAGGATGTTCTTGCCGAGGTAGCCGGCCTCGTACGCCTCCCGGACCGCGGCGTGCATCCGGCGCACGCAGTGCAGCGCCTCGCCGCGCACGTAGATGAAGCAGTGGTGCGAGCGCATGGCGTAGGCGGCGATGACGCAGCCCTCGACCAGCGAGTGCGGGTCGGCCATCATCAGCGGGATGTCCTTGCAGGTTCCCGGTTCGCCCTCGTCGGCGTTGATCACCAGGTAGTGCGGCTTGTCCTCGTTGGGGGGCATGAAGCTCCACTT
>DASZLR010000081.1:0-29181 GCA_035552275.1 Pseudonocardiaceae bacterium | reverse complement strand
CCGGCGCTGGTGATCGGCGTGCCGGTCGGGTTCGTCGGCGCGGTCGCGGCCAAGGCGGACCTGCGCGCCGCCGGCCTGCCCTCGGTGAGCACGATGACCGAGCGCGGCGGTGCCGCCATCGCCGCCGCGATCGTCAACGCCCTGCTGTACTTCAATGACAACGTCGATGAGAACGATGTCGAGAACGACGTCGAGAATGACGTCCATCAGAATGCGGATTTCGCCGAGGAGCGCCAGTGACGACACCCGAGCCGCTGCTGATCGTTGGGCACGGCACCGTGGACCAGAACGGGGTGCGGGAGTTCCGTGACTTCGTGGACCGGTTGCGCGTTCGGCTGGCGCCGGCCGGAGTGGACGTGGCCGGCGGCTTCATCGAGCTGTCCGCGCCGGCGGTGACCGAGGCCTGGCAAACGCTTGCCGGCCAAGGCCACCGCCGGCTGGCCGCCGTTCCGCTGGTCCTGGTCGCCGCCGGCCACGCCAAGGGCGACATTCCCGCCGCGCTGGAACGGGAGGTGCGGCGCAGCCCCGGCGTCAGCTACCGGTTCGGCCGCCCGCTCGGCCCGCATCCGACTCTGCTCACCCTGCTGGGTGAACGGATCGCCGCCGTCGCCGCCACCGGAACGGACACCGCCGTGCTGCTGGTCGGGCGGGGGTCCACCGACCCGGACGCGAACGCCGAGGTCTGCAAGGTCGCCCGGCTGTTGCAGGAAACCCAGGGCTTCGCCTTCGTGGAGACCGCGTTCGTCTCGCTCGCCACGCCGAACGTCGCCGAGGGCTTGGAACGGGTTCGCCGACTCGGCGCCGCCCAAGTCGTGGTCGCGCCGTACTTCCTGTTCGACGGCGTGCTGCCGCAGCGGGTGGTCGAGCAGTCGGTGGCCTTCGGCGCCGAGCACCCGGAACTGGACGTGCGGGTCGCCGGCTATCTCGGCGACTGCGCCGAACTGGTCGATCTGGTCGTGGAGCGATATCACGAAGCCGTGCACGGCGACATCCGGATGAACTGCGACACCTGCGCCTATCGGGTGCTGCTGCCCGGCTTCGAGGACAAGCTCGGCGCGCCGCAGACACCGCACCACCACCCGGACGACCCGGCTCACGGGCACGGCCACGCGCATGGGCATGCTGGTAGCCATGCACAGTGAGCAACCCAGGGAGCAACACCGTGAGCCGCACCGTGAGCAGCACAGTGAGCAGCACTATCTGGCCGGACTGGACCTGGTCGGCCGCCGGGTCGTGGTGGTCGGCGGCGGCACCGTGGCGCAGCGGCGGCTGCCCCGCCTGGTGTCCGCCGGCGCCCGGGTGGAGGTCATCGCCCCGCACGTGACGGCCGCCGTGCAGGGTCTGGCCGAAGCCGGCGAACTGGTCTGGCACGCCCGCCGTTACGCCGACGGCGACCTCGACGGCGCGTGGTACGCGGTGACCTGCACCGCCGACCACGACGTGAACGCCGCCGTCGCGGCCGAAGCCGAACACCGGCGGATCTTCTGCGTGCGCGCCGACGCGGGCGGCCAGGGCAGCGCCGTCACACCGGCGGTTGGCGAGCACGACGGGCTGCTGATCGGCGTGCTGTCCGGCGGACGCCCGCGCCGGTCCGCCGCGGTCCGGGACGGCCTGCTCGACGCGCTGCGCGAGGGCCGGGTCGCCGACCAGCCGCACCGTGACGCCGACCAGCTGCCGGGGGTCGCGCTGGTTGGTGGCGGCCCCGGCGATCCGGAGCTGATCTCGGTGCGTGGCCGCCGGTTGCTGGCGCGCGCCGATGTGGTGGTGGTCGACCGGCTGGCGCCCCGGGAACTGCTGGACGAGTTGCCGCCACACGTTCGGGTGGTGGACGCCGCGAAGATCCCCTACGGCCGGGCGGCCAGCCAGGACGTCATCAACCAGACGCTGATCGAGAACGCGCTGGCCGGCAAGTTCGTCGTCCGGCTCAAGGGCGGCGATCCGTACGTGTTCGGCCGCGGCTTCGAGGAACTGCTCGCGTGCGCCGACGCCGGTGTGCCGGTGACCGTGGTGCCGGGTGTGACCAGCGCGTTCGCGGTGCCGGCGGTGGCCGGCGTGCCGGTCACCCACCGCGGGGTCGCGCACGAGGTCGTCGTGGTGTCCGGCCACGTCGGCCCGGATGACGAGCGGTCGCTGGTGGACTGGCCGGCGCTGGCCAAGCTGCGCGGCACCATCGTGCTGCTGATGGCGGTGGAGCGGACCGGGGCGTTCGCCGAGGCGCTGCTGTCCGGCGGCCGGCCGGCCGACACCCCGGTCGCGGTCGTCGCCGACGGCACCATGCGCACCCAGCGGATCGTTCGATCTACTTTGGACAAGGTCGCGGACGCCGTGCTGGAACAGGGAATCCGACCGCCGGCGATCATCGTGATCGGCCCGGTGGCTGCGCTCGGCGACAACGTGCGCTAGTCAGCCTCAGTCTCAGCCTCGGGTTCGGCGCGTTTGACGGGTCGGCCGCGACGCGGGATGCCGCCCGCGCCGCGCGGCATCCGGCCGGCGTCCGCCAGCGCCCGACGCAACAGGAACTCGATCTGTGCGTTGGTGCTGCGCAACTCGTCGCCCGCCCACTTGCTCAGCGCGTCATACACCGCCGGGTCCAGCCGGAGCAGGACGCTCTTGCGCTCGGCCACACCCGTCGCCTACTGGTAGAGGGATCCGGTGTTGACCACCGGCTGGGTGTCCCGGTCGCCGCACAGCACGACGAGCAGGTTGGACACCATCGCCGCCCGCCGCTCGTCGTCCAGCGACACTACGTCTTGTTCCTCCAAACGGGACAGTGCTAGTTGGACCATGCCCACCGCGCCCTCGACGATTCGTTGCCGGGCCGCGACCACCGCGTTGGCCTGCTGTCGGCGCAGCATCGCGGAAGCGATCTCCGGCGCGTAGGCGAGCCTGGTCAGCCGTGACTCGATGATCGCGACGCCGGCCGACTCCACCCGCTGCGCGATCTCCGCCGACAGCTTCGCGGTGATCTCCGCGGCGTTGTCCCGCAACGACAACCGGTCCTCGCCGCCGGCGTCGTAGGGATAGCTGGTGGCGATGTGCCGGACCGCCGTTTCCGCCTGGATGTTCACGAACTGGGTGAAATCGTCCACTTCGTACACTGCTCGCGCGGTGTCCTGGATCTGCCAGACCACCACTGCGGCGATCTCGATCGGGTTGCCGTCCGCGTCGTTGACCTTGGTGGTGCCGGTCTCGTGGTTGCGAATCCGGGTGGACACCGGCCGGCGGCGGGTCAGCGGGTTGAACCAGCGCAGCCCCGGCTTCCGCGCGGTGCCGACGTAGCGGCCGAACAGCTGCACCACCCGCGCCTGCCCGGGAGCGATCGGGGTCAGGCCGGTGAGCCCGAGAATGCCGACGGCGACCACCAGCACACCCACCACCGGCGCGGCGAAATGCTGGGTCAGCCAGACCACGCCCAGCGCGATCACCAGCGCGCACAGCACGAACATCGGGCCACCTGGCGCGCCCAGCAGCACGCGTTCCCGGATTCGCGGGGCCGGCATCGCGACCGGATCGGCTGCCGGCGACTTGGTTGGCTCAGTCATCTGGAGTCCCCTCTGGAGCTCAGCGAGCCCACGGTCTAGCATCAGGTTATCGTGATGATATCACTTTAACGGGAGGGGCTCAGGTGACCGGCGGACAGCTGGAGATCGACACGATTTCCAAGCGATACGGCGATGTGGTCGCCCTGCGCGAGATGACCTTCGAGGTCCGCGCCGGCGAGTTGTTCGGGTTCGTCGGCAGCAACGGCGCCGGCAAGACCACCGCCATGCGGATCGCGATGGGCGTGCTCGCGGCGGACTCCGGCGAGGTGCGGTGGGCCGGGCGGCCGGTCGACCTGCGGACTCGCCGCCGGCTGGGCTACATGCCCGAGGAACGCGGGCTGTATCCGCGGATGCGGGTGGGCGAGCAACTCGTCTACCTCGCCCGGCTGCACGGCATGTCGGCCGCCGACGCCCGCCGGTCCGTCGACGCGCTACTGGACCGCCTCGGCCTGACCCAGCGGCGCGACGACATCGCGCAGGCGCTCAGCCTCGGCAACCAGCAGCGGGTCCAGCTCACCGCCGCGCTCGTGCATGAGCCGGATGGGCTGATTCTGGATGAGCCGTTCTCTGGCCTCGATCCGGTCGCGGTCGACGTGATGAGCGAGGTGCTGCGTGACAGGTGCGCCGACGGCATCCCGGTGATCTTCTCCAGCCACCAGCTGGATCTGGTGGAGCGGCTGTGCGATCGGGTCGGCATCGTCAAGGACGGGCAGATGGTCGCCTGTGGCTCTATTGACGAGTTGCGTTCCGGCGCGCCGGAACGGCTGCTGGTGGACGCGCCGGCCGCGCCCGCCGGCTGGGCCGACGGGCTTCCTGGCGTCGAGGTCCGCGGCCGGGACGGCACGCACACCATGCTTGAGCTGCGGCCGGGCGCCGACGACCAGCAGGTGCTGCGGGCCGCGCTGGACACCGGCCCGGTACGCGAGTTCGCCCGCCGCCGCGCCACCCTCACCGAGCTGTTCCGGCACGTGGTCAGTGCCGACGGCGCTGGCAGCACCCACGGCAAGGAGATGGCGGCATGAGTACTGGTACGAACGATCTGACCGAGCCAGGGGTGTGGCCGACCGTGGGGTTGGTCGCCAGTCGCGAGTTGTCGGTGCGGCTCCGGTCCAAATCGACCCGGATCGCCACCCTGGTGCTCATGGTGATCATCATCGGCCTGCCGGTGGTGCTGAAGCTCGTCACCGGCTCGGCATCCACCGAGAATGTCGGGCTCACCGGCGCGACCGCCAGCCTCGGCACCGCGGTCCAGGCCAGTGGCCAGGCCGCCGGCCAGCACCTCAACGTGACCACGGTGTCCGACCAGGCCCGCGGCGAGCAGCAGGTTCGGAACGGCAAGCTCGACGCGCTGCTGGTCGCCAATGGACACGGTCAATTGGTCGCGGTGGTGAAGAAGACCGCGAACAAGGGCCTGACCAGCGCGTTCACCGTGCTTGCCCAGCAAGCGGTGTTCAGTCAGCAGATCACCGTGCTCGGCGGTGACCCGCAGCGGGTTCGGGCGGCGGTGAACGACGCGCACATCACCGTCCAGTCACTGGAACCGGCGTACAAGTACCAGACCCAGCAACTGGTCCTGGGTCTGGTGGCCGGCGTGTTGATCTACCTGTCGTTGCTGGTCAACGGACAGTTGGTGGCGCAGGGCGTGGTCGAGGAGAAGTCCAGTCGGGTGGTCGAGCTGCTGTTGTCGGCGATCCGGCCCTGGCAGCTGATGGTCGGCAAGGTGCTGGGCATCGGCACGGTCGGGCTGATCCAGATGGTTGTCATCGGCGCCGCCGGGATCGTCACCGGCCTGGCCACCGGCGTGCTGACCATCTCGGTGTCCGCCGCCGCGAGCACGCTGGCCTGGCTGGTCGTCTGGTATCTGCTCGGTTTCTTCATGTATGCCACCGCGTTCGCCGGCCTGGGCGCGCTGGTGTCCCGGCAGGAGGAGGTGTCCGGGGTGGTCACCCCGGCGATGATCTTCGTGATCGCCGGCTACGTGCTGGGCGCGACGGTCCTGCCGACCAACCCGGCCAACCCGATCATCGAGACTCTGTCGATCATCCCAGTGTTCGCGCCGACCCTGATGCCGATGCGGCTGTCCATGGGCGGCGTGCCCGGCTGGGAGGCGGCGCTGGCGGTGGCGCTGGTGCTCGCGACGATCCCGCTGTTGGTGTGGCTGGCGGGCCGGATCTACCGCAACGCGGTGCTCCGGACGGGCGCGCGGGTGCGGCTGTCCCAGGCGTTGCGCGCCGCGTGAACGCGCAACGCCTGGGAACGCTGCTCAGTGCTCCCGGCGCGGACGGCGGTCCCGGAAGTCGCCCCGGTGCGAGGCGCCACCGCGCGGCGCGAAGCCGCGGCCGCCCCGGGGTCCGCCCCGCTCGGGACGGTTGGGCCGGTGTGGCCGGCGCGGCTCGTCCACCACCGGCTCGCCGCTGGGCGTGCGGGCCCCGGTGATCCGGTTCAGCGCCTCGTCACCGGGTCGCACCCGGGTGCTGCTCGGCCGGACGCCGGCCCGCGCGGTCAGGCCGAGCACCGCGCGCTTCTGCTGGTGGGTGGCCAGCGTGACGACGGTGCCGTTCTGCCCGGCCCGCGCGGTGCGGCCGGCCCGGTGCAGGTAGTCCTTGGAGTCGGCCGGCGGGTCCACGTGCACCACCAGGCTGACGTCCTCGACGTGGATGCCGCGGGCGGCGACGTCGGTGGCGACCAGCACCGGGGTGTGGCCCTCGCGGAAGTCCGCCAGGATCCGGGTGCGCGCGCCCTGCGTCTTGCCGCCGTGCAGCGCGCCGGCGTTGACGCCGACCGACCGCAGCTTCTCGGTGAGCTTGTCCACCGCGAACTTGGTGCGCACGAACATGATCGTCCGGCCGTCGCGGGCCGCGACCTCGGTCACCACGTTGGTCTTGTCCTGCGCCGACACCAGCAGCAGGTGGTGCTCCATGGTGGACACACTGGCCGAAGCCGGCGCCACCGAGTGCTTCACCGGGTTGTGCAGGTACTTCCGCACCAGCGTGTCGACGTCACCGTCCAAAGTGGCCGAGAACAGCAGCCGCTGGCCGTCCGGGCTGGTGAGGTCGAGAATTTCCTTGACCTGCGGCAGAAAACCCATGTCGGCCATCTGGTCGGCCTCGTCCAGCGCGGTGCAGGTGATGTCGGACAGCACACAGGTGCCCTGCCGCACATGGTCGGAAAGCCGGCCCGGGGTGGCGATCAGCAGATCGACGCCGCGGCGCAGCGCGTCCACCTGCCGGGTGAACGAGGTGCCGCCGACGGCGACCCGGCACCACAGCCCCATCGACTTGGCGAACGGGGTCAGCGCGTCCGCGATCTGCATGGCCAGTTCCCTGGTGGGCACCAGGACCAGTCCGCGTGGGCGCTTGGGCCGGGCTTCCTCGCCGGCCAGCCGGGCGATCATGGCCAGCCCGAAGGCCAGCGTCTTGCCGGAGCCGGTGGCGGCGCGGCCGAGCACGTCCCGGCCGGCCAGCGCGTCGGGCAGGGTGGCCGCCTGGATGGGGAACGGCGCGTTGATGTTCGCCCGCTGCAGCTCACGCAGCAGCGGTTCGGGTAGGCCGATCTCGGCGAACGACGGCAGTGCCGCCGGTTCGGGAGCGGGTTGGGATGCGCTGATGGCAGGCGCCTCCTCAGCGGCGGCCGGGACCAACCAGGTGGGCCGGGCCGAGGGGGCGCCGCGTCGGGCGCGGTGCGGGCCGCGATGAGCACTCTGCTCGCGGTCAATGAAAGTAGGCACGCGGAAGACCTCCATGATCTCCGAAACGTGGCACGTCTCGGGGAGGCTCCGCACGCGGCACGACTTTCAGCGCTGTACTTCAGCACTGTGTTGACAGCACTGAGCTTTCAGCACTGCGCGCTACGCGATCGGGGCTGGTCACAAGGACGGGCCTGGCGCGTGGTCGCGCCGGTGGACTGACTTCAGTGGAGCGCACCGGCGGCTCGACCTCGAGCTTTTCGCGCGTCACGCGGCCTCGGTGCGTTATCGAGTGTAGCGGACCGCCACGGCGGGTCGCCGGTGGGGCGCTGGCGGGTGACTGGCCGGCCGATCCGGGATCAGCTCAGCGGGGTCGCGCTGTTGACGATGCTCTCCAGTTCGGAGTCGGTGGCCGGGGCCGGGTCGGCCGGCCCGCCGTCCAGATCGCCGTTGACGACCAGCACCGCGTCCCGGTCGGCCAGGCGCAGCACCAGCACGACCACCTCGCCCCGGCTGGCCAGACACCGGCTGGCGGTCTGCGCGGCGTAGGCGATCGAGACCGCGCCGCTCACCAGCTTCCCGTTGGGCAGTCGGCTCCGCACGGGACGCGATGCTCCATTGTGGACTGTTGGGGCGCTGGTGCCGGTGGCCGTGGTGATGGAGTAGAACTGGCCGGCGGCCTCGTTGGCGACCGAACTGGCCAGCGTGGCCGGGTCGGCCGGCGTGGCTTGGCCGCTGCCGACCTGGCCACGGGCGTATTCGGCGCCGTCGCACTGGTACGGGGTGCGCAGCGCGCCCTCGTTGAGCGCGATGACCCCGACCTCGCCGATCGTCGGCTCCGGTCGCCAGTCCGCGGCCGGCAGCCGGTACGTCAGCTTGCTGTCCGGATTGATCAGCTCGGGGCCGCCCGGCGTCACCACGGCGTCCCCGGTGATCGGCGACGGCTGCCCGACGACCCGCTGGTCACCCTGGAGCATCTTGATGATGGCGGTGGTCGCGGCGAACGCCAGCACAACCACCACTAACACTGTGAGCCACTCTCGCCTGCCGCCCCGCATGATCAACCCGACAGCACGCTCAGCCGCACCCGACGCGCCGGGTTGTCCACGTTGGTGTCCACCAGGCAGATCGACTGCCAGGTGCCCAGCGCGAGCCGCCCGTCCAGCAGCGGCACGGTCGCGTACGGCGGCAGCAGCGCGGGCAGCACGTGATCCCGGCCGTGGCCGGGTGATCCGTGCCGGTGCTGCCACCGGCGATCCGGCGGCAGCAGCTCGCGCAGGGTCGCCAGCAGGTCCTCGTCACTGCCGGCGCCGGTCTCCAGCACGGCCAGCCCGGCGGTCGCGTGCGGCACCCAGACGTGCAGTAATCCGTCCGTAGGTCCGGCGGGTGCTTCCGCGACGAACCGTTCGCAGTCGTCGGTCAGGTCGTGGACGACCTCGGTGGCGCCGGTCCGGATCTCGATCTCCTTGCTGTGCACTCGGTTAACCATAGGGACATCTGGCACTGGCCGGCGTCACTTCGGCGCGGATCACCCATTACGGTTGTCGCGATGTCCGAGTCCTTCGACTACAACGCACCCACCAAGCCTCAGGCGCGCGGTGGGTACGAGGCGTTGGATCCGGACGGCACCCAGCGCATCGCACCCCCGCCCGGTCCGCCTTCCGCCGGTCGTCCGGGCGATCGCTCGAAAGCACTGGACTGGACGCTCAAGGGACTGGGCCTGCTGCTCGTGGCGGTGTTGTCCGGCCTGGTGTGGTGGCTGTTCCACCAGGGTTCCGGACCGACGGAGAAGCCCCCAGGCTCCGCGGTGGCCGGCGCCTACCAGTTCACCCCGTACCACCAACCGGTGAACGACTCGACCTGCGCGCCGCACGCCACCGGCCAGCTGCGGCAGTACCTCGTGTCGCACTCCTGCCAGCAGCTGTCCCGCTCGCTCTACACCACCCAGCTGTCCGACGGCCGCCAGGTGCTGGTCGGCGTCGCCGTGCTGCACATGGGCAACACGGCCGCCGCGACCGGCCTGGACACGCTCAGCAACACAAGCGACACCGGCCACGTCAAGGACCTGGTGGAGGACAAGACCGCCGCCGCGCCCAATGGCCCGACCAACTTGGAGAACGGCGGGTACGCGTCCGCCGCGTCGGGCACCGACGAGGTCATCGCCGTGACCGAATTGTTCGCCAGCAGCCAGAACGGGAACGCCAAGGCCGCTCTCAACGCGGTCGCCTCGGCTGCCGTGCGACAACTGGGCAGCGCCAGCTGAGCCAGCTGAAACCCGGTCAGGATGGCAACCCGATCAGGACGGCTGGCCGGGCATCGGCACCGACGCCGGCGAGATGCCGGCGAGCCGACGCCACCTGGTCTCCCGGACGGCGCTGTCGGTGAGCGCGGTCAGCGCGGTCTGTCGCAGGCCGGCGTCGTCGGTGCGCTCCAACACCGCTCGCCAGGCGACGGTGGCGTCCGCCTCGGCGACGGCGAGCATCGCCAGCGCGCTGGCCTGGCTGTTCACCGGCTGGGGCAGCACATAGGCCGGTTGCGCGAGGGCCGGGGTCTGGCCGGCGTCGGTGAGCAGTCGCTGGACCGCGTCCCGGCGGGCCTGGTGCGTGGTCTGCGCGGCGGCCAGTTCCGGCGTCACTCCGCCGCCGGCGAACGCGCTGGCCAGGCCGCATACCCAGATCGCCGCGTACTCCGTGCCCAGCGCCTGCTGCAACGCGCTCGCCGTGTCTGTCGCCATCGTGCCGCTCACGCCCCCAACGCCTCCAACACACTCGCGCAGCCGGCGGACACCGAGCCGACCAACCCGGCGCGGTAGCGCGGCAGTGTCGGCACCAGGCCGGCCGCCTGTTGTTGTGCCGTGCGCAGGTTGCCGGTCAACTGGCTCATCGCGGCGCCCTCGCTGGCCGGTGCCGGGGGCGCCGACGTCCCGGTTGTCTCGGTGGTAGGCGAACCGCTCGTGGTGGGCGTGGTGTTCGCCCGGTTGACCTCGGCCCGCAGCGCGGCGGCGTGCTGCTGCCGCACCGAGGCCACCACGTTCAGGGTGGCCGCGTTGTCCGGGAAGGCAGCCGCGGCGGCCTGCGCGGCCCGCGCATCTGACTCGGCGGCGGTGACCAGCGCGGTCAGCGGATCCGGCGCGCTCGGCGGCTGTTGGGCGGTGCACGCGGCGATCGCCGGGGCGGCCAACGGCACCGCCACGGCGGTGACCGCGGCGGTCCGCAGCAGGCCGCGTCGGGTCCAGCGGCGCCCGGCGAACCCGGAAGCTTCGGCCGATCTCACGGCTCGTCATCCTGCCAGGGCGGCAAGTTGACCGTGAGTGGTGCTCCGACGTGCCGATTCGCCAGGACGCGATACGCTGAGCGACCACGGCCGCCGAAACCGACGTCGGCCGGCGCTGTCATGCATTGGCATGCATCGCCATGCGTGGCCGGTCGCACCGGCACACGATCGGCCCCACCAGCGAGGAGCGACCTGTGTCCAGCCAGCAGCGCGATGAGCTAGCCGGTCGGCTCACGCCCATCGTCGCCGAGTCGGTGGGCGCGCTCGGCCTCGACCTGGACTGCCTGGACGTGTCCAGCGCCGGCCGGCGGCGGCAGGTCAAGGTGGTGGTGGACGCCGAGGACGGCGTCGACCTCGACCTGCTCGCCCAGGCCAGCCGGACCGTCTCGGCGACCCTCGACCAGCACGACGAACTGCTTGCCGGGCCGTACACACTGGAAGTGACCTCGCCGGGCATCGACCGCCCGCTGACCCAACCCCGGCACTGGCGGCGGGCCAGGCTGCGGCTGGTGCGGTTCCACCGGCACGACGGCGGTCAGTTCACCGGCCGGGTCGGCGCGGCCGACGAGCACGGCGTGCGGGTGCTGGTGGACGGGGCGCTGCGCCGGGTGCAGTACCGCGACATCGCCAAGGCCGTGGTCGAGATCGAGTTCCGGTCGCCATCGGTGCACGACCTGCGGTTGCTGGAACCTACCGGCGACGAGGTCACCAAGGAGGAGTCATGAACGTCGACATCGCCGCCCTGCGGGCGATCGAACGGGACAAGGACATCCCCTTCGACATGGTCCTGGACGCCATCGAGACCGCGCTGCTGACCGCCTACAAGCACACTGACGGCCACCAGCCGCACGCCAAGATCGACATCGACCGGAAGACCGGACTCGTCCGGGTGCTCGCCCAGGAGGTCGGCCCGGAGGGCGAAGTCCTCGAGGAGTGGGACGACACCCCGGAGGGGTTCGGCCGGATCGCGGCGACCACCGCCCGCCAGGTCATCCTGCAACGGTTGCGGGACGCCGAGCACGAGCGGACCTTCGGCGAGTTCTCCGCGAAGGAGGGCGAGATCGTCGCGGGTGTGGTGCAGCGGGACTCCCGGGCCAACGCGCGCGGCATGGTGGTGGTGCAGGTCGGCGACACCGAAGGCGTGCTGCCGCCCGGTGAGCAGGTGCCCGGCGAGCGGTACGAGCACGGCAGCCGGCTGCGCTGCTACGTCGTCGGCGTCTCCCGGGGCATGCGCGGCACCCAGATCACCCTGTCCCGTACCCACCCCAACCTGGTCCGCCGGTTGTTCGCGCTGGAGGTGCCGGAGATCGCCGACGGCACCGTGGAGATCCCGGCCGTCGCCCGCGAGCCCGGCCACCGGTCCAAGATCGCGGTCCGGTCGACGGTGTCCGGAGTGAACGCCAAGGGCGCGTGCATCGGGCCGATGGGTGCCCGGGTGCGCAACGTGATGAGCGAGCTGGCCGGCGAGAAGATCGACATCGTGGACTACGCCGAGGACCCGGCCACCTTCGTCGGGAACGCGCTGTCCCCGGCGAAGGTCATCTCGGTGCGGGTGGTCGACGAGCGGGCCAAGACCGCGCGGGTCGTGGTGCCGGATTACCAGCTCTCGCTGGCGATCGGCAAGGAAGGCCAGAACGCCCGGCTCGCCGCCCGGCTGACCGGCTGGCGGATCGACATCCGCAGTGACGTCGCCGGCGCCGCCGACCCGGACCACGCCGTCGACCCAGTGGACCCGGCGGACCCCGTCGATCCCGTCAGCGAGGTCACAGAATCGGTTGGGTCGGTCTCCGCTGGTTACCCGGACGAGGCCGCGGGAAGGTCGGCGGCGACCGGTCCGGCGACCGGTCCGAGGTCCGCGCCGGCGGCGGGTTCGGACAACTGACCATCAGGAGATAGACTCGTAGATGGTTCAACGTCAGGGACCGGTCTCAGTGCGTACAGGGCTGCCTGTTGGCCCGGTGCGAACGTGTGTGGGTTGTCGTGCCCAGGCGTTGGCCGCCGAGCTGTTGCGTGTGGTGGTCGTGGCGGGTGAGGTCGTCCCCGATCCCCGGCGCCGGTTGTCGGGACGGGGAGCGTGGTTGCATCCGCGTGCCGACTGCCTGCGCGCCGCCGAGCGACGGCGGGCGTTTCCGCGGGCGCTGCGCGTCCCGGGGCCGCTCGACGTCGAGCGGGTCCGCGCCCACCTGGAGCGCCCGGCCGGCGAGTGTGCCGATGTGGGAACCACCCACGTCGAACAGGACAAGGAAGCAGGTCGACCCGTCATGAGTCAGCCGTGAAGCTGAAGCCATGAACGCGCGACGATAGAGCGAGGTCGACGGGCCGCCTGCCCGCCGGCCTCAGATGAGGAGACCAGTGGCAGGCAAGGCCCGCGTGCACGAGCTCGCTAAAGAGCTCGGTGTCACGAGCAAGGATGTACTCGCCAAGTTGAAGGACTTGGGCGAGTTTGTGAAGTCCGCGTCCTCCACCGTCGAGGCGCCAGTCGCCCGACGGTTGCGGGACTCGTTCCCCAGTGGAGACGCGGGCAAGCCGAGTCGTTCCGGCGGCAGCCGTGGTTCGGCTCGACCGGCTGCTTCGGCAGCACCCCAACCCGCCGCACCGGCACCGGCCCCGCCGTCGATCCGACCGGCCCCGGCGACCAACGGCGCGACCCCGGCAGCGGCTTCGGCGGCTCCCGCACCAGCTCCAGCCCCCGAGCGTCCGGCGCCGTCCGGCGGCTCCCGCCCCGGTCCGCGCCCGGCCCCGGCCGAACCGGCCGCCCAGACGCCCCCGGCCCCCGCGCCGGCCAGTCGTCCGGCGCCCGGCGGCAAGCCGGCGCGCTCGGCGGACCGCCCCGCGCCGTCCACCGGCCAGCAGAGCGGCCGGCCGGACTCCGGTTCGTCCGTCGTGCCGCCTCGGCCGCAGTCGCCGAAGCCGGGTCCGCGCACCCCGAAGGTGGGCAACAACCCGTTCGGCGTCGGCGGCGGTTCGTCACGTCCGGCCGGGCCTCGACACGGTGGTCCGGGCGAGCAGCGCGGGCCGGCCGAGCGTGGCCACGGCGATCGCCCGAACCGTCCCGGCGACGGTCGTCCGGGTCGTTCCGGCGAGGGCCGTCCCGGTCGTCCCGGCGACGGTCGTCCGCCGCGTGAGGGGAACCCGCGCGAAGGTCACCCGACGTCCGGCGGCTCGCGGCCCAGCCCGGGCAGCATGCCGCCGCGGCCCAACCCCGGCATGATGCCGCCGCGTCCCCAGCCCGGACGCGGTGGCGGTGGCGGCGGTGGTCGTCCCGGCGGCGGTCCCGGTGGTGGCGGCCGTCCCGGTGGCGGTGGTGGCGGCTTCCGCGGTGGTGGCGGCGGTGGCGGTGGCTTCCGTCCCGGTGGCGGTGGTCCCGGTGGCGGCGGTGGAGCGCCGGCTGGCGGCGGTGGCTTCCGTGGCGGCGGTGGTCGTCCGGGTGGCCCCGGCGGTCGCGGTGGCGCTGCCGGCGCGTTCGGTCGTCCCGGCGGACCGGCCCGGCGTGGCCGGAAGTCGAAGCGGCAGAAGCGCCAGGAATTCGACAACATGCAGGCGCCGAGCGTCGGTGGTGTGCGGCTGCCCAAGGGCAGCGGCGAGACGATCCGGTTGCCGCGCGGCGCGTCGCTGACCGACTTCGCCGACAAGATCAACGCCAACCCGGCCGCCCTGGTCCAGGTGCTGTTCCATCTCGGCGAGATGGTCACCGCGACCCAGTCCGTCTCCGAGGACATCCTCGAACTGCTCGGCTCGGAGATGAACTACCAGGTCCAGGTCGTCAGTCCGGAGGAGGAGGACCGCGAACTCCTGCACTCCTTCGACATCACCTATGGCGAGGACGCCGGCACCGAGGCCGATCTCCAGGTGCGGCCGCCGGTGGTGACCGTGATGGGTCACGTCGACCACGGCAAGACCCGGTTGCTGGACACGATCCGCAAGACGAACGTCCACGAGGGCGAGGCCGGCGGCATCACCCAGCACATCGGCGCCTACCAGGTGGCCACCAACCTTGAGGACCAAGAGCGGCTGATCACCTTCATCGACACCCCGGGCCACGAGGCATTCACCGCCATGCGTGCCCGTGGCGCGCAGGCCACCGACATCGCGGTGATCGTGGTCGCCGCCGATGACGGTGTGATGCCGCAGACGGTGGAGGCGATCAACCACGCCCAGGCGGCGAAGGTGCCGATCGTGGTGGCGGTCAACAAGATCGACGTGGCCGGCGCCAACCCGCAGAAGATCCGGCAGCAGATGACCGACTACAACGTGGTGCCCGAGGAATACGGCGGCGACACCATGTTCGTGGACATCTCCGCCAAGCAGGCCACCAACATCGACGGTTTGCTCGAAGCGATCCTGCTCACCGCCGACGCGGAGCTGGACCTGCGGGCCAACCCGAACATGGAGGCCCAGGGCGTCGCGATCGAGGCGCACCTGGACCGTGGCCGTGGTCCGGTGGCGACCGTGCTGGTGCAGCGCGGCGTGCTGCACGTCGGTGACTCGATCGTCGCTGGCGGCGCGTACGGCCGGGTGCGGCGGATGCTGGACGAGTTCGGCGGGGACATCGAGGCGGCCACGCCGTCCCGGCCGGTCCAGGTCGTCGGGTTCACCTCGGTGCCCGGCGCCGGGGACACCTTCCTGGTGGTCGACGAGGACCGGGTCGCCCGGCAGATCGCCGAGCGGCGGCAGGCCCGTAACCGCAACGCGCTCAACGCGTCGCGGGCGAAGCGGGTCAGCCTGGAGGACCTGGACGCCGCGCTGAAGGAGACCAACCAGCTCAGCCTGATCATCAAGGGTGACAACTCGGGTACCGTCGAGGCCCTTGAGGATGCGTTGCTGAAGATCGATGTCGGCGACGATGTCGAGCTGCGGGTCGTGCACCGCGGCGTGGGTGGTGTCACCGAGAGCGACATCGACCTGGCGATCGCCGACAACACGATCGTGTTGGGCTTCAACGTCCGGGCCGAGGGCAAGGCGACCGAGCGGGCCAACCGCGAGGGCGTGGATGTCCGCTACTACACGGTCATCTACCAGGCGATCGAGGAGATCGAGCAGGCCCTGAAGGGCATGCTGAAGCCGGAGTACGAGGAGATCCAGCTCGGTCGGGCGGAGATCCGCGAGCTGTTCCGGTCCTCGAAGGTCGGCACGATCGCGGGTTGCATGGTGCTCTCCGGTGAGCTCAAGCGGAATGGCAAGGCGCGGGTGCTGCGGGACAACGTGGTGGTCGCGCAGAACCTGACGCTCACCTCGCTGAAGCGGTTCAAGGACGACGCCAACGAGGTCCGTGAGGGCTTCGAATGCGGTCTGACCCTGAGCTCGTACAACGACCTGCGACTGCAGGACGTGATCGAGACCTACGAGATGCGCGAGAAGCCGCGCTCGTAGGAGCTCGGCGTCCCGGCGTGATCGCTCGTGTCGGGGCCGGTTTCCCCCACCGGCCCCGACCCGAGAGTCTGTCCACTGCGGACGTTCACTGTGGAACGTTCACTGTGGACCTGTTCGAACGGGGGCACTGTCGTGTACGTGGGTGTGTTGGAACTGGACGTTCTGCTCGGGGATGTGCGGTCGCTCAAGCAGAAGCGGTCCATGGTGCGGCCGGTGCTGGCCGAGCTGCGCCGCCGGTTCGAGGTCGCGGTGGCCGAGGCCGGTCATCTCGACCTGCACCGTCGGGCGCTGATCGGCGTGGCCGCGGTGGCCGCCGACAACGGGCATGTCCGTGAGCTGCTGGACGCCTGCGAGCGGCTGGTGGCCGGGCGGCCCGAACTGGAACTGCTGTCGGCTCGGCACCGTCTGCTGGGCCCGGACGACGAGTGAGCTGGGATTTGAGCAGCTGGGATTTGAGGAGAGGGGAGAGGTGCCGTGGCTGACGCACCGCGCGCCCGCAGGCTCGCCAAGCGCATCGCGCAGATCGTCGCGCACGCGCTGGAGCACGAGGTCAAGGATCCGCGACTGGCGAAGGTGACGGTGACCGACGCGAAGGTCACCGGCGACCTGCACGACGCGACCGTTTACTACACCGTGCTGCCGGATCAGTGGGATAGTGCTCCGGACGCGGTCGGCGCGGCGATCGCGCTGGAATCGGCGCGCGGCCGGCTGCGCACGCTGGTCGGGCAGGGCACCGGGGTTCGGTTCACCCCGACGCTGACCTTCGTCGCGGACACGGTGCCGACCGACTCCCGCCGGATTGACGAGCTGCTGGCCAAGGCGCAGGCGTTGGACGCCGAGGTGGCCCGGTTGGCCAACGGCGCCCAGCACGCCGGCGATCCCGATCCGTACCGCGTTCCGCGCGAGGACGACGAGCCCAGCGACTAAACCGGAACTAGCCGCGACTAGCCAGCACTAGCCGCCGAGCTGGCGGCGGGCTCGACGTTCCAGTTTCGCCCGCCGGGCGGAGGTGGCCGCGGCCGACAGGCCGCCGAGCACGATGGTCGGCACGCCCAGCCACATCGGCCAGAAGTACTCCAGATGGAAGTCGGACAGGCTGACCAGGCCCCACACCGTGAGGTTGATCAGTAGGACCGAACCCCAGATCGCCCACAGCACCTTGATCCAGCCCGGCACGTCGCCCCGGGTGACGGGTGACGGCGGGCTCGGTGGTCGATAGGGCCGCTGTGCTGCCGGCGGCACCGCAGCTACCGGCGTGGCCACCGCACCTGGTTGGGGCGCCGGCAGATCCGCGAACAGGTCGGCGAGATCCCCGTAGGTCACCGACTGGTAAGCCAGCGTGATCCGGTTGTCGTATTCATCCAGTTTCAGCCGGCCTTCGTTGTGCGCGAGCCGAAGGCGCTGCACGGCCGCCTCCCGATCGCGGTCCGAGACCCGCATGTCCCGCTGCCCGTCCAAGACGCCTCCCACCGTAGTGACGGACAGCCTAGAGCGCGGCGGCCCGCCGCCACACCGGCCAGCGGTTTCGATGTCGAGTCGGCCCGAACTCGCTACACTCGCGCGGCTGTGTCCATCGCAGTCGATCGCAACGGGGCGGGCTGGCATGACAAGGGCGGTGGTCATCGGCGCCGGCATCGCCGGTCTGCTCGCTGCGCGGGTCCTTGCCGGTCACCACACCGAGGTCGTGCTCGTCGACCGTGATCGCATTCCCGTCGAACCGGGGCATCGCGCCGGAATCCCGCAGGGCAGCCATGTGCACGCGCTGTTCGCCCGTGGCCTGCGGACCGTCGAAGACCTGTTGCCCGGATTCGCCGCCGCGCTGCGCGACCGTGGTGGTCATCAGGTCGACGTCGGCGCGGATCTGGCCATCGCCACCCGACATGGCTGGGGTCTGCGGTTCGATTCCGGACTGACCGTGATCGGCGCGAGCCGGCCGCTGATCGAGGCCACGATCAGGGACGCCGTGCTGGCGCGGCCGAATGTGCGACTGGTGGCGCGACACCAGGCCGATGCGCTGACCGGCGACCGGCGCCGCGTCGAGTCGGTGACAATTCGGAACCTGGCTGACCAGACCACCTGCGAACTCGGCGTCGATCTCGTCGTCGACGCGTCCGGGCGGGCGTCCCGGCTGTCCCGGTGGATGGCGAGCCTGGGCTGCCCGCCGATCCCGGAAACAGTCATCGACGCGCACTTCGGCTACGCCACCCGGCGATATCGGCTGCCGGAATCGCCCGGATCACGGAACTGGCGGGGCTGCTACGCCCTGCCGCTCGGTCCGTCGGTGACCCGAGGCGGCGTGATCGCCCCGATCGAGAACGGCCAGTGGATCGTCACCCTCAGCGGAGTGGGCGCCGATCGCCCCAGCGCGGCCGACACCGAATTCCTCCCGTTCGCCCGCTCGCTGGACACCTCGTATCTCGCTGAGGTGCTCGCGGACGCGGAACCGCTGACGCCGGTGGCGTGCAGCAACTCGACCGTCAACCACCGCCGTCGCTTCGACCAGGTATCCGGCCTGCCGGCCAACGTGCTCGCCATCGGCGATGCCGCGTGCACCTTCAATCCCATCTACGGGCAGGGAATGACGGTCGCGGCGCTGAGCGCGCGGCTGCTCGATGAGTGTCTTATGAGGACTGTCGACCGGCCGGACCGGCTGGCGCGGCTGTTCCATCGCGAGCTGGCCGCACTGCACACCGTGCCGTGGCTGCTGGCCACCACGTCCGACATGAGCTATCCGAGCACCGACGGTCCGCCGCCGACGCGTCGTCAACGGCTGCTCGCGCGCTACCTGGACCGGGTGCTCGCCGCCGGCGCCCGCGACCGTCGGGCCCAGGCCGCGTTTCTCGACGTGCTCAACATGGTCCGGCACCCGGCGGCCCTGCTGACGCCGTCGGTGCTGCTCAGCGTTGTCGCCGCACGTCACGGCGCGGCGACCGGTCTCGCCGCCGGCCCACCGCCGTCAACCTAGCGCGAACTGGACTGGCGGACGGTGAGCGTGGCCGGGAGGACCACTCGCTGGATGGGGAAGTCCTCGCCGGATATCCGGCGCAGCAACAGTTCCGCGGCGTGCCTGCCGATGTCGTAGGTGGGCTGCTCGATCAGGGTGAGCGGCGGGGCGAAGCCGGCCCAGCTCATCTCGTCAAAGCCGGCCAGCAGCATGTCGTCCGGCACGGACAGGCCGCTGTCGGCGATGGTCTGCAGGGCGCCGACCATCATCAGGTTGTTGGCCACGAACAGCGCGTCCGGGCGCGGCCGCGCCGCCAGCAGTGTCCGCGCCGCCGCCTTCCCACCGTCGAGCCGGAAATCGCCGCGCACCACCAGATCCGCGTCGGTCGGCAGCCCGGCGGCCTTGATCGCGGCGCGGTAGCCGGCCAGCCGGTCGGCCGCGGTGGAGATGTCCGGCGGCCCGGCGATCATGCCGATCCGCCGAGCGCCGGCCGCCACCAGATGCGTGACCGCCTCGCGCGCCGCCTTCTGGTTGTTCACCGTGACGCTGTCCACCTCGGCGGACCGAATTCTCCGGTCGATCACCACCACCGGGATTCCCCGGTCCAGCAGCAGATTCACCTGACTGTGGCTGGTCGACGCCGGGGAGAGGATCACCCCGGCCATCCGCTCCGCCGCGGTGACCTCCAGGTAGCGCAACTCCTTGGCCACGTCCTCATCCGCGTTGGCCAGCACCACCGAGTAGTCCCGCTGACTCGCCGCGTCCTCGACCCCGCGCACCAGCGCGGTGAAGAACGGGTTCTGGATGTCCGAGATGATCAGGCCGAGCACCTTGGTGGCCTGGGTGCGCAGCGAGCGCGCCTGCCCGTTGGGCCGGTAGCCCAGCCGCCCGGCCGCCTCGACCACCCGCTCGCGCAGTTCGCCGGCCACCCGCGGATCGTCGTTGAAGACCCGGGACACCGTCGCCGTGGACACCCCGGCCAGGGCCGCGACATCGCGGATCGTCACATGTGCCATGGTCGGCCGCCTCGCTGAAGGATCTCTCCGGTCGAGAGATCGGTTTCTTCAAGATCAATACTAGGGCCGGCCAAGCTGACCAGGTCGTAGTGGTTGCCAAGCATAACCCCGATTGACACCGGCCCGCGCGCGCCGTACCGTGCTGAGAAATCGATTTCTCAGTGGTTTGATTGCACAGTGATTTCCCAGATCAGGATTCTCAACGAGGAGGGTCGTCGTGGCGCGGATCGGCATCCTGTCGCTGTCGGACGGGCGGGACTACGTGCACCGGGACGTGGCCGGCTTCATCGACAACGCCACCGCTCACCTGGCCGGCGTGCTGCGCGACGCCGGCCATGAGGTCGTCGTCGCCCCGGAGATCGCCTGGACCAACCAGCTGGCCACTTCGCAGGCCCGCTGGCTGGCCGACCAGCGGCCCGAGCTGACCATCTTCCACTACGCGGTCTGGACGTTCCCGCACTTCACCATGCTCGCCGCCGATGCCACCAGCGGCCCGTTGCTGCTGATGGCCAACATCGACCCGCGGTATCCCGGCATGGTCGGCATGCTCGCCGGCGGCGGCGGGCTTGACCAGCTCGGCCGGGTGCACAGCCGCGCGTGGGGCGACATCGGCGATCCGGCCACCCGGGACCGGGTGCTGGTCGCGGTGCGCGCGGCCGGCGCGGTCTCCCGGCTGCGCGGGTCCACCTTCGGCCGGTTCGGCGGCCGGCCGATGGGCATGTACACCGCCGTCGCCAACACCGACCAGTGGATGCGCACCTTCGGCGTCGACGTGGAGGAGATCGACCAGTGGGAGATCGTCCGCCGATCGGCCACCGTGGAGCAGGGCAAGGTCACCGCCGCGCGCGAATGGTTGGAACGGCACGCCGCCAAGGTCCACTACGACGGTGACCGGCTGACTCCCGAGCTGCTGGAACGGCAGATCCGGTCGTACTACGCGCTGCGCGAACTGATCGACGAGTGGAACCTGGACTTCTCCGGGATCAAGGGCCAGCCGGAGCTGACCGCGAACTTCGCCACCATGGACATCGCCGAGGCGTTCCTCAACGACCCGTACGACTGGGACGGGCCCAAGCCGACCCATGTCACCGCCACCGAGTCCGATATGGACGGAGCGCTGACCATGCAGCTGCTCAAGGGCCTGTCCGACACCCCGGTGCTGTTCGCCGACGTCCGGCACTACCACGCCGACCGGGATGTCTGGGACCTGTGCAACTCCGGCCAGCACGCCACCTGGTTCGCCGCCCGGTCAGCCGATCCGGCGGAGAATCTGGCCCGCACCCACCTCTATCCCGAGGTGTTCTACTTCCCGGCCGGCGGTGCGTCCGTGCACCATCTCGCCGCGCCCGGCTCGTTCACGCTGGCTCGGCTGACCCGCCGCGACGGCCGCTACCGGATGCAGGTGGTGCGCGCCGAGTTCGAGCAGTACGAGAACGCCGTCAACGAGGCGATGATGCGCCAGTCCACCTTCGAGTGGCCGCACGCGTTCGCCCGGCTGCACACCGACGCCACCGACTTCCTGGCCCGGTTCGGCGCCAACCACATCCACGCGGTGCCCGGCGAGCATGTGGCCGAACTGCGCCAGGCCTGCGACCTGCTCGGCATCGACTATGACGGCTTCGGCGATGCGGCCTGACCGGGGAGATCGGGGAAGGATCTTGCTGACCATGCGCTCGGTCAGCAAGTCCTTCCCCGGTGTGCGGGCGCTGCGCGACGTCGGCCTCACCGTGCACGTCGGCGAGGTCGTCGCGCTACTCGGCGAGAACGGGGCCGGCAAGTCGACTCTGATGAACATCCTCGCCGGGGTGCACGCCGACTACGAGGGCGGCATCGAGATCGACGGCCAGCCGGTGTTCATCCACTCGCCCAAGGACGCGGCCAGGCACGGCATCGCCATGATCCACCAGGAGCTGAACCTGGTGCCCGAACTGTCCATTGCGGACAATGTGTTCCTCGGGCGGGAACCCAGAACGCCGCGCGGCACGATCGACCGAGGGGTGATGCGGGCGCGCACGGCCGAGCTGCTGGGCCAGCTCGGCCTGCGCGTCCCGCCACGCACGCTGGTGCGCGACTGCGGCATCGCCGAGCGGCAGTTGGTCGAGGTCGCCAAGGCGCTGAACCTGAACCTGCGGCTGCTGGTGATGGACGAGCCGACCTCGGCGCTGGCCGACTCCGAGGTGCACCGGCTGTTCGCGGTGATCCGTGAGCTGACCGCGCGGGGTGTCGGCGTCATCTACATCTCCCACCGGTTGGCGGAGCTGGCCGAGATCGCCGACTCGGTCACCGTGCTGCGCGACGGCGGCTACGTCGGCGAGCGCGCGATGGCCGAGACCACCGCCGCCGAACTGGTCGCGATGATGGTCGGCCGGCCACTGGGCGAGCTGTTCCCCCGCGCCCCGGAGCAGCGGTCCACCGGCCCGGTCTGGCTGGCTGTGCGCGGGCTGGCCACCACGCCGAAGCCGGGTAGCGGCGTGCGGGCGTTGCGCGGGCTGGACTTCCAGGTCCGGTCCGGCGAGATCGTCGGCCTGGCCGGGTTGATGGGCGCCGGCCGCACCGAGGTGCTGGAGGCGATCTACGGGGCGTGCGGTGCCGTCGACGGCGAGCTGACGCTGGGCGGCCGACACTACCGACCGAGCCGCCCGCGACGGGCGATCCGCCGCGGCGTCGCGCTGGTCGCCGAGGACCGGAAGGCGAAAAGCCTGGTGCTGGACAACACTGTTCGGTTCAACACCACGCTGGTCGCGCTGGACCGGTACGTCCGGCCGTGGCGGACCGTCGACCGGCGGGCCGAGCGCCTCGCGGTGGCCGCGAAGATCGGCGAGCTGCGGGTGAAGACGCCGAGCCAGACGGCGTTGGTGCGCAACCTTTCCGGCGGCAACCAGCAGAAGGTGGTGCTGGCCAAGTGCCTGCTCGCCGGGCCATCGCTGTTGCTGCTGGACGAGCCGACGCGCGGCATCGACGTCGGCGCCAAGGCGGAGATCCACGCGCTGATGAACTCGCTGGCCGAACAGGGCACCGCCATTGTGGTGGTGTCCAGCGAACTGCCGGAGCTGATCGGCATGTGCGACCGGATTCTGGTGCTCTGCGAGGGCCGGCTGACCGGCGAGTTCCACCGCGACACCGGTAACGGGTCCGCCTTCGACCAGGAGGGCATTCTCACCGCTGCGATGGCTCGGGAGGCGGCGTGACGGAGACGACCCGCACCACCGATCCCGCCAACAAGGGCCGGGTCGAACCGCCGGTCGCCAATGGCGGGCCGAAGACCACGAAAGAGCGGCTGGCGCGGATGCTGCCGGCGCTGGGCTCGTTGCAGGGCTACATCGGCCTGGTGCTGGTGGTGCTGATCGGAATCATCACCAAGGGCCAGATCTTCTGGAACCAGACCAACCTGACCAACGCGATCACCGCGTTCGCGTCCCGGGGAATCCTGGCGGTCGGCGTGACCCTGGTGATCCTCACCGGCGGCATTGACCTATCCGTCGGTTCGGTGCTGGGCATCGGCTCGATGACCGCCGCGATGCTGCTCACCCACCTCAACCTGACCCCGTGGCTGATCGTGCCGCTATGTGCGCTGGTCGGTGCGTTCTTCGGGCTGTGCAACGGGATCGGCACGACCTGGCTGCGCATCCAGTCGTTCGTGATGACGCTGGCGATGCTGTCCGTGGTGCGTGGCATCGACCGGCAGGTCAGCGACAACGTCGCGGTCGGCACCCAGCTCACCGACGCCCAGGGGCACCTGACCGGGCAGGCCGCCGCCTTCGCCAAACTCGGCACGCCGGGGCACAATCTGTTGCGGGGCAACTGGTTGCCGCTGTTCGGCCAGGTCGGGATCGGCTATCCGGTGATCGCGCTGGTCGTGGTGTGCGTGGTGTTCCAGCTCGTGCTGTCCAAGACGAGGTTCGGCCGGCACGTGTACGCGGTGGGCGGCAACCCCACCGCCGCCAAGCTGTCCGGGGTGAACGTGACCGCGGTGACCATCGCGGTGTTCGCGCTGTCCGGCCTGCTCGCTGGGTTCGCCGGGCCGATCGACGCGGCGTACAGCGCCTCGGCCGACCCGCTGGCCGGCACCTCCTACGAGCTGGACGCGATCGCGGCGGCGGTGATCGGCGGCACCAGCCTGGCCGGCGGCAAGGGCACCGTGACCGGCACCTTCGTGGGGGCACTGATCCTCACGTTGCTGGACAACGTGTTGGGGCTCAACCAGATCAGCGACAACCTGCAACTGATCACCAAGGGTCTGATCGTGGTGCTCGCGGTGGTCATCCAACGCCCGGACTTCTTCCGCTCGCTGGTCTCCGGCGCGCGGAGACTACGGCGCGGTCGAAACCTCAAGTCCACAGTAGACAAGCAAAAGGCGGAAGGGGCACCCCAATGATGAGGTCCTTGCCACGCGTGCTCGGCGCGTTCGCGGCGCTGGTCACGCTCGCTGCCGGTGTCAGCGCCTGCGCCACCAGCGCGCCGGCGGCCGGCGGCAACGGTTCGCAGTTCGTGATCGGCTATTCGCAGTCCAACAACGCCGAGCCGTACCGGGCGCAGTTGAACCTGCAACTTCAGTATTTCGTCAAGAAGTATCCCGACTTGAAGCTGGACCCGATCACCGACGCGCACCAGGACAGCGGTGTTCAGGTCAGCCAGGTGCAGAACTTCATCCAGGAGCATGTGAACGTGCTGATCGTCTCGCCCAACGAGCCGGCGCCGCTGACCGCCGCGGTCGAGCAGGCGTGCGCGGCCGGCATTCCGGTGATCATCCTGGACCGCACGGTGAACACCGACTGCTACAGCTCGTTCATCGGCGGCGACAACTACGCCATCGGCAAACTGGCCGGCCAAGCGGCGGTGCAGGCGCTACCCAATGGCGGCACGGTCGCCGAACTGCGCGGCATCCTGTCCGACCAGCCGCAGATCGACCGGGACCGGGGCTTCCGGGACGGCATCGCCGGCCACAACATCACCATCGCCTTCCAGCAGGAAGCCAAGTGGCTGCGGGCGAACGCGACGACGATCATGAACCAGTGGCTGTCCAGCGGGCAGCGGATCGACCTGGTGTACGGGCAGAACGATGAGATGGCGCTGGGCGCGTACAACGCGGCGCAGGGCGCGGGCAGGGCCGGCCAGATGAAATTCATCGGCACCGACGGTCTGGCCATCCCGACCGGCGGCATCCGGGCGGTCGAGTTGGGCCAGCTGTACACCACGTTCGTCTACCCGACCTGCGCGGAACAGGCCGCCGCGACGGCGGAAGCCATTGTGCACAAGCAGAATGTGCAGAAGAAGCAGACGCTGAGCACGGTTCAGGTGACGACCGCGAATGCGCCGCAGCTGTATTCGCAGTACGACATGAGCGGCAAAGTCAGCGGTTGAGGTCAGCTGTCAGGGACGGTGATTCTGCGTGGATTCTGTGTGAGGAGGCGGAGACACCCAAGTGGCGGCCATCCTGGGCATCGACATCGGCACGGCCAGCTCGAAGGGCGTGCTGGTGCGCGACGACGGAACCCTGCTCGCGCAGGCCGTCCGACCGCACGAGGTGTCCCGGCCGCACCCCGGTTGGGTCGAGCACGACGCGACAACGGTGTGGTGGGCCGATTTCCGCTCCCTGGTCGCCGAACTGCTGGCCACGCGGGCCGAGCCGCCGGTCGCGATAGGTTGCAGCGGCATCGGACCGTGCCTGCTCCCGGTCGACAACGGGGGCAGGCCGGTCCGCCCGGCGATTCTGTACGGAGTGGACACTCGGGCGACGGCACAGATCGCGGAGCAGCGGGCCGCCTTCGGCGAGCGGGAAGTGCTGGCCCGCTGCGGTTCCCCGCTGACCACCCAGGCGATCGGGCCGAAACTGGCCTGGCTGCGGTACCACGAGCCGGCGGTATACGCCCGGACCCGACGATGGCACATGGCCAGCTCGTACCTGGTGTATCGGCTGACCGGCGAGTACGTGCTCGATCACCATTCGGCGAGCCAGTGCGTGCCGCTGTACGACAGCGTGGACCATCGGTGGATCGAGCCCTGGTGCGAGCTGATCGCGCCCGGCCTGGACTGGCCCCGGCTGGTGTGGCCTGCTGATGTTGTCGGCAAGGTCAGTGATTCGGCGGCCCAGCAGACTGGCCTGCCGGTGGGACTGCCGGTGATCGCCGGGACGATCGACGCCTGGTCGGAGTCGGTGAGCGTGGGCGCCGTCGAGCCCGGTGACGTGATGCTGATGTACGGGACCACCATGTTCCTTGTCGACGTGGTGGGCAGCCGGGCGAGCTGGCCCACGCTCTGGGGGACGGTGGGAGCTTTTCCCGGGACGTACACCCTGGCCGGCGGAATGGCGACGTCCGGCGCGATCACCCACTGGCTGCGCGACCTGACCGGCGCGGCCTATCCGACGCTGATCCGGGAGGCCGAGTCGGTGGGCGTCGGCGCGGGCGGTCTGCTGATGCTGCCCTACTTCGCCGGCGAGCGGACGCCGCTGTTCGATCCGGACGCGCGGGGAGTACTGATCGGGTTGACCACCGAACATGAGCGGGGGCACCTGTATCGGGCCGCGTTGGAGGCGACCGCGTTCGGCGTGCGGCACAACCTGGAGGCGATGGCGGCGGCGGGCGGTGATCTCCGGCGGTTGGTCGCGGTCGGCGGCGGCACGGCGGGGGAACTGTGGCCGCGCGTGGTGTCCGATGTGCTCGGTCGGCCGCAAGAGCTGTCCCGGCACACCATCGGCGCGGCCTACGGCGACGCCTTCCTGGCCGCGTTGGGCATCGGCGCGGCGAAGCTGACCGACATCGCGGACTGGAATCCGATCACGGCGACCGTCGAACCCGATCCGAACCATGCCGAGGCGTACGACCGCCGGTACGAGCTGTACCGGGAGCTCTACCCGGCGACGAAGTCCATTACCCACAGGTTGACTCATTGACCCGCGATGCCTGATACAGTGGGTTACGTTCGGCTCGGAACCTTGTTTAGTGCAGTTGGGGGAGATAGGATGGATGAAGTGGGCGACCCGCTGGTCGAGTCCCGAGCGGAGCAGGAGGGTGCGATGTTGACGCAGGCTCCCGTAGTGGTGGGTCCTCGTGGTCGCCTCACCCTGCCTGTCCAGGTCCGGGCCGCCGCTGGTTTCGATGAGGGTGACGAGGTCGTCGCTGTCACCGAAGCGCCTGGCCGGGTCGTTCTGGTCACCCGAGCCGCGATCAGGGCTGAGCTGGACGCGGCGCTTCCGTCGGATGACCCCGAAGCTCTGGAGGCAACCGAAGCTCTGCGTGCGTATCGCGAGGAAGATGTCACGGCGGCTGATGCCCATCTTGACCGCGCTGCTCCCGGTGCCGCCAAGAAGGCCGGTAAAAGTCACGACGATCCAGGGCGTGCGCTGCTGCGCACCCTCGGCCTGGCCTCCTGAGCACACGACCAATGGTTGAGGATCGCCGCGTCGTGCTGGACGCTTCCGCTTTGCTGGCATGGCTCTTCAAAGAGCGTGGTGGCGACGTCATCGAACAGGTGCTTCCCTACGGGGTAATACCGCTTCCGAACCTGGCCGAGGTTCTCGTCATCTCGGCGAGGCGTGGCTTCGCGATGGATTCCGAGGGCCTCCGGGAACGGATCGTGGCCTATGGCGTGAGCGTCGAGGCCCCGGCCGTGGGCGACGAGATACGCGCCGCGGAACTGATCGTCCACAGCTATGCCCGGCGCGCTGAGCTTGGCGGCACGGTGTCCCTGGGCGACGGGCTATGCATCGCGGTGGCTGAGCGTCTCGGATTGCCGATCAGCAGCGGTGACCGCTTGTGGACCAAGCTGCCGCTCAAGGTCCCGTACCAGCCGTTTCGCTGACGGATCATTCCGAAGCGGTACGGCTTACAGCGACGCTTTCCTTGCCGCGCTGGGTATCGGCACGGTGAAGCTGGCCGACATCGCGGACTGGAATCTGATCACGGCAACGGTTTCGGCCTTCACATATCGTGTCCCATGGCGGCTGCGGCTGCCACGATGTTGACGTAGTCGCGCAGGTGGGCGATCTGTCCGTTGCGCACGGTGAGCACAACGATGTTGGGTAGCGCGAACTCGCCGGTGGCTGTGCTGGTCCCGAGGGCTTCCTGCTCAACGATGATCGTGTCTGGATCGTTGGTGCCGTGGATGGCAAGGGTTCGGTAACGCTCGTACTTGAACGTGTTGGTGTTCCACACCGCTGCTGTCCAGCTCACGATCTCGTCCCTGCCATCGAGTCGGGACGGCAGACCTGGGCGGGTGAACGGGAACTCGTGGACCGCGTCGACGGCGTACAGACGGCGCATGGCATCGGCGGACTGGCTGATGGCGGCTTGGCGCTAACGCTCCAGAACCGTACGCGGACCAGTTACTTGCTGTAGTGATTACGCTGCCGGGCAACGATTCGCGGTCGAGTGGTGGGCGTCCAAGGCGCGCGGACGCCCGCCGTAACTACGAGCAGCTGCTTGCGCAGGCGCGAATCGCGTTCGCCGAGTTCGGCGTGGACGCCTCGTTGGACGAGATCGCTCGGCGGGCAGGGGTGGCCAGCGGGACGCTGTATCGGCATTTCGCCACTCGGCTGGATCTCATCGAGGCGGTGCTCGCCGAGCAGATAGCCGAGTTGGTCGACCTTGGGCGCGGGCTGCTGATGGTCGAGGACGAGTTTGCGGCGTTGGCCACGTGGTTGTGTGCCGCGCTCAGGCATGGCCTGACCTATCGGGGTCTGGCGGCCGCGGTGCTGAACTCGGCGCTCGATCGCGGGAATGACCTGGGATCGACGTGGCACGCGGAGATGTTCGAGGTAGGGGCGGCGTTGCTGGCGCGGGCGCGGCAATCGGGCGTGATCGTCGCCGACGCGGACGCAGCGGATGTGCTGAAGATGGTCGGTGCCATCGCCTGGGCCGCCCAGGACGCTCCCGACAGCTCCGCTCAAGCTGACCGCCTGCTGGCCCTTCTCATGAACGGACTACGCCACGGCGGCCTTCCGCATTAAACTGGCGTAATGTTGTCGAACATTCGTTCGAAAGATCATCCTTAAGGATGATGCGGTGGGCGGCTGACGCGGTGATCATGGATGTATGAGTGATTCACCGGATGTGTTGCGGGCCACCGAGTTGTGGCGTTTCGCCGACGTGGAGTTGCTTGATCGTCTCGCCGAGATCGAGCGGGTCGCGCGGCGGGCGCACGCGGCGATGCTGCGGGTGGTCGCCGAGTTGGACACTCGGGGGGTGGCCGGGGAGGTGGGTTACCGGGATCTGGAGGCGTTGTTGGGTGACCGGTTGACGATCACCCGTGGTGAGGCGAAGCAGCGGGTGAGCCGCGCCGCGCGGCTGACCAGGCTGCCGGTGATGGCTGAGGCTGTGGATGCCGGCGTGCTGAATGCCGCGCAGATCGCGG
>DASZLR010000080.1:0-2290 GCA_035552275.1 Pseudonocardiaceae bacterium | reverse complement strand
CGGTGACAACAGTCGCGCGCCTGCATGCCGAGGTCACCGTCGACGCGCAACGGTTTCGCGCCGACCGGGCTCGCGAGGCACGCGTCCGGCTCACGTGGGTCGAGCCCACCGCGCCGTCGGCGCCGGAACCGGTCGACATCGCGATCATCGGCATGGCCTGCGTGTTTCCCGGCGCGCCCGATCTGGCCAGCTTCTGGTCGAACATCGTGGGCAGAATCGACTCGATCACCGAAGTTCCGGCCCAGCGATGGGACGCGTCGGTGTACTACGACCCGGAAGCCACTGGTGCCACCGGAACGCGCACACGGTCGAAGTGGGGAGGCTTTGTCGGCCAGGTTCCGTTCGATCCGCTGCGCTACGGTATTCCGCCCTCCGCGCTGACCTCGGTCGAACCGGTGCAGCTACTCGCGCTGGAAGTCGCCGGCCGGGCGCTCGCGGACGCCGGATACGCCAACAACAGTGGCGGTTCCGGCGCGGTCGACCGATCTCGGGTGAGCGTCGTGTTCGGCGCCGAGGCCGGCAGTGACCTGCTCAACGGAACCACGCTGCGGATGATCCTGCCGTCCTATCTCGGACACCTCCCTCCCGAACTCGACGCGAGACTGCCGAAGATCACCGAGGACACCTTCGCAGGCCAGCTGTCCAACGTGATCGCGGGCCGGATCGCCAACCGGCTCGACTTCGGCGGCGCGAGCTACTCGGTCGACGCGGCCTGCGGGTCCTCGCTGGCCGCGATCGACATGGCCTGCAAGGAACTGCTCAGGGGCACCAGCGACATGGTGGTGTGCGGCGGGGCCGACCTGCACAACGCCGCCAACGACTACCTGCTCTTCTCCTCGGTCGGTGCGCTCTCACCGACCGGCCACTGCCGGACGTTCGCCGCGTCCGCGGACGGCATCGCGCTCGGTGAGGGCGTCGCGTGCGTGGTGCTCAAGCGCCGTGCGGACGCGGAACGGGCCGGTGACCGGATCTACGCCGTCATCGAGGGGGTGGGCAGCGGCAGCGATGGCCGTTCCCTCGGCTTGACCGCGCCCCGTCCGGAAGGCCAGCGGCGGGCCATGGATCGCGCCTACCGCAACGCGCGGATCTCCCCGGCCCGGGTGGGCCTGATCGAGGCACACGGCACGGGCACCGTGGTGGGCGACCGAACCGAGCTCAGCACGCTGGACTCGCTGTTCACCGAATCCGGCGCCGTACCGCACAGTTGCGCACTTGGCTCGGTGAAGTCGCAGATCGGGCATACCAAGTGCGCGGCGGGTCTGGCTGGGCTGATCAAGTCCGCGCTCGCCGTGCACACCGGAGTGAAACCGCCGACGCTGCACGTAGACGAGCCGAACCCGGCGTGGCGACCCGGCATGAGTCCGTTCGCCTTCTACCGGGAGCCGATGCCGTGGTTGGCGCCACCGCGGGAGCGGATCGCCGGGATCAGCGCGTTCGGTTTCGGTGGAACGAATTTCCATGTGGTGATGCGCGGGCACGCCTCGGCGGACCTCACGCGGCACGGCGCGGACCAGTGGCCGGTCGAGTTGTTCACGTTCCGCGGTGTCGACTATCCGGCGGCATGCCGGGAGATCGCCCGCCTGGGAGAGCTGATCGCCACGAACGACGCGCACGGCAGGCCGTGGCGGCTGCGTGACCTGGCCCGGACCACGGCGTTGCGCGCGGAACGGGGGAGGGGACCAGTCCGCGTCGCCATCGTCGCCGGGGATCTGGACGAACTCGCCGTCCGTCTCGCGGTCGCGGTCGCGGGCCGGTCCGATCCGGCACGGGACGTGTACATCCTCGCCGGGCAGCCACCCGAACGCGGCAAGCTGGCAATGATGTTTCCCGGACAGGGCAGCCAACGCCCCGGGATGCTCGCCGAGTTGTTCGTGGCGTTCCCCGATCTGCGCCGGTTCGTCGTAGCCGCTCCGGCCGTCGCCGATGCGATGTTCCCGCCCACGGCGTTCGACGCCGAGAGGCGGTCCGCGCAGGCCGACCGGTTGCGGCACACCGCCATCGCGCAGCCTGCCCTCGGCATCACCGGCCTGGCCACGCACCATCTGTTGTCCCAGCTCAACGTGACACCGGACATGGTCGCCGGACACAGTTACGGCGAAGTTGTCGCGCTCGCCGCGGCAGGCGCCTTCGACGCGGCAACGCTGACCGAGTTGAGCGCGGCACGCGCGCAGGCAATTCTGGACACGGCCGCCGCCCGGCCTGGAGGTGACCCAGGCGCCATGGCAGCGATTGTGGCCGGCGCCAGCGAGGTGCGGCTGGCCCTGACCGCGGCCGGCCTGGACGGCACGGT
>DASZLR010000079.1:0-2840 GCA_035552275.1 Pseudonocardiaceae bacterium | reverse complement strand
GCGCGATCTGCTCGACGCTGTCGAGCTCGTGCACCCAGGGGGCCGACAGGTCGCCTTGCTTGACATACGCCGAGCCGGCCGTGGTGCGGACGCCGATCAGGCTGCCGCCGAGGGCCAGTTGCGCGACACCGTCGCTCTCGTGTACCCACGCGGCCGACAGGGAGCCCTCCTTGACGTACGCCGAGCCGGCCGTCGTCACCACGCCGACCCGGTTGGCGGACAGCTCGACCTCCACGGCGCTGTCGACCTCGTGCACCCACGCGGCGGACAGGCCGCCTTCCTTGACGTACACCTGGGCCGCTGTGGTGAGCACGCCGATCCGGTTGCCTGACAGCGCGATCTGCTCGACGCTGTCGAGCTCGTGCACCCAGGGGGCCGACAGGTCGCCTTGCTTGACATACGCCGAGCCGGCCGTGGTGCGGACGCCGATCAGGCTGCCGCCGAGGGCCAGTTGCGCGACCCCGTCGCTCTCGTGTACCCACGCGGCCGACAGGGAGCCCTCCTTGACGTACGCCGAGCCGGCGGTCGTCACCACGCCAACCCGGTCACCGGACAGCGCGAGTTGGAATACCCCGTCGAGCTCGTGTACCCAGGGGGCCGATAGGCCGCCTTCCTTGACATACGCTGAGCCGCCCGTCGTGACGATGCCGATCCGATCGTCGGCCACGACGACCTGATCGACGCCGCTGTTCTCGGTCACCCAGGAGGCCGACAGGGAGCCTTCCTTAACCAGCGCATGGTCGTCGTTGGTCAGCACGCCGACGCGGGCCGTCGGCAGGACCAGGTTCAGGTAGTGGATCGGGGTGAACAGTCCCCAGTAGCTGTCGGCCAGATCCTGGTCGTCGGCGGCGACGGTGCCGACGCCGAACGTGCTCTCCTGCTGGATGTTCGCGTACCGGTGTTGTCCACCGTCAGCGGAGTTCCAGCCGACGAACAGCACGATGTGGTGCTCCGCGCTGTCGCCCGGGTTGCCCGTGTCGTCGCGTACGAGTGCATCGCCCGGTACCAGCGCCGCGCGGCTGATGGCCTCGAAATGCGGGTCGCCGCCGTTGTACTTCGGATTGAACTCGGTGGTGATGAGCGAGGTGGTCAGCTCCCACGCCATCGAGATGAAGCCGGAGCAGTCCTCCCGGTAGTACCCACCCGGATCGGACTGGCAGGTCTGCGTGTACGGAATGTTCTGGTCGACCCAGACCTGGGCGCGCGCCAGCACAGTCGCCTGCGTCACCTGCCCGCCAGACTGACCGCTGCCGGCGCAGCTGCTCATGGGATGGACGAGCGAGGGCACGTCGGCTACGGAGGCAGCCGCAACGGGTCCGGCGGCACCGACCGTCAGACTGATTGCGGCCACCGCGCCGATCACGATGGCCGCAGGCCAACGCCCTCTTGCCAGTCGAAATCTCATACCAACTATTCCAATCCGGTCGGATGTATTCGGATGCGCCTTTGAGTGAGCGCGCTTATCAAGCTCTTAAGTACCTGCTTGCAAGGCCTCTGGTATATGTCAGTGCACCGGTTTGATCACCACCGTCTCGGTCTGCCCGGCGGCCAGCGTGATGGAGACGCCGCTGAAGGTGGTGATCTCGTTCTTCCAGACGTTGTAGCCGCTCGCGGTGGCGGTACTGATGCCGAACTGGGCGAGAGAGAAGGTCCCGGAACCGGTTCCGGAACCGGTGTTCGCGAACAGGACTGCCGTGCCGTTGTCGGCGTTCTTCATCACCGCCTCGATGTGTCCGCTGGTGACGGCGGTGGCGGCCTGCGCGCCGCTCTGGTCGATCGCGATGATGTCCGGGTTCTTCAACGCGGCCAGTTCGCCCGGGTTCAGCGTGGTCAGGTCGGTGGAGATGAGCAGGGGACTGGCTTCCTCGGCCCAGACCGACAGCTGGCTCTGTTCGTCGGCCGGCGTCCAGCCGAACGGGTGCGCGGCAGGCGTGCCGGGAACCAGCATGTCGAGGTCGTTCCAGCGGCCGGGGCCGGCGAATGCGTGCAGGTGCAGGTCCGCCGCGAGGTGTCCGAGGATCGTGGTGGATGCGGAGTCGGCGGTGGACTCGTCGGCGGCGACCCGCCACATGTTCGCGAAGGCGGAGGAGGACTGTACGGCCTGGGTGAAGTCGGACTGTCCGAGTGCGTAGATGGGCAGTTCCTCGCTGTAGACCACGCCGGCGTTGTCCGCGCGCAGATCGGCGCCGTACTGTTGGAACGCCGAAGTCAGAGTGCTGAGGTTGGTGCCGGAGGGCAGGCCGCCGCACTCGTCGACCTTCACGAGATCCACGCCCCAGCTCGCGAAGGTCGCAGCGTCCTGCGCGTAGTGGTTCGCCGCAGCGGTGTTCCCTCCACTGCCGGGCAGGTTCTGGCAGGTGCGGGTGCCGATGGCCTCGTAGATCCCGAACTTCAGGCCCAGGGCGTGGATCTGGCCGGCCAGCCACGGGATGCCGTGCGGGAACCTGGCCGTGTTCCAGGTCAGCGATCCGTCGGCGGCTCGCGAAGAGGCCGTCCAGCCGTCGTCCAGGTTCACCGAGCTGTAGCCCGCAGCGGCCAGCCCGCTACTGACCAGGTATCGAGCCTGGGCCAGCACCTCGCTCTCGGTCGCCCCGGCACCGAACTGATACCACGTGTTGTAGCCCATCACCGGTAGCTGCCCGAACGCCGGTGCGGCAGCCTGCGCGGCGGACACTGCGGCGGGCGGAGCAGTGGCGAAGGCGGCGGGCGGAGCAGTGGCGAAGGCGGCGGCCACCAGCGCGGCTGCGGCCACGGCGTGCACCCTCACGATTCCGGTCACCGCATGAGCTCGCTGAACGCGTCCGGGCATGGCAATTCCCTCACTTAGGCAAAGGGGAGCG
>DASZLR010000078.1:0-32279 GCA_035552275.1 Pseudonocardiaceae bacterium | reverse complement strand
ACCAGCCGCCGGCGGAATTGCGGCCGTGCACCGGCTTCCGGTCGGAAGTCGAGACCACCACCCGTCCGGACTCGGCGACACCGATGCTGTGTCCGCCCAGCCGCACCAGAATCAGCCCGATCCGGCGCGGTTTGGCCAGGTGTGCGATCAGCGCGTCGACCGCCAGCCCGGGATGGCGGCCAAACCACTGCTCCGACTGATCTGACCGGAGGACGAGGGGGCCGAACGGCACGGCCACCTCGGCTGTGGTGCCGTCGGCGGCCAGTACCGCCACCCGATCCGATGCCAGGTCGGTGTGCCGCACGCCGTGCCGTTCACCGAATCGGGTGAACCAGCCGGCCACCCGCTCGGCCGGCACCTCAACCAGAGTGCCGCCGCCCGGGGCTTGACGAACCTTGTTCACCGCCAGCTACCGTATCGGGTGAACCGCCAACGCAGTCGGACCGTCGCGAGTGTGCCGCCGACACGGTTGGTATCCGGTGCGGCCGGCCGGATCGGCGCGGTGTCCGTACCGCACCAGACGTTCGCCTGATCGGCTACCCCCCAAATGGGGGTGTCGCATTCAGCATCACCCAAGTAGGGTTACTCTCGCGTAAGGGTGGGACGACGGGGAGTCACCATGAGCGTCATTGTGAGTCGGCCGGACCTGTTGCCGGCCCGAGCGGCCCCGGTGCGCCCGGAGCTGGCCAAACTGCTGGCCGAGGGGCCGTTCGCGGAAGCGCTGCGAGCCGCCATCAAGGGCAGCGGGCTGAGTTTGGACCGGATTCAGCACCGGCTTCAGCTACGCGGAGTGACCATTAGCGTGGCTACGCTCAGTTACTGGCAATCCGGTCGCCGGCGCCCCGAACGGCCGGAGTCACTGGACGCGCTGCGTCATCTGGAAGCGGTGCTGCGGGTGCCCGCGCACGCCCTGACCGCGTTGCTGGGCCCGCCCCGCCCGCGCGGCCGCCGCCGCCGCGCCGGCACCCTGCTGCCCATCGACGCGTTGTGGGGCGACGAGGCCAACGTCGCGCGTCTGCTGGACCGGATCGACACCTCGTGCGACACCCAGCTGAGCAGGATCAGCCAACACGACCGCTGCGTTGTCAGCGTCGACCGCCAACTGCGCTCCATCCAGGTCAGCCAGGTGCTGCGGGCCGAGCAGGACGGTGTCGACCGCTGGATCATGGTCTACGACTGGGACAACATCACCGCGCGCGCCGCCGAGTTGCAGGCGCTGCGCAACTGCCACCTCGGCCGAGTCGCCGTCGATCTTGACGACCACATCATGGTCGCTGAGCTGCTGTTCGACCGGCCGCTGGCCCGCGGCGAGACGTTGATCATGGAACACAAGGTGGTCAACCCGCCCGAGATGCGCAACTCCGAGGCCTTCTACTTCCGCCGGTTCCGGCTGCCGGTACGCGACTACCTGCTCGAAGTCCAGTTCGACCACCAGGCGCTGCCCAGCCGCTGCCACCAGTTCAGCTCGCCCGACCACGATCAGCGGGTCGGCAAACGCCGCAACCTGACGATCAGCCCGTCCGGCGAGGTGCACGCCGTCGGCCTGTCCGTCGGCCCCGGCCTGTTCGGCATCGAGTGGGAGTGGTGATCCACTCGGCGTCCAGCTGGGCAGCACGGTCCACAATGGTCTAATGCCCGACTCGACCGATGTGCTGATCGTCGGCGCCGGCCCGGCCGGTTGGGCACTGGCCGGCGAGTGCGCCGCGCACGGACTGTCCACCGCGATTGTCGATCCGAGCCCACACCGTCGCTGGCGGCCCACCTACGCCGCCTGGGCCGATCACCTGCCCCCGATGTCACCCGCCGCGATCGCGGCCGCGCCCCACGACGTCGTCGTGTTCGGCACTCGACGACACACGGTTACCGGCCAGTACCTGATCTTCGACAACGACGGGCTGCGCGACCAGCTCGCCGATTCGAGGGTCGCGGTGCACACCGGCCGCGCGGTCTCGATCGCCCAACACGGCCCAGTCCGGCTGGCCGACGGGCGCACCCTGGCCGCCCATCTGGTAGTCGACGCCAGCGGCGCTGTCCACTCCCCCGCGACGGCGGAGCAGACAGGTGCCGGCATCATGCTGTCCACCGCCGAGGCGGCCCCACTGCTCGACGGCGCGGACGCCGTGCTGATGGACTGGCGCCCGCCCGATCGAGTCGATCAGCCCGATCCCACCTTCCTCTACGCCGTGCCGGTGGGTCGGGATCGGGTACTGGTCGAGGAGACCTCGCTGGCCCGCCGGCCCGGCCTCCCGATCGCCGTGCTGCGGTCCCGGCTGAGCGCCCGGCTGGCCCGCGCCGGCATCGGCCGGAACGCCCACTCGCCGCTGGCGGAGACCGTGCGCATCCCGCTGGACCCACCCATCCCGCACCGGGTAGTGAGTTTTGGCGCGCGGGCCGGCATGACGCATCCCGCGACCGGCTACGGCATCGCGGACGCGCTGCGAATGGCGCCAGTGGTCGCGGCCCGGATCGCCGAGGCGATATCACGCGGGCCGCGCGGGCCGCGTGATGCCAGGATCGCGGCGCACCGGGCGTTGTGGCCGGCGCGGGCGCGCGCGGTCCGGCTGCTGCGTCGCCGGGGCCTGGCCGCGCTGCTGGCACTACCGCCTGACGGCCCTGACAACATCGCCGGATTCTTTGATCTGTTCTTTACACTGCCGGACCAGCTGCGCCGGACATATCTGAACGACAGCCAAAATCTCGGTGGCCACGCGATGGCGATGATCACCCTGTTCCGGCAGGCGCCCTGGCGGCTGCGCACTACTCTCGCCATACCAACGAGGTGACATCTGTTAAGGATGTGAGCCCAAACACGTCCAATCGGGTGAAAACTGCGAAGTAGGCTATGAACAAGACGTGAACCCTGTTTCGCCCGTGACACCTGTGCCGGCAGTATCAACGCCGTGAGCGCGTTGCTGGACGGAGTCCACTTCGCTTATCAGCCGCTGTTCAATGTGACGACCGGCGGCGTGATAGCGGTCGAGGCACTGGCCCGACCGCCTGCTGGCAATGTTCGCGACCTGCTGCGAGACGCCGCCGACACCGGTCAGCTCACGCCGACCGACTTCGGCCTCGCCGCGCTGGCGGTCCGGCATGCGGCGCGATGGGACCTGAAGCTGCCATTGCACGTCAACCTACTTGCCGCCACGGTCGCCAGAGCGCATGTCGGCGCCCGGCCGCTGGTCGAGGCGGTGCGGGACGTCGGCCGCCGGCCGGCCGACGTGGTGATCGAACTCAACCCGCCGTTCTCCGCCGCGCCGGCCCAGGCCTTCGCCCAGGGTGTCCAGGCGCTGCACAACGCCGGCTTCCGGCTGGCGCTGGACGGCGTCGGCGACGGCGACACGCCGCTGACCCTGCTGACCGCGCCGTTCATCGAGCTGATCAAACTGGACCGCTCGGTCACCGTCGGGGTGCCCGAGGAACAGCGGCACCGGGCCACCGTCGAAGCCCTGATGCACGTGTGCGAGCAGAGTTCCGGCCAGTTGGTCGCCGAAGGCGTCGAGACCGCCGAACAGTTGGCGGCGCTGCGCGCGCTCGGCGTCCGGCTGGCCCAGGGCCACGCCCTCGGCGCACCCACCGAGCGGCCCGCGACGCACCTGTCGATCCCGACCGCAGCCGACGACACGCTGGCCACCGAGCCGCTGCCGCTGGAGGAGCGCCGGGTCACCGGGCCACGGGTCACCGACCTGATGAAGCCCGCGAGCACCTTGCCGGCGAACGCGACCGCCGAAGACGTGCGCACCATGCTCGCCGACGACCAGTCGGTGAACTGCGTGGTGCTGCTGGACGAATCCGAGCGGCCGCAGCACACCGTGGACCGTAACCGGTTCCTGCTCGCGGTCACCGGACCGTACGGGCACGCGCTGCACGCCAAGCGGGCCGCCAACCGGCTGGCCGACAAGCCGCGCGTCGTGCCGATCGGCGCGTCCGTGTTCGACCTGTTGGACGTGCTCGGCGGCGGCGAAACCAGCCGCACCAACGATGATCTCGTGGTCGTGGACGCCGCGCACCGCTGCCTCGGCGTGGTCCGGGTGGCCGACCTGATCCGAGCGGTGGCCGACACCAAGGTGGAGCAGGCCGCCGCGCTCAACCCGCTCACCCGGCTGCCGGGCAGCGACTCGGTCGCCCGGGACGTGGACCGGCGAGTCCGAGCCGGGGAGATCTTCGCGGTCGGCTGGCTGGACATCGACTCGTTCAAAATGGTCAACGACGAGTTCGGCTTCGCGTCCGGCGACGAGCTGATCCGCCAGGTCGGCCAGGCACTGACCAGCGCCGGGGAGCTGCGCTCGGTGCGGGTTGGGCACGTCGGCGGCGACGACTTCCTGCTGGTCACCAGCCTGGACGAGCTGATGGCGGTGGGCGGCAGGCTGATCGACCGGCAGTGGACGGTCGAGGACGTCCCGATCACCGTCTCGCTGGCGACGCTGGTGTGCGCGGCCGGGTCGGTGTCCGGCTACCGCGAGGTGTCGCGCCTGCTGGCACCGCTCAAGCACCGCGCCAAATCGCTACCTGGATCAAGCTGGGTGGTCGGCCGGCCGGGAACCGAGGAAGTGCATGTGTTGCGTCAGGCCCGCAGCCCGCACGTGCCGGCCCCGACGCGCGGCCACCACCTGACCAACGACCACGCCACCGCCCCCGCGCCACGGCATCTCGCGGTGCACTAACGCTCGCCCCGTTCGCTGCGATCATGCTTACGTGGCACCGCGAACCAGCATCGGCGTTATCGGCATGCCGCGAAGGCTCGGATGACGTTCAGGTCCAAACAGGACAGTCACCGCTGGCGCAACGCGATTGTCGGCCCGGTGCCGGTCGATGATGTGCCGGAGTGGTTGAGGCTCCATCGTGGACTGACTCGTGTGTCGAAGGAGGTCACCCTGACCACGGTGGCCGATTTCCAGTTGTGGGCGCCCATTGTCCGGCGGTTCTGCTACACCCTGCCCGCCAACAGCACTTGACGGGCAGGGTGTAGCAGCGACTACTACCAGCCCCAGCCGCCACCGCCCTGGGCCAGTTGCGGCACCAGGACATCGGCGCGCGGCGAGCCCAGGCCGGTCGCCGGATCCCAACCGGGCCGGGCGACGTAGCCATTCACCGTGGCGGTCCGGCCGTGATACGTGTTGTCGCCGGCCGTGATGTCGTGCACCTCCGGCGTCAGCTGGTACAGCTGGGTGTTGATCGCGCCGAGTCGCCGGCCGGCCATCTGGTCGGCCAACGCGGCCAGGCCGGCCCACTGCGGCGAACCGGCGCTGGTGCCGGCGAACCGGAACACCATGTTCGGGCCCTGGCCGGAGCTGCTCCACACGGTGAGCACCCCGCCGTCCATGCTGGCGTTATAGGCAACGTCCGGGACGCCGCGCATGGGCAGGCTGAGCCCAGCCTGGTAGCCCGGAGTGTGGTAAATGGTGCTGTACCCGCCGCCACCGGCCAGGTTGTACTGCGGCTCGTCCCACGCGGTCTCGGACTGGTAGAGACCGCTGCCGCCATCGGCGAACAACCGGCTGCCACCGACCGCCGTGACGTTGGGATCGGAGGCCGGCGTGCTGATCGCCTTCAGGTAACCGGAGCCGTTGCACGTCGGCTCACCGGCGCCGGTGTCCCCTGTGGAGGCGAATACCGTCATACCCATGGCGGAGGCCTGCTGGAACAGTTGATGGGTCTGTGCCTGAATTCCCGAATTCATGCACTGTTCCGCCTCGCCGAAACTCTGCGAGACAACGTCGCCGAGACCTCGGCTGACGGCGTACTGCTGGGCGGCGAAGATGTCGGCGTCCCGGTCGCTGCGGGCGAGCACGAGATCGATCGCGGCGGCCGGCGCTATGGCGTGCGCCCACTCGACGTCCAGACTGATCTCACCGGACCAGCTCACCTGATCGGCATCGCCGGGATTGAACGGAGTCAGCCCGTTCGGAGCGATGATGTTGAACTGCGGATCGGGCAACCCGAACTGCCGGTCGAACTGACCGAGGTCGCCCCGAATGGTGGGGCTTTGGAATGAGTCGATGATAACGATTGTCCGGCCGGCGCCGTTGAGTCCGTATCGACTCGCCAACGCGGCCACGCCATAGGCGTTTCTGATCTGCGCCGGACCGTAACAACCGGCCGGCGCGCTGGTTTGACAGGTGTACGTAACCGCGGGGTCGAGATGCGCGCGCCGGCCGGTCAGCTTGCCGGCGACCACATATCGCGGATGATCGCCGATGGCCGGCGTCATCACCCCACCTGCCGCCGTGGTGGCGACGGCCGATCCGGACAGTGCGGCCGCGACGGCCACCAGTCCGGTCAATGCCCCCGACACCCGGCGACCCAAACGTGCTTTCACGGGACCTCCTGGGCTCACGCAAGAGATCACTCCTTCGAGTGATCTTCAGCGCGCCGAGGGTGTCACCGGTCACTTTGGGCAGTCAAGATCCCCTAGGGGCTTGGCCCGACCCCATCCCCTACTGATCAACTAAAGGGGATACATGCCCAAACGGCCCTATCCAGGTGGGTAAGATCACGTGTAACGCTCAGACGGTGAAGCCCAACGCCCGCAGCTGTTCCCGGCCGTCATCGGTGATCTTCTCCGGCCCCCAGGGCGGCATCCACACCCAGTTGATCTTGATGTCGGACACCAGCCCGGTGCCCCTGACCAGCGCGCCCCGCGTCTGGTCCTCGATCACGTCGGTGAGCGGGCAGGCCGCGGAGGTGAGCGTCATGTCCAGGATGGCGACGTTCTCCTCGTCCACCCGGATGTCGTAGACCAGGCCGAGATCCACCACGTTGATGCCCAGTTCCGGGTCGACCACGTCCCGCATGGCCTCCTCGACGTCGTCCACCGCGGCCAGGTTGGCCGCAGGCGACATCGGCGCTCCGGCCGGCGCCGTCTGCTCAGTCTGCTCTGCCTGTGTGGTCGTCTCGTCAGTCATGTCCTTCAACTCCCGTTCCCGATCCGGGCAACCGCATCCTTGAACGCCATCCAGCCCAGCAGCGCGCATTTCACCCGCGCGGGGTACTTCGCCACCCCGGCGAACGCGATCGCGTCCTCCAGCACATCCTCGTTCGGCTCGACCTTGCCGCGCCCCTGCATCAGCTCCACGAACGCGTCCACCGTGCCGAACGCCTCGCCCACCGTGCGACCCATCACCAGATCGGTGAGCACCGAGGTGGCGGCCTGGCTGATCGAACAGCCCTGGCCGTCGTAGGACACGTCCGCCACCTGGGCGTCGTTGATATCGGCCACGTCACCCTTGAGGTGCACGCGCAATGTCACCTCGTCACCACAGGTGGGGTTGACGTGATGCACCTCGGACTCGTACGGCTCCCGCAGGCCACGGCCGTGCGGGTGCTTGTAGTGGTCCAGGATGATCTCCTGGTACATCGACTCCAGTTGCATCACGCCATCCCGAGAAGCTAGGCCACGCCGAAGAACCGCTGCGCCTCGCGCACACCCGAGTGCAACGCGGCCACGTCGTCAAGGTCGTTGTAGAGGTAGAAGGTCGCGCGCACGGTCGCCGCCACACCGAACCGGCGGTGCAACGGCCACGCGCAGTGGTGGCCCACCCGCACCGCGACGCCCAGGCTGTCCAGCACCTGCCCGACGTCGTGCGCGTGCACACCGTCCACCACAAAGGAAACAGCGCCACCCCGGTCCGCTGTTCCCGTCGGCCCGTCCTGGGTCGGGCCGATCACCCGCACACCGGGGATCTCGGCCAACCCGGCCAGCGCCGCCTCGGTCAGCGACCGCTCGTGCTCGGCCACCCGGTCCATCCCGATCGCGGACAGGTAGTCGACCGCCGCGCCCAGGCCCACCGCCTGCGAGACGTTCATGCTGCCCGCCTCGAACCGCTGCGGCGGCGGCGCGAACGTGGACCGTTCCATGTAGACGGTCTCGATCATCGAGCCGCCAGTGAGGAACGGCGGCATCCCGGCGAGCAACTCCCGCCGGCCGTACAGCACGCCCACCCCGGACGGCCCGAGCATCTTGTGCCCGGAGAACACCGCGAAGTCCACGCCCACCGCGTCCAGGTCGACCGGCGAGTGCGGAACCGACTGGCAGGCGTCCAGCACTGTCAGCGCGCCGACCTCGCGCGCCCGACCCACCAGCCGCGACGGCGGGGTCACCGCACCGGTCACATTGGACTGATGGGTGAACGCGACCACCTTGGTGCGATCGTTCACCAGCTCGTCCAGATTGGACAGGTCGATCCGGCCCTCGTCGGTGACGTCGAACCAGCGCAGCGTGGCGCCGGTGCGCTCGCACAACTGCTGCCAGGGCACCAGATTCGCGTGATGCTCCAGCTCGGTGACCACGATCTCGTCGCCCGGTCCGACCCGGAACCGCTCCGCTTCCGGACCGGCGGTGGCTGCGTTGCTCATCGCGTAGGCGACCGCATTCACGCTTTCGGTGGCGTTCTTGGTGAACACCAGCTCGTCCGGCCGCACGCCGACGAACGCGGCGATCTTCTCCCGAGCGCCCTCGTAGGCGTCGGTCGACTCCTCGGCAAGTTGGTGCGCGCCACGGTGCACGGCCCCGTTGGACGTCTCCAGGAAGTTCCGTTCGGCGTCCAGGACCTGCCGCGGCTTCTCCGAGGTCGCGCCGGAATCCAGGTACACCAACGGTTTTCCGTCCCGAACCGTGCGGGACAGGATCGGGAAGTCCTTACGAATGGCCGAGACATCCAGGCCGCTCGCGGTGATCGGCTGCACGGTCACGGCACGATCACCTCCTCACGCTTGCCGCCGGTGTACCGGACGTAGCCCTCGTCTTCCAGCCGGTTGGCCAGTTCCGGACCGCCCGACTCGACAATCCGGCCGCCGGCGAACACGTGCACGAAGTCCGGGGTGATGTGCTTGAGAATGCGGGTGTAGTGGGTGATCAGCATGACGCCGACGTCCCCGGCGGCCTTGTACCGGTTCACACCCTCGGACACCACGCGCAGCGCGTCAACGTCCAAACCGGAGTCGGTCTCGTCCAGGATCGCGATCTTCGGTTTCAGCAACGACAGTTGCAGGATCTCGTGCCGCTTCTTCTCGCCGCCGGAGAAGCCCTCGTTCACACTGCGCTCGCCGAACGCCGCGTCGATCTCCAACGCCGACATGGCTTCCTTGACTTCCTTGACCCAGTGCCGGACCTTCGGCGCCTCGCCGCGCACGGCGGTCGCGGCGGTGCGCAGGAAGTTCGTCATGGACACGCCGGGCACCTCGACCGGGTACTGCATGGCCAGGAAGATGCCGGCGCGAGCGCGCTCGTCCACGGTCCAGTCCAGCACGTTCTCCCCGTCCAACAGCACCTCGCCGGAGGTCACCCGGTACTTGGGGTGGCCGGCGATGGCGTAGGACAGCGTGGACTTGCCGGAGCCGTTGGGGCCCATGATGGCGTGCGTCTCGCCCGAGTTGATCGTCAGGTCGACGCCGTTGAGGATGTGCTTGTCACCGTCGTCGGTGCTGACGGAAACGTGCAGGTCCTTGATCCGCAGGGTGGCCATCTCTTCTTCGTTTCTCCCGATCACTGGAAAGTCTTGGTGTCCACGTGTACTTCGCCGTCGATGATCCGCACGCCGAACACGTCCACCGGTTCGGTTGCCGGCAACGAGGACGGCTGCCCGGTGCGCAGGTCGAAGCACGAGCCGTGCAGGAAGCACTCGATGCCCAGCCGCCCGCCGCGCAACGGCTGCACATCGCCGTCGGACAGCGCCAGCTCGGCGTGCGAGCACTCGTCCCGCAACGCGAACACCTCGTCGCCGTCGCGCACCAGCACGACCGGAACCTCGTTGACCGTGGCGGCCTTCGGCTTGCGGTCGTCCAGTTCGGACAGTGCGCAGACCCGCTGGGCCGTCATACGCCCACCACCGCGAGTTCTGCCTCGATCGCCGCCTCCAACCGCTCCCGCACCTCGGGCACGGCGATCTTCATCAGCACCTCGTGGAAGAATCCGCGCACCACCAGCCGCCGCGCCTGGTCTTCGGGGATTCCCCTGGCGCGCAGGTAGAACAGCTGCTCATCGTCGAACCGACCGGTGGCGCTGGCGTGCCCGGCGCCGGCGATCTCGCCGGTCTCGATCTCCAGGTTCGGCACCGAGTCGGCGCGGGCGCCGTCGGTGAGCACCAGGTTCCGGTTCAGCTCGTAGGTGTCGGTTCCCTCGGCTTGGGCGCGGATCAGCACATCGCCGATCCACACGGTATGCGCGCCCTCGCCTTGTAGCGCGCCCTTGTAGGCGACGTTGCTGCGGCAGTGCGGCACCGCGTGGTCCACGAACAGCCGGTGCTCAAGGTGCTGGCCGGCGTCGGCGAAGTACAGCCCGATCAGCTCGGCGTCGCCGCCGCGCTCGGTGAACCGCACCGTTGGACTGATCCGCACCAGGTCGCCGCCGAGGCTGACGACCGTGTGCCGGAGCACCGCGTCCCGGCCCAGGCTGGCCTGGTGACCGGTGACGTGCACAGCGTCGTCGGCCCAGTCGTACACCGCGACCACGGTCAGCTTCGCGCCCTCGCCGACCACGAACTCGACGTTCTCCGCGTAGCTTCCCGAACCCCGGTAGTCGATCACCACCACGGCCTCGGCGAACCGGTCAGCCCGCACCTGTAGGTGTCCGTAGCCGATCTGGCCCGCGCCGGGGCCGGTCACGGTCACCAACACCGGCCGCTCCGGGCGGACCTCCTTCGGCACGGTGAGCACCGTCGCCTTGGCGAACGACTCCCACGCGGCCCGCGCGACGTACTCGGTCGGCGAGCCGGTGACGCCCAGTCGGTCGTCCTCGCGACCGACGGTGTCCACGATGACGTCCGCCGGGGCCTCAACGTCCACAGTGGCCTCACCGGTCGCCGGCTTGGCCGGCAGCAGGCCACGAAGCCGCTTGGTCGGGGTGAACCGCCAGTTCTCCTCGCGCCCGGTGGGCACGTCGTGGCCGTCCGTCCGGTCCGCACGGGTCGACGGCGGCACGTGCGCCCGCCCAGTCGGTCGAGTCGCCAGAGTCGTCTCCGTCATCTCAGCCGACGGCCCCTTCCATCTGCAGTTCGATCAGCCGGTTCAGTTCCAGCGCGTATTCCATCGGCAGCTCGCGGGCGATCGGCTCGACGAACCCGCGCACCACCATGGCCATCGCCTCGTCCTCGGTCATGCCGCGGGACATCAGGTAGAACAGCTGGTCCTCACTGACCTTCGAGACCGTGGCCTCGTGGCCCATGGACACGTCGTCCTCGCGGATGTCCACGTACGGATAGGTGTCCGAGCGGCTGATCGTGTCGACCAGCAGCGCGTCGCACTTCACCGTGGACTTCGAGTGGTGCGCCCGCTTGTGCACCCGCACCAGGCCCCGGTACGAGGTCCGGCCGCCGCCGCGCGCCACCGACTTGGACACGATGGTCGAGGACGTGTGCGGCGCCAGGTGCTCCATCTTCGCGCCGGCGTCCTGGTGCTGGCCCTCGCCGGCGAACGCGATCGACAGCACCTCGCCCTTGGCGTGCTCGCCCATCAGGAACACCGACGGGTACTTCATGGTCACCTTGGAGCCGATATTTCCGTCGATCCATTCCATGGTCGCGCCCTCTTCGGCCTTGGCGCGCTTGGTGACCAGGTTGTAGACGTTGTTCGACCAGTTCTGAATGGTCGTGTAACGACACCTGGCACCCTTTTTAACAATGATTTCTACCACCGCCGAGTGCAACGAGTCCGATTTATAGATTGGAGCAGTGCACCCTTCCACGTAATGTACGTACGCATTTTCGTCGACGATTATCAGGGTCCGCTCGAACTGGCCCATGTTCTCGGTGTTGATGCGGAAGTACGCCTGCAGCGGAATGTCAACATGGACGCCCGGCGGGACGTAGATAAACGACCCTCCACTCCAGACCGATGTGTTCAGCGCGGAGAACTTGTTGTCCCCGGCCGGAATCACCGAGCCGAAGTACTCCTTGAACAGCTCAGGGTGCTCACGGAGCCCGGTGTCGGTGTCCAGGAAAAGGACGCCGAGGGCTTCCAAATCCTCCCGAATTTTGTGGTAAACAACTTCACTTTCGTACTGGGCGGCCACCCCAGCGATTAGCCGCTGCTTTTCCGCCTCGGGAATTCCGAGTTTGTCATAAGTATTCTTGATGTCCGCCGGAAGGTCGTCCCAGGACTCGGCCTGCTTCTCGGTCGACCGCACGAAGTACTTGATCGTGTCGAAGTCGATCCCGGACAGGTCGGCACCCCAGTTCGGCATCGGCTTGCGGTCGAACAGCCGCAGCGCCTTCAGCCGAGCCTGCAACATCCACTCGGGTTCGTTCTTCTTCGCCGAGATGTCGCGGACCACGGCCTCGTTCAAGCCGCGGCGCGCGCTCGCGCCCGCGACGTCGGCGTCAGCCCAGCCGTACTCGTACCGTCCCAGCGTCGCCAGGGCTTCGTCCTGGGTCAACTCGGTCGGCTGCGTGGTGGGTGTGCGCTGCTCAGCAGCGGCAGTCATGCTGACTCCCCTCCGTGCGGATTGGATGGCGACTCGGTCCCGCTCGGGATGGACGGGACCGAACCGGTCGGAATGTGGGTGGTGCACGCCGCGTCGCCGCGGGCGATGGTGGCCAGTCGCTGCACGTGCGTGCCGAGCACTTCGGCGAACGCCGCCGTCTCGGCCTCGCACAGCTGCGGGAACTCGGCGGCCACATGGGCCACCGGGCAGTGGTGCTGGCACAACTGCTCCCCCGACCCGACATGCCGGGTCGACGCAGCGTAGCCCTCCCTGGTCAGGGCGGCGGCGAGGGCTTCGGCCCGGTCCGCGACCTCGGCCTTGCCGGCCACCGCGGCCTGGTGCGGGCCGACCAGCGAGGCGACTCGGCTACGGGCGAACGCCCGCACCGCCTGTTCGCCGCCCTGGTCGGCGAGGAACCGCAGCGCGGCCACCGCCAGGTCGTCGTAGGCGTGACCGAACCTGGCCCGGCCGGCCTCGGTGAGCAGGAACAGCTTGGCCGGCCGGCCCCGGCCGCGATGGCCCCGGTGGGAAGCCTCGCGGATCGTGGCCTCGCCATCGGCGATCAGCGCGTCCAGGTGCCGACGGACGGCCGCCGAGCTGAGCCCGAGGGCGTCCGCGACCGCGGCCGCGGTGGTCGGACCCTGCTCCAGCAGCAGGCGCGCCACCGCCTGCCGGGTCCGGCCGTCGGCAGGCGGCGTCCCGGCGACCGACGCCTGGGTGGCGTCGACGACCGGAAGAGCCGCGCCGATGTTTTTCACAACACAAGTGTGACCTATATCGGCGGCCACGTCCAAGGCGACCCGCCGTTACGTGACCGGGCTCACTCTTCGCGCTGGTCAAGGTGGCCATCGTGGGATATCCCGCCCACCCGACGCGCCCGCTCGCTACCCTTCCTCCGTGGTGACGGGCAGGGTGGAGGAGCCAGTCGAGCGGCCGGTGGCCGCCCGCCCATCGACCGTCGAACCACCCCGCACAGCGCAGACGAACATCACCCGAACGGGTGACCACGGCACACCGCCGCTCAACGACGGCCTCAACGAGACCGAGAACAGCCAGCTCACCGTCATCCGCCGGTTCGGCACCACCGGCGCGCTGCTGCTGGCCGCCGGCTCGTTGGGCGCCGGCGCGGCCCCGGTGTTCAACCCGCTCACCACCTGGCCGATCCTCGGCCTCTTCGCCCGAATGCCCACCGTCGCGCTGGCCAGCGCGTTCACCGGCATGGCCATGGTGGTGCTGAGCTGGCTGTGGCTGGGCCGGTTCGTCCGGCCGGGCCGGGAACGGCTGCTCACCCCCGGCCAGCTCTATCGGGTGATGCTCACCTGGACCGTGCCGCTGGCCGCCGTCCCGCCGATGTTCAGCCGGGACGTCTACAGCTACCTGGCGCAGTCCAAGATCGCCGCGCTCGGGCTCAACCCCTACCAGCTCGGCCCGGCCACCGCGCTCGGCGTCGCCGACCCGCTCACCCGCGGCGTGCCCAACATCTGGCGGGACACCCCGGCCCCCTACGGCCCGCTGTTCATCACCATCGGTCGCGGCCTGACCCTGGTCAGCGGCAACCACGTGATCACCGGCGTGCTGCTGCAACGCCTGATCGAACTGATCGGCATCGCCATGATCGTCTGGGCGCTGCCGAGGCTGGCCCGCCGGTTCGGCGTGCAGCCGGTCAGTGCACTGTGGCTGGGCGCGGCCAACCCGCTGGTGCTGTGGCACCTCATCGTCGGCGCGCACAACGAGGCGCTGATGCTCGGCCTGATGCTCGCCGGCCTGGAACTGGCGCTACGCCACCTGCCCAGGCTCACACCCGGCGAACCGATCCCGCCCGCGACCCGGTCCGAACTGCTCTGGCTGGCCGTCGGCGTCACGGTGATCACCTTCGGCGCCGCGGTCAAGATCTCCGCCGCGCCGGCGCTGGGTTTCCTCGGCATCATGGTGGCCCGCCGATGGGGCGGCCGATGGCGACATCTGCTGATCGTCGCGGCGGTGTTCGGCGCCGCGTTCATCGCGGTCATCGTGGCCGCGTCGGTGGGCACCGGCCTCGGCTTCGGCTGGATCAGCGCGCTGGGCACCAACGGCCTGGTGCGCAGCTGGATGTCCCCGGTCACCGACCTCGGGTTCCTGGCCGGCGGCATCGGCATCCTGTTCGGCCTCGGCGACCACATCACGTCCACCATCAACATCGTCCGCACCATCGGCGAACTGGTCAGCGTCGTGGTGATCGGCAAACTGCTGTGGGACGCGCACCGCGGCCGGATCCAGCCGATGGTCGGCCTGGGACTGGCCATGGGCGCGGCCGTCCTGCTCGGCGCGACCGTCCAGCCGTGGTACCTGCTGTGGGCGGCGCTGCCGCTGGCGGTGGCCATCGGCGAGTCCCGATTCCGGACCGCGGCCACCGCGATCAGCGCCGTCGTCGCGATGATCGAACCGCCCACCGGCAGCACCTTCGACGGCCGCGCCTACGTGCTGCCCGAGGCCGCCTTGGCCGCCGCGATCGTGGTCGCGATCGCGCTGGTGGTGGTCCGCCGCAAGATCCCGATCCTGCCCCGCCGATCCCCCGGCCAGCCGCCGGTCAGGTGACGCCGACCACGGCATACCCTGAGTGCCGTGAACGATCTCGGGCGACCATCGGCGGTCGAGGTGTCCGGGCTGGCGAAACGGTACGGATCGACCCCCGCCGTCGCCGACCTGACATTCGCCGTCCCGGCCGGCTCGGTGCTCGCCCTGCTCGGCCCCAACGGCGCCGGCAAGACCACCACCGTCGAGATCTGCGAGGGCTTCCGGGACGCCGACGCCGGCGCCGTCCGGGTGCTCGGCCTCGATCCGGCCGTCGACGGCACGCGGCTTCGGCCACGGATCGGCGTGATGCCGCAGGGCGGCGGGGCCTATCCCGGTGTGCGGGCCGACGAGATGCTGCGGCTGATCGCCTCCTGCGCCGCCAACCCGCTGGACCCCGCCTGGCTGCTGACCACGCTGGGCCTCGACTCCGCCCGGCGCACCCCGTACAAGCGGCTCTCCGGCGGCCAGCAGCAGCGGCTGTCGCTGGCCTGCGCCCTGGTCGGCCGGCCCGAGCTGGTCTTCCTGGACGAGCCGACCGCCGGAATGGACCCGCAGGCCCGCCGGCTGGTCTGGGAGCTGGTCGCCGCGCTGCGCGCCGACGGGGTGACCGTGCTGCTGACCACCCATCTGATGGAAGAAGCCGAGGCGCTGGCCGACAACGTGGTGATCATCGACCATGGCCGGCTGGTCGCCGAGGGCACGCCCGAGGAGCTGACCAGGGCCGACGCCGCGCGCCAGCAGCTGTGCTTCCAGGCCCGGCCGGGGTTGCGGCTGACGCTGCTGGCCGCCGCGTTGCCCGAGGCGTGCACCACGGACGAGGTGCGACCCGGCCAGTACCTGGTCACCGGGCCGATCGACCCGCAGGTGGTGTCCACGGTGACCGCGTGGTGCGCCCAGCAGGGCGTGCTCGCCGAGGGGTTGCAGGTGGCCAAACGCAGCCTGGAGGACGTTTTCCTGGATCTGACCGGACGGGAGTTGCGCACGTGAGCGGCCCGAGCGCCACCGCCCGGTTCGCGCCCGGCACCTTCGCCCCGGCGCCCGGAACCGGACCCCGGCTACGGATGTTGGCCGCGCAGGCCCGCACCGAAACGATGCTCACGCTGCGCAACGGCGAGCAGATCCTGTTGACCGTGCTCATCCCGCTGGCGCTGCTGGTCGGTCTGACGCTGATGACGTTCGTGCCGATGGACAAGCCCCGGATCGACGCGGTGACACCGCGCATCTTCGCGCTGGCGATCATGTCCTCGGCGTTCACCGGGCAGGCCATCGCGCTCGGCTTCGACCGCCGCTACGGCGTGCTCAAGCGGTTGGCCGCGACCGCGATCCCGCGCTGGCTGATCGTCGCCGGCCGGATCTCGGCGGCGCTGGCGGTCGTCATCGTGCAGTTGGTGATTCTCGGCGTGGTCGCGGCGGTGCTCGGCTGGTCGCCGTCGGCGGTCGGGGTGCTGCCAGCGATCGGACTGGTGCTGCTGGGCACGTTCGCGTTCGGCGCACTGGGTGTGCTGGTCGGCGGGGCGCTGCGGGCCGAGATCGTGCTCGCGCTGGCCAATGCCGTCTGGTTCGTGCTGCTGCTGGTCGGCGGGGTGGCGCTGAGCCCGTCCACGATGCCTGCCGGGATCGGCCAGGTCGTGGTGCTGCTGCCGTCCGGGGCGCTGGCCGAGGGGCTGTACGCGGCGCTGGGTCACGGCGGCACGCCGGTGTGGGAGTGCGCGGTGGTGCTGCTGGCCTGGGCGGGCGTGGCCGGGATCATCGCCAGCCGCACCACGAAGCTGACCTGACCTAGTCGCCGAACAGCGTCGGCAGGTTGACCACGATCGCCTCCTGGGTGCTGCGCGCCAGAATCACCACCGCGTCCTCGTCGCCGGGGTTCTCCTCGCGGTGCGGCACGAACGGCGGCACGAACACGTAGTCGCCGGGTTCCGTCTCGATCCGCCGCTCGGTGTCGCCCTCGGCGAACACGAACACCGGATGGCCGGACAGCACATAGATGCCGGTCTCCGACTCACCGTGGTGGTGGTTGTCGGACGCCACCCCGCCGTGGACGGTGTTCTCCCCCATCCAGATCGCCTCGGCGCCGGTGGCGCCGCGGGAGATCGCCGCCCTGCGCCGCATTCCCGGCGTCTGTGCCGTCGCGTCGGAAAGGTTCCTGGACCGGACATGATGCAGCCTGCGGTGCCAGGCATCGTGCTCGGAACCCTGACCGGAATCCTGATCCGGCACGGGATCGGGATCGTGACCGGCGTCATCCATGCGGACCTCCAAGTCTGCCGGACCCAGTGTCCCGCTTACCATGCTCACCGTGCCGCTCACTTCCCGGATTCCGGTGCCCTCGCGGGCTACCCAGCGGGTGCTGGCCATCGCCGCGCTGATCACCCAGGCGGGCGTCGCGACGGCGGGTTCCGTCGTTCGGGTGACCGGATCGGGGCTCGGTTGCCCGACCTGGCCGCAGTGCGCGGCCGGCAGCCTGGTGCCGATCGCACACCCGCAACTCGGTCAGCTGCATCAGTGGATCGAGTTCGGCAACCGGCTGTTCGGCGCGGCCGTCGGGGTGGTTGGCGCGCTGGTGTTCCTGGCCGCGCTGCTGGCCAAACCGCGTCGCAGGCGGCATGTCCTGCTGGCGCTGGCCATGCCGCTGGGGGTGGTGGCGCAGGCGGTGCTGGGCGGTATCACCGTGCTGATGAAGCTCGACTGGTGGACGGTCAGCCTGCACTTCCTGCCCTCGCCGGTACTGGTGTGGCTGGGTGTTCTGCTGGTGTGGGCGGTGGACGAGGGCGACGAGCCGGCCCGGCCGGTGATCCCGCGTCCACTTCGGACATTGCAGGTGGCGATGACCGTGGTGCTGGGCGCGTTGCTGATCGCCGGCACGCTGGTGACCGCGGCCGGCCCGCACGCCGGGAACGCCCGGACCCCGCGGCTGGAACTCCCGATCGCCGACCTCGCCCAGTTCCACGCCGATTTCCTGTTCGTGTTCCTGGGAATGCTGGCGGCGTTCGGCTTCGCCGTGCGGATCACCGGTGGCACCGCCACGCTGTGGCGGGCCTACTGGCTGCTGGTCGCGGCCGTGCTGGCGCAGGGCGCGCTCGGCATGACGCAGTACTTCCTCGGCGTGCCCGATCTGCTGGTCTCCCTGCACGTGCTCGGCTCGATGCTGGTGACCGCGGCGATGGCCGGACTGTGGTGCGCCTCCCGCGAACGCGGACCAGCGCCGAAGACGCCGGCCACCGAGCCCGACGTGGCGCCGTCCGCGGTGGCGAACGTCTAGACCTACTTCGGCGGGGCTGGCCGGCGGCGCCACAGTTCGGGCAGCTCGCCGGCGAACCAGGCGTAGAACTCGTCCACCGTGCGCAGGCGCAGCGCCCGCTGCGGATCGCCGGACAGCAGCCGCAGACCGACCGCGGTGAGCCCGCGGAACTCCATCAGCGCGTCCAGCCGGCGACGCACCAGTTCCGCCCACGCCGCCGGGTCCAGCCGGTACTGCGCGGCCTGCCGGCCCCGCCTGGTGGTCCGCCGCACCACACCGAGGTTGACCAGCAGCCGGAGGTTGGTGCTGACCGACCCGGTGCTGGCCTCCAGTTCCTCGGACAGCTCGGCGGCGGTGCGCTCGTCCGGGTCACAGATCAACAGATGACCGAGGATGCGTCCCCCGATCAGGGGAATACCCTCCGGGACGAGGTGCGCCGCAAGGCGCTCGATCCACTCGGACAGGTGACTGCTGCTCGCGACCATGAACTCCACCGGGTGATTAACTTCGATCGTCACTGAAACTATAGTGGATCATAGTTCGAAATGCGCTCGTCCGCATCGTGAGTGGGTTGGGCCGCCGTGGCATGGGGGTGGCATGGTGGTGGCATGCGAGCGGTGCGGATCGACCAGTACGGCGGCCCGGACGTCCTTCGACTGACCACTGTGGACGATCCGGAGCCGGGTCCGGGCCAGTTGCTGGTCGCCACGGCGGCGATCGGCGTCAACTACATCGACACCTATCAGCGCGGTGGGCACTACCCGGTGCCGCTGCCGTTCACACCGGGCCTGGAGGGCGCCGGAACCGTGCGGGCGGTGGGCGCGGGGGTGACGGAGTTCGCCGCCGGTGACCGGGTGGCGTGGAGCGGCACGCCGGGCAGCTATGCCGAGCTGGTGACCGTGGCCGCGGATGCCGCCGTGCCGGTGCCGGACGACGTGTCCAACGAGCTCGCGGCGGCCGTTCCGTTGCAGGGCATGACCGCGCACTACCTGGTGACCTCGACCTATCCGGTGCGACCGGGCGACACGGTGCTCGTGCACGCGGCGGCCGGCGGGGTCGGACTGCTGCTGACCCAGTTGGCGAAGGCGCGCGGGGCGCGAGTGATCGGCACGGTGTCCACCGACGAGAAGGAGAAGCTGGCCCGCGCGGCCGGCGCCGACGAGATCGTCCGGTACACCGAACAGGATGTGGCCGCCGAGGTGCGGCGGCTGACCGACGGCGCCGGGGTGGCCGCCGTCTACGACGGTGTCGGCGCGAGCACGTTCGACGCCAGCCTGGCCAGCCTGCGGCCCCGCGGAATCCTGGTGCTGTTCGGCGCGTCCAGCGGGCCGGTGCCGCCGTTCGACCTGCAACGGCTGAACTCGGGCGGCTCGCTGTTCGTGACCCGGCCGACCCTGGGCCACCACACCGCGACCCGCGCGGAACTGTTGTGGCGGGCCACCGAACTGTTCGACGCGATCGGGGCGGGCCGGCTGAACGTCCGGATCGGCGGCCGGTATCCGCTGGCCGAGGCGCGACGGGCGCACGAGGACCTGCAAGCCCGCCGCACCACCGGAAAGGTGCTGCTCCTGCCCTAATCGTCAGTGAGCAACTTCTTCTGCACCTTGCCCATCGCGTTGCGCGGCAAACTGTCCACCAGGCGCACCTGGCGAGGCCGCTTGTGCGCCGACAGCTCCCGCGCCACGAACTCGATCAGCGCGTCCCCGGTCACCTCGTCGGCGACGACGTAGGCGGTCACCTGCTGGCCGAGATCGGGGTGCGGGGTGCCGATCACGGCGGCCTCGCGCACCGCGGGATGAGCCAGCAGGGCGTTTTCCACCTCGCCGGCCCCGATCCGATAACCGCCGCTCTTGATCAGGTCCGTGCTCGCCCGACCGACGATCCGGTGCCAGCCATCCGCATCGATGGTGGCCACGTCGCCGGTGCGGAACCAGCCGTCCGGGGTGAACGTCGCGGCGGTCGCCTCCGGGCTCCCGAGGTAGCCGGCGAACATCGTCGGGCCGGTGACCTGCAACTCCCCCACCGACTCGCCGTCGGCCGGCGACTCCGAGCCGTCGTCGGCGGCCAGCCGGGTGCGCACGCCGGCGATCGGCGTGCCGACGAAGCCGGGCCGGCGGGCGCCGTCCGCCCGCGCGCTGACAGTGATCAGCGTCTCGGTCATGCCGTACCGCTCCACCGGGCGATGCCCGGTCAGCTCGGCCAACCGGTCGAACACCGGGACCGGCAACGCCGCGCTGCCCGAGACCAGCAGCCGCGCGCCACGCAACCCAGCCGCTGTCGAGCCGTCCGCGCAGATTCGGGACCAGACGGTGGGCACGCCGAAGTACAGCGTGCCGCCGGCGGCCGCGTACGCCTCCGGCGTCGGTCGGCCGGTGTGCACCAGCCGGGAGCCGGTGCGCAGCGCGCCCAACACGCCGAGCACCAGACCGTGCACATGGAACAGCGGCAGCCCGTGTGCCAACACGTCCTCGCCGGTCCAGGACCAGGCCTCGGCGAGCGCGTCCAAGCCGGCGGCGATGGCCGATCGGGTGATCAGCGTGCCCTTCGGCGGTCCGGTGGTGCCGCTCGTGTAGAGCACCAGCGCGGTCGCGTCGGCCGGCGGTTCCGGGTGTTCGGCGGCCGACCGGGCGGCCAGCTCGACGGGAATCACTGGCAACACCCCGAACTGGTCCCGCTCGGCGCCCAGCAGCAGCGTCGCGCCCGAGTCGCCGAGGATGTGCCGCCGTTCGGCCGGGCCGGAATCCGGCGGCAGCGGCACCACCGGCACCCCGGCAAGCAGCCCGCCGACCACGGCGACCACAGTCTCCAGCCGGGGCGCGGCATGCACCGCGATCATCTCGGCGCCGGCGATCCGGTCGGCCACCGCTGCCGCGCAGCCGGCCAGCGCCTCCCAGGACATCGTCTGGTCGGCGATCCGAACGGCGTCCGGTCCATCGCCGAACGAGCCGGACATCGCTGGCAGCAGGCCCATGCCGTCCCTTCGGTTCGGGTTGATCGGTTGGCAGCACGGTATCGCGCGGGAGCTTCTACCCTGATCCGAATGGACGTGCCGTCGGCGGATCGGCCGGAGGAATCCGAGCAGGACCGGCTGGTCCGCAACCTGGGCGAGCTGTTGCAGGAGCTGCGGGTCGCGCAGACGGGCGTCCAGGTGCTGTTCGGCTTCCTGCTGTCGGTGATCTTCACCAGTCCCTACGCGAGGGCCGGCGCGTTCGTGCACGGCCTGCACGTCGCCACGGTGCTGCTGGCCGCCGGCGCGACCTGTTTCCTGATCGCACCGGCGGCCTGGCACCGGATCCTGTTCCGGTCCGGCAAGCGTCAGCTGATCATCACCTACGCTTCCCGGTTCGCGCTGGTCGGGTTGGTGCTGCTGGCTGGGGCGATGACCGGCACCGTGCTGCTGATCGGCTATGTGGTGTTCGGCGGGCTGGCCGGCGGCCTGATCAGCGGGTTCGTCGGCGCGCTGTTCCTGACGATGTGGTTCGTGCTGCCGCTGTGGATGCGGGTCAGGGCTCGCCGGCACACCGAAGTCCGGCAGAGCTAAATCCGGCAGAGCTAAATCCGGAAGTAGTGACCCTTCTCCAGATCCTCGATAAGCGCCGGATGCGTCGGCTGCCAGCCCAACAGCTCGCGGGTGAGCGTGCTGGAGGCGGGGCTGTCGGCCGCGAGGAAGCCGGCCAGCCAGCCGAAGTGCTCGTCCGCGTCCTCGGCAGAGATCGCGACCACCGGGAGGTCCAGATGCCGCCCGAGCACGTCGGCGACGGTGCGGATCGGGACGCCTTCGTCCGCGACCGCGTGCAGAGTCGATCCCGCCGGGGCGTTTTCCAGTGCCAGCTGGACAACACGCGCGGCGTCGAACCGGTGCGCGGCGGGCCAGCGGTTGGTCCCGTCGCCGACGTAGCCCGAGACACCCTTGTCGCGGGCGATGCGGACCAATGCCGCCAGGAAGCCGTGATCTCCTTCGCCATGCACCGTCGGCGGAAGCCGCACCACCGACGAGCGAACGCCGCGGGAGGCGAAGGAGAGCGTCGTCTCCGCCGTGGCCTGCCGAGCCCGCGGGCCGGACGGCGCCGCCGCGTCCGAGCCGGCGCCATGCCCATCCCGTTCGGTGGCCACCGTCCCTGGGGTCAGCCCGAGCGTCCCGGAGGCGATCACGAACGGACGGTCGGAACCCGCCAGCGCCTCGCCGAGCGCCTCGACGGCGCGGCGATCCGCGTCGACAGCACCCTGGAAGTCCCCGGAGAAGGCGATGTCGTGCTTGAACGCGAGGTGACTCACGCCATCCGACTCGGTGGCCGCGTCGCGCAGGCCGTCGAGATCGTCGAGCGTGCCGCGACGCACCTGCGCCCCGGCAGCGGCGAGAGCGGCGGCCGAGTTGTCCGAGCGGGCGAGCCCGGTGACCTGGTGGCCTGCGCCGATGAGCCCGGGAACGACGGCTGAGCCGATCCAGCCGGACGCGCCGGTGACGAAAACACGCATGAGAAGCCTCCAGAGAGAGTGTCATGTCAGTTGCTGTCATCAGCATAGCGCGTATGTCAGCCGCTGTCATCACGTTACGATCGGCGCATGGGTCGATGGGAGCCGAACGCGCGTGGCCGGCTGGAGCAGGCCGCCCTCGCTCTCTACGGCGAGCGGGGGTTCGAACAGACCACGGCGGCGGAGATCGCCAAACGGGCCGGGCTCACCGAGCGAACGTTCTTCCGGTACTTCGCCGACAAGCGCGAGGTGCTCTTCTGGGGCGCGGGCGCGCTGCGGGACCTGCTGGTGAACGCGGTCGCCGGCGCGCCCGAGTCCGCGACGCCGATCGACGCGGTCGCCGCCGCCCTGGCGGCCGTCGACGCCATGTTCGGGGAGCGCCGCGATGGTGCCCGGCAGCGGCAGCGGATCATCGCCGAGAACCCGGAGCTCCAGGAACGCGAGCTGATCAAAATGGCCACCCTGGCCTCAGCGATGGCCGACGCGCTGCGCCGACGCGGCGTCCCCGACACGGCTGCGAGCCTCGCCGCCGAGGTCGGGATCGCCATCTTCAGAATCGCGTTCGAGCGATGGATCAACGACACCGACCAACGAGACCTGTCGCACTTCATCCGAGAATCGCTGGACGAGCTGAAAGCCGTGACCGCCGGCAGCGCGTCGAGTTTCCTGTCCTGACGGAATATCCAGCCGAAGCGGTCAGACTCAGCGCAGTGACCGCATGGTGCGGCTGAACGACCAGCCGAAACGGTTGACTGTCCGGCTCATGGCCCGCTTGTTCGGACTGAAGATCCACACGGTGGCCAGGCACATCCACCAAAGGACGCCATCCATCGCCACTACTGCCACCAGCAGGAATTTCATCATCAGCCAGAAAATCTTGAACGTGCCATAGACGAGGGCGAACACTTGACCTCCGGGCGATGTGGCGCCCGTTGCGGGCGCAGCCAAAGGTTTGAGTCGTGAGCGATGGATCGGCCGTTACCGGTTGCACTGCCTGCGGGGCCAGCGGCTCGGGCTAATCGACGGCGGGCTCGCCGGCCAGGCCGTGCCGGACGGCGAACAGCGCGGCCTGGGTGCGGTCGGCGAGACCGAGTTTGAGCAGGATGTTCGACACGTGCGTCTTGACCGTCTTCTCGGACACCACCAGCGTTCGGGCGATCTCCCGGTTCGAGCCGCCGGAGGCGATCAGCCGCAGCACATCCCGTTCCCGCGCGGTGAGCGCGGATTCGGCCGCCGGGTCGCGGCCGCCGCTGCCCACATCCGGACCGGCGAACAGGGTGTCCGCGATCTCCGGCTCCAACAGCACATGCCCGGCCCGAACCGAGCGCACCGCCGCCGCCAGCGCCTGCGGATCAACATCCTTGTAGACGTAGCCGCGCGCACCGGCCCGGATCGCCGGCAGCACGTTGCTCCGATCCACGAAACTGGTCACCACCAACACTCTGGTGGTCAGCCCGCGTTCGGCCAGCGCGGTCAGCACCGCGATCCCGTCCATCTCCGGCATCATCAGATCGAGCAGCACCACATCGGGCGACTCGGCCGCGACCAGGCGCAACGCCTCGGCGCCATCGGCTGCCTCGCCGATCACGATCATGTCCGAATAGGTCTCCAGGAACATCCGCAGCCCGCGCCGAACCGCCGGATGATCGTCCACCACGAGCACCCGGATTCGGTCGTCGGGCTCACGCGGGTCGGCCACCGGGCACCTCCACCCGGATGCTGGTGCCCTCGCCAGGCGCCGACGACAACAGCACCCTCCCCCGCACCGACCTCGCCCGGTCCCGGATCGACCGCAGGCCCAAGCCGCGCGGGGTGGCGTGGCCGACATCGAACCCGACCCCATCGTCCACAATGGTCAGTTCTGCGCCACCGTCCGCGGTGCCGGCCAGTGACACCCGCACGGTGCCCGCGTTCGCGTGTCGGAGCGCGTTGTGCAGCGATTCCTGGGTGATGCGCAGCAGCGCGACCTGTTGCGCGGGCGGCAGAACCGGCGGATCGTCGGCGGCGAACTCCAACCGCGGGCCGTGCACCGACCGCCCGGCGCGGTCGGCCAACCGGATCTGCTTGCGCAGGGTGCCGACCAAGCCCTCGGAATCGAGATCGGCCGGCCGCAGCTCGGCGACGGTGGCCCGCAACTCATCGGCGGCCTCGGCGGCCAGCGAGATCACCTCGCCCAGTTCGTCGCGCGCGCGGCCCGGATCGGCGGCGAGCGTCGTCATCGCCGCCTGCGCGGTGAGCCGCAGGCTGAACAGTTTCTGCGCCACCGCGTCGTGCAGTTCGTGGGCCAGTCGGGCACGCTCCTGCTCGATGGACAGCTCCCGGCCGCGCTCGTACAGCCGGGCGTGGGTGAGCGCGATCGCGGCGTGCGCGGCCAGGATACTGAGCAGTTCCTCGTCGGCGGCGGTGAATCCGCCGGGCTTGTTGGCGAGATAGAGCGCGCCGATGATCTCGTCGCCGTCCAGGATCGGCATGCCGAGAAAGGTGTCCATCTCGGGATGCGCGGCCGGCCACCAACTGAACCGTGGGTCGTCGCGGATGTCCGGCAGCCGCTGCGGCCGTGGGTCGGTGAGCATCACCGCGAGCAGGCCGTGCTGGCGCGGGATCGGGCCGATCCGGGCCTGCTGCTCGTCGGAGATGCCGGCCACCACGAACTGCGCGAAGGAGCCCGCGCCATCCGGCGTGCCGAGCGCGGCGTATTCCGCGCCAAGCAGTTCCCGGGCGATCGAGACGATCGTCTGCAGCGCCTCGCCGGTGTCCAGATGCCGGCTGACCGCCAGCACCGCGGCCGACAGCCGGCGCACGATACCGAGGTCGCCGGCGGTGATCCGAGCACCCAGCTGGGTGTCGGTATCCACGTCGGCCCCCGTATCCCCGCCGATGTCCCCGCCCATGCCAGCGCACGTTACGCGCGAACCCCGGCGGCCGCCTCGGCCCCGCGCTCGGCCGATAGTCCTAGGTCGGATTGCCCAGACCGATCGGGACCGTCGGCCGAGGTCAACAAGGGCGCGCTGATCGCACGATGGGCGCATGACCGAGACAGCGACAACAACGACAGCGACGACAACGGAGACAACCCGACCGGTCGCGATCATCACCGGCGCGTCCCGGGGCCTGGGCGCGACGCTGGCCCACGGGCTCGCCGAAGCCGGCTGGCAACTGGTCATCGACGCCCGCACGACCGAGGAACTGAGCCAGACCGCCCGCGAGCTGGCCGAACTGACCATGGTGGTGGCGATCGCCGGCGACGTGGTGGACGACGCGCACCGCGAACGGCTGGCGGAGGCCGCCGACCGGCTGGGCGGAACCCGGCTGCTGGTGCACAACGCGTCCACTTTGGGCGGTAGTCCGCTGCCGGCGTTGGCGGACTTCCCGCTGCCGGCGCTGCTGGACACGTTCGAGGTGAACGTGCTCGCGCCGATCGCGCTGACCCAACTGGTCCTCCCCCAGCTGCGTCGCGCCGACCCGCCGGGTGCGGTGCTGGCGATCAGCTCGGACGCGGCGATCGAGGCGTATGCGGGCTGGGGCGGGTACGGCGCGTCGAAGGCCGCGCTGGCGCACGCCGCGGCGGTGCTCGCCGTGGAGGAACTCGACCTGCGGGTGTGGTCGGTCGACCCTGGCGACATGCGCACCCGGATGCACCAGGACGCGTTCCCCGGCGAGGACATCTCCGACCGGCCGCTGCCGGAGACCGTGGTGCCCGCGTTGCTGCGGCTGATCCGGGAGAACCCGCCGTCCGGCCGCTACCTAGCTGCGGATTTCCACCCGGCCACGCACCGGGAGGTGGCCTGATGCTGGCCACCCCCGTGAACGCGGCCACGCTGGACTTCACGCTGCCGGCTGAACTCGAAGCGCGGAAGCCGGCCGAGGCGCGCGGGATCGCCCGGGACGGGGTGCGACTGTTGGTCAGCCGCGAGGCGTCCGGCGAGATCAGCCACCAGGTGTTCCGGGAGCTGCCCAGGCTGCTCGAACCCGGCGATCTGGTGGTGGTGAACAACTCCGCGACCCTGCCGGCCGCGCTGGACGCTCGGCTGGGCTCGACCAGGCTGGTGCTGCACGTGTCCACCCGGCTGGATGACGGCCGGTGGGTTGTCGAGCCCCGGCAGCCGATCCCGGGCGGCAGCACCGCGCCGTTCACCGCCGACAATTCGCCGGTGCGGGCCGGACTTCGGCTGGCCGTCCCGGACGGCGAAGTCGTGGTGCGGGGGCGGTATTCCAGCCGGCTGTGGGTAGCGGAGTTCGCCGTTCAGGGTGCTGTGCCGGACTACCTGCTGCGGCACGGCCGACCGATCCGGTACTCCTACACCGACCACGACTGGCCGCTGTCGGTGTACCAGAACGTGTTCTCCACCGAGCCGGGCAGCGCGGAGATGCCCAGCGCCGGGCGGCCGTTCACCGGCGAGGTGCTGTCGGCGTTGGCGGCATCCGGAATCACTGTCGCGCCGATCACCCTGCACACTGGCGTGGCTTCACCAGAAGCGCACGAGAAGCCGTATCCGGAGTGGTTCTCGGTGTCGGCGTCAACCGCATCGCTGGTGGCGCACACGAAAGCCCAGGGCGGCCGGGTGATCGCGATCGGCACGACGGTGGTGCGCGCCCTCGAATCCGCGGCCGAGCCGACCGGCCTGGTGCGCGCGGCCAGTGGTTGGACGAACCTGGTGATCACGCCGAGCCGGGGTGTTCGGGCGGTGGACGGGCTGCTCACCGGCTTCCACGAGCCGCGCGCCTCGCATCTGCTGATGCTGGCCGCGATCAGCGGGGTCGAGACGCTGGGTCGCGGCTACGCCGCGGCGCTGGACGAGGGCTATCTGTGGCACGAGTTCGGCGACGTGCACCTGCTGTTGCCGTGAAGGGGGACGATCGGGGCGATCGGGATGGTCGAGTGTGCTCGCTCGACCATCCCGACCGGCCGGCCGTCAGCCCGCTGTCGTCAGCCCGCTTCGGCCGCCAGCGCCGGCGTGTCGACGGTTCGCGTCGAGCGGCGGCGCAGATAGGCCAACGCGCCGACGGCGAGCACGGCGCCGACCAGCAACAGCGCGAAGTAGCGCAAATACCAGTGCCCGCCGGCCGGGTCGTACACCGACGGCCGCGGCCAACCCATGTTGACCACCATGAACAGGCCCCACGCCACGGCCAGGACGTTCACCGGCAGCGCCCACCGGCCGAGTGAGAAGTGCTCGCGGGACGCCGGTTCCAGCCGGCCCCGCAGCCGGGCGACCAGCGTCGGCCCGGTGACGAGCAGATAAGCCAGGTACACCAACACCACAGCCACGCTCGTCACCGCCGTGAAGATCTGCGCCTGACCGAGATTGACCAGCAGCACCAGCAATGCCAGCACGCCGACCACAATGGACGGTGCGATCGGGGTGCCGGTGCGCGGTGACACCCGGCCGAGTCGCCGGTGCAACGGCAGCGCCCGGTCCCGGGACATGGAGAACACCATCCGGCTGGCCGCCGTCTGGATCGCCAGCGTGCAGACCGCGACGGCCACGGCGACATCGACCAGCAGCGCCTTGCCGACCACACCGCCAAGCCGGCTGGTGAGGACGTAGGGCAGGCCGCCGCTTGCCAGGTTGCCGTCGGTCACACTGGGCGCGGCCATCAGGGCGGCGATCAGCAGAAACGCGCCGCCGAGTCCGGACACCAACAGCGCGCGGAGAATCGCCCGAGGCGCGGTTCGGCGCGGCGCCCTGGTTTCCTCGGACAGTTCGCCGGCGCTGTCGAACCCGTACATCACGTAAGCAGCCATCAGCGCCGAGGCGAGGAACGGCCAGACGTAGCCACCATTGCCCGCGGTGCCACCGGTGTTGAACACGATGCCCGGCCCACGCTCGGTGTGTCCGAAGAGGAGAATCACGAGTAGCGCGACACCAACGAGTTCGCACGTCACGCCGACCGAGTTGATGATCGCCATCAGCCGGATGCCGGCCACGTTGATGACCGTCGTGATCGCGATCAGGATGAGTGCGAGCACAATCGCGTTGGTGCTGCCGGTGATCGTCGTCAGGGACGGGTCGCCGCCGACGAGCTGGAATCCCGACCAGACCGAGGGCAGCACGACCTGAAGCGCGATCGCGGCGGCCGACACGCTGACGATCTGGCCGATCAGCATCATCCAGCCGGCGAACCAGCCGATCACCTCCTGGGAGACCCGCCGGGACCACTGGTAGATGCAGCCGGCGATGGGATAGCGGGCGGACAACTCGGCGAAGGTCAGCGCGACCATCAGCTGTCCGATGAAGACCATCGGCCAGGTCCAGAAGAAAGCTGGTCCGGCGAAGGAGAAACCGAAAGCGAAAAGCTGGAAGACGGTGGTCAGAATGGAAACGAAGGAAAACCCGGCGGCGAATGAAGTATAGGAGCCGAGCCGCCGGTGCAGTTGCTGGTCGTAACCGAAGGAGGCGAGATCACCGGCGTCCGAAGTAGCCTCGACAATGGTGACGACGGTTTCCTCGTATGCATGATCAGTCATGAAAATCACTTCCCGAATAATGGGATCGAAGGGTTAGCGTCGAAGGGTCAGCGGCGCGGCAGGTGGCCGGCGCGCACGAGGCAGCCGAGGGTGTCGCAGATGACGCGCGTGGCGATCAGCGCGGTGATCTCGGCGTTGTCGTAGGGCGGTGAACATTCCACGACCTCGATGCCGGCCAGCGGGCGTGCGGCGATCAACTGAATAAACTTGAGCACTTCGCGGGGCAGGAAACCGCCGGGCTCCGGCCAGCCGGTGCCGTGCCCGAACGCGGCGTCCAGACAGTCGACGTCGAAGGACAGCCAGACCGCGTCGGCTCCGTCCCAGGCCACGTCGAGGGCGCGGGCAGCGGCTTCCTCGATGCCCATCTCAACGCAGTCGGTGACGGTCATGATGGTGGTGCCACGGTCGCGGCCGACCTTGACACCAGGGCGAGGCGCCTGCCATCCACCGATGCCGATCTGGACCAGATTCTTGGCCGGAACATTGGGAATATCGGTGGCGTGGAACCACGGCGTGGTGTGCATCCGCTCGTCCAGGTCGGTTTCCTGAGTGTCCACGTGCCGATCAAAATGGATGATGCCGAGATTGCCTCCATTCAGATGCTCGGCGACGGCGCGGGTAGTTGGATAGCCGATCGAATGATCGCCGCCAAGCACCACCGGGAACGCGCCTGACGCGAAAACGTGACCTACCCCTTTGGAAATCTGGTCGAAGGTCTTCTCAATATTTCCGGGAATGGTGAAAACGTCGCCCAGATCGGCGATGGTGATCGACTCGCGCAGGTCCACGCCGAGTTCGAAGCTGTACGGCCCGTAGAGCGCGGAGATCTTGCGAATGCCCTGCGGGCCGAACCGGGTTCCGGAGCGGTAGGTGGTGCCGCCGTCGATGGGAGCGCCGAGCACGGCGACGTCGTACTCGCCGCAGTGGCGCACATCCTCCACATAGGGCGCTTTGAGGAAGGTGTTGATCCCGGCGAAGTGCGGCAGCTCGCCGCGGGAGAACGTTGGGATTCGTGCGTCCACAATAGAATCGGCACCGGGCAGGCCGAGTTCGAGGCCGCGGGCGATCTCCTCGTCCCATTTGCTGGTCGGCAGGTTCGCCTCGGCCTCGACGGCGTAGCGCGCCTCGGGGCCGTAGTTATCGTGCAGTTCACTCATGGGGGGACGTCTCCACGGACGGCGCCGGGCAACAGGCAGCCAGGCGCTGGCTTGCCTCCCGGGTTTTTGTCCCGCCGTGGAGCGACGCCGCCCGCGCGGACCGGCACCGCTTTCAGCTCTCGGACCAGACCCGCCACTGTCGCGGACCGAGGAACGGCAGCGAAGCGACGGCGGAACCCTAGCTGCGCCTCACCGGAGGTGAGTCCGGTCCAGTGCAACCGCCAGCCATGACCGGCGTGTCACCGTCGTGTTGCCAGTTCGTCAGCTCACCGACCGTGGACGCGCGACCACCCGCGCCGGGTCCGCATCGCATGGGGTAGCCTGACGTGGCATCCAGCCGCATCGGATGTGGCCGGGACGTGGCGCAGTTTGGTAGCGCACTTGACTGGGGGTCAAGGGGTCGCAGGTTCAAATCCTGTCGTCCCGACGGCCGAGAGGGTTTCCGCAGGTCAGAGCCTGCGGAAACCCTTTTTTGGTGATCTTGGTCTGTTCCTCGTGGTTGAGCACGCCGCTCATGGACCACTTAACCCGAGGAGATCGAGATGCCACTTCTGGATCTTGACAAGCTCACCGCCGGCCTCACCAACACGTGGACCGGCTTCCTGCGGGACTGGGACCGGACCCTGCGCTCCGGCAACTACCCGGAGACCACCCGCTACAACTATCTGCTCGCCGCCGCCCAACTCGCCCGCTACCTGGCCGAGCACTCCCCCGACCCCGAGGCGGACGCGGCGGCCGAGGACCCCACCGAGGCCACCAAGGCGCACGTCGAGGCGTTCCAAGCCTGGATGATCGACACCCGCTCGGCGTCGACCGCACTGAACAAGCACAAAGGCTTGCAACAATTCTTCAAATGGCTACGCGACGACGAGAAGGAGATCGAGCACTCTCCGATGGATCGGGTGCGCCAGCCGAAAATACCGCAAAAACTGATCCCGATCATGCGGGACGACGACACCAAGAAACTGTTGGACGGCTGCAAAGGAAAAGGTTTCCTCCAGTTGCGGGACGAGGCCATCATCCGGCTGTACTACAACACCGGAGCCCGCCTGTCCGAAGTCGGCAACCTGAACGTGGACGACCTCGACATGACCACCGAATCGGTTCGATACCACGGCAAGGGCAGCAAGGACCGGCGAGTCCGATTCGGACCCAAGACAGCCCGCGCACTGTCCCGCTACCTACGTGCCCGAGCGAAGCACAAGGGCGCCGATCTGCCGAACCTGTGGCTGGCCGAACGCGGCGGAGGACCGCTGGCGCCGAACGGAATCAAGATTCGACTGAAGCGGCTCGGCCTGACCGTCGGCGTGACCGGAGTGCACGCGCACCGGTGGCGGCACAACTTCGCGCACGAGTGGAAGCTCGCCGGCGGCGACACCGGTGACCTCATGCTGCTCCTGGGCTGGACCTCCGACGACATGCCCCGCCACTATGGCGCCAGCGCGGCGGCCGAACGCGCCCAGCACACCCACCAGCGGTCCGGGATCGGTGAACGTGTCTAACACCACCGCCACGCGAAACGACATGCCGCGAGCCGAGTCCGCGGCGCGCAGTGCGATCACCTCAACCACCCACACAGATCTAAGCAGCGGTCTCAGCGCCGCATCCAGCAACGTGCTCAACGACCTGTCAGATGCCGCCGCCACATTGGCCGCGATCACTGGCGAACCCCATCCAGCGCCGCCTCGGACGGGTAATCCGGCCGACCTTCCCTCCCAACCCTCACCGTGTTCAGCGCCTAACCGCAACGAGCGAACCGGCGTAGCGTCAGCGTTGGCACATCACAAGGAACGATCGGTCCGCGATGCCGCGCGGGTGACCACCGCAGTCGCCGTCAGCGTGGTGGCCGCAGTCGCCGCGACGGTCTCCTTCATGCACATGCATCAACTCGCCGAACGTGCCGGCGAGGGCTGGCGCTCCTGGCTGGTGCCGCTGGCCGTCGACGGCCTCGTCGTCGCGGCCAGCATGACC
>DASZLR010000077.1:0-7620 GCA_035552275.1 Pseudonocardiaceae bacterium | reverse complement strand
CCACCACACGCCGACGGGGCTCCTCACCCTCGCTCTCGCTGTGCGCGCCATCGACGGATGCGACCGCGTCGTGCACGACCTTCCGCTCGAACGGGGTCATCGCCTGGAGCTTCACCTGCTCGCCGGACTTCACCGCCTGCTCGGCAGCGGACCGACCAAGCTCGCGCAGTTCCTCCCGACGCGCCGCGCGCCAACCCGCCACGTCCAGCATGAGCCGACTCCGCGCGCCGGTCTCCTGCTGCACCGCCAACCGGGTCAGCTCCTGCAGCGCTTCCAGCGCCGAACCGCGCTGACCGACCAGCTTCTCCAGATCCGATCCGCCGTCGATGCTCACCATCGCGCGGCCCACTTCGACATCCAGGTCGATGTCGCCGTCGTAGTCGAGCAGATCGAGCAGACGCTCCAGGTAGTCGCCGGCGATGTCACCCTCTCGAACCAGCAGGTCCTCCGGTGGCGCCCCGACTTCCTCGTCTGCCGCTGGCCCGTCCGTCACGTCCAATTCCGACGCGACGTCCGTCTCCTGCAACGTCTCCGACACGATCACTCCTCTCCAGAATCGGTGCGCCCGTCAGCTTCGCTTCCGATCCTGCTTCTTTCGCTGGGAACGGTCTGAGATCAGACCGGGAATCTCCGTGCCGCTGCGCGGACGGCCGTTGGCAGTGCCCTTGTTCGTGTTGCCCTTGTTCGCGGCGCCCTTCGCCGGAGCACGTCGAGCCGCGTTGGTCTTGCCGGTCGAGCCCTGCGGCCCCGTCGTTTCCTTGGCTTCCGTCGCCGACTCACTCGCGCCGTCAGCTGAGTCGTCCGAAGCACCGTCTGCCGGCCGGGCGGTTCCGGACGCGATGGCACCCGCCGCCGGCCGCCGGTTCTTCGGCTGGACCGGCTTCTGGCCGGGCTTCGGCGCGAGCGCCTGGCTCTTCTCGACGGCCACCGCCTTCTTCTGCGCCTCCTCGCGATCCATCCGCTGGAAGACGAAGTGCTGCTGGGCCAGCGTCCACACGTTGTTGGACAGCCAGTAGAGCAGCAGACCGATCTGGAAGCCGGCGCCGAAGATCAGCACGCCAAGCGGAAACACCCAGAGCGTGATCTTGCTCATCATGGCGGCCTGGGCGTTCCCCGTCTGGCCCATCGCCTGCTGCCGCTGCACCGACAGCCGCGCGGTGAAGTGGGTCGCGACGCTGGCCACAATCATCAGCGGGATCGCCACCGGCGCGATGTTCCAGTGGAACCCGGACGTCATGCCGTTGAACGACGTGCCGAACATCGAGTCGCCCAGGTGCACGCCGAACAGCGAGCCGTGCAGGTAGGTGTCGACGTCGGCCGGCTTGAAGAAGTAGTTCGAGATGCCCTGATGGAACGACCGCAGCACGTGGTTCAGGCCGATGAACACCGGAATCTGCAACACCATCGGCAGACAGCCGGACATCGGGTTGAACCCGTTCTCCCGCTGCAACTTCTGCATCTCGGCGGCCTGGCGCTGCCGATCCTTGGCGTACTTCTTCTGGATCTTCTTGATCTCAGGCTGGAACTCCTGCATCTTGCGCATCGACCGGACCTGGTGAATGGCCGGACGCAGCAGGACGAGCCGCAGGGTGAAGACCAGGAAGACAATCGACAGCGCCCACCCGATGAAGTTCGTCGGCCCCAGCACCGCACCGAAGACCCGGTGCCAGCACCAGAGAATGAACGAAACGGGGTAGTAGATGAAGTCGAGCACGAACTACTCCTCGGCAGGGGGACGGGCCGGTTCGAACGGGTCTGCGGTGGAAGCTGCGGTGGAACCCGCGCTGCCGGGATCGGCTGAATCTCGCCGCGGCGGCACTGGGTCCAGACCTCCAGGGTGCCAGGGTCCGCAACGCAGCAGGCGACGCGCGGTCAGCCAAGATCCCCGCAGTGCGCCGTGCACGGTCAGCGCCTCGACGGCGTACGCGCTGCAACTCGGGTAGAACCGACAACTGGGCGGCAGCAGGGGAGACAGCCAGCGCCGGTACCCGTTCACCAGAAAGATCAGCGACCGGGCCATCAAACCTGGCTCGGTGCTGGTCTGCTGCTCCGTGGGTGTCCCGGTGAGTGTCACTGTCCGTCGCTGTCTGTCGCTGAGCTGTGTGCGGCCGAAACGGCGAGGCCGAGTCGGCGAAGCGCGCCATCCAGGTCCGCGCCCAACTCGCGGCTGGACGAGCCAGCCGCCGACGGCAGTGCTCGAATGACCAACGCGCAACCGCCCGGCAGGGTTCCGAGCCGGTCTCGCACCAGGTGTCGCAGCCGCCGGGTCACCCGATGCCGGACGACCGAATTGCCCACCGCCCTGCTGACGACGAAACCCACCCTGGTCGGCGTGCCGGCCGACCGGGTGGGCGGTGTCGGAGTGAGGGCGTGAATCACCAGCCGGGGTCGTCCGGCACGGCGTCCCCGGCGGACCACCGTCCCGAACTCCTGGCTACGCGTGAGACGGGCGGCCGCGGGGAGCACGGCGAGAGATCAGGCCGACAGCTCGGAACGGCCCTTGCGCCGCCGAGCGGACACGATCGCCCGGCCGGCGCGGGTCCGCATCCGCAGCCGGAACCCGTGGGTCCTGGCACGACGACGGTTGTTGGGCTGGAAGGTGCGCTTGCCCTTGCTCACGGTCGGTCTCCCGGCTTCTGACTGCCAATCACTGTAAAAAGGTCTGGTGCCCCCCGGCCGATGTCGGCGTCGGCGTCACGGCGGACACGGACATAACTGAACGCATGCGCGGGCACGCCAAACGCCCCGACTCGCACGCGGGAGACCTTACGAGAGTACGCACCACCGGCCGGGCTCACCACATCGGGGGTACCCGGCAACCTCGCACGGCAACAAATCGGCGTCGTGGCGATACTTGCCCGGACGGACGTCTTGTGGCAAGCCGCCACGCTTGTTAGCGTGCCCCTTCTGTTGCGGGCGAGGAACGAGGGAGCCGCGACCAAGCGCTGAACAACCACCGGCGGGGGTCGGTGCTGACTGCCGCAGATCCGTGCACAGTTGTGGACAACCCTGTGGACACCCATGCCTGCCGTGGCATGGAGCCCATATGCTGCGGCAACCAGCCCACCCGCCTAGGTTGGCTGCCTAACCACGGCATACCGCCGGCGCGCAGTGGGCGAACCACACGGCAGTGGACCAGAACGGCGTGGACCAGAACGAGGGGAGGGGAAACCGCAGGTGTCCGACCAGCAGACCGATCTTGGAGTCGTGTGGGCACAGGTCGTCCAGGAGCTGTCCGAGGGCACTCTGTCTCCGCAGCAGCGGGCCTGGATGCGGGTCACCCGTCCGATTGGTCTGCTCGATGGGACCGCGTTGCTCGCCGCGCCGAGTGACTTCGCCAAGGAAGCCATCGAGCGCGCGCTCCGCGATCCGATCACCGACGCGCTCTCCCGCCGGCTGGGACGGCCAGTCTCCCTGGCAGTGAAGGTCGACGCCGTCGTGCCGAACCCAGGTCCCATGGTTTCCACCGGTCCCACCGCGGCCCCCGCCACCCCCGAACCGATGGCTCCCGGGTCGAACGTCGTGCCGACCGCGTTCGCCGCGACCACCGAACTTCCGCCGCCGGCGCTGGGTCCGCATCCAGCCGACGGCTCCGCTCATGACACGGCTCATGACACCGCCGACGCGGCGGTCAACGGCTCTGCCAATGGCTCGGTCAGCACAGTCAGCACAGTCGATGGCTCCGTCGACACCGTCGACACCATCGGTCAGGCGATCAGTCAAGCGGTCGCGCGTGGCGCCGAGGCCAGCGAGCCGGACGCCGACGATGCCGACGACAGCACTGACGGCACCGACAGCCCGGACGACCTGAGCGGTTCGACGGCCGACACCGACGTCTGGCCGACGTTCGGCGGCGGCCAGTCCGGCGCCAGCAGTCAGACCATCGCTCAGCCCTACACCGCGCCGGCCAAGCCGCAGACCTCGCAGACCCGGCTGAACGAGAAGTACACGTTCGACACCTTCGTGATCGGCTCCTCCAACCGGTTCGCGCACGCGGCCGCGGTCGCCGTCGCCGAAGCTCCCTCGCGCGCCTACAACCCGCTGTTCATCTGGGGCGAGTCCGGGCTGGGCAAGACGCACCTGCTGCACGCCGTCGGCCACTACGCCCAACGGCTGTTCCCCGGCATGCGGGTGCGCTATGTGTCCACAGAGGAATTCACCAACGACTTCATCAACTCGCTGCGGGACGACCGGAAGGTCGCGTTCCAGCGGCGGTACCGCGATGTCGACGTCTTGCTGGTGGACGACATCCAGTTCCTGGAAGGCAAGGAAGGAACCCAGGAGGAGTTCTTCCACACCTTCAACACGCTGCACAACGCCAACAAGCAGATCGTGGTGTCCTCGGACCGGCCGCCCAAGGGGCTCGGCACGCTGGAGGACCGGCTGCGCACCCGGTTCGAGTGGGGCCTGATCACCGACATCCAGCCGCCCGAGCTGGAGACCCGGATCGCCATCCTGCGCAAGAAGGCCGCGCAGGACCGACTGGCCGCGCCGGCCGAGGTGCTGGAGTTCATCGCCGACCGGATCGAGCGCAACATCCGCGAGCTGGAGGGCGCGCTGATCCGGGTGACGGCGTTCGCCTCGCTGAACCGCCAGGCGGTCGATGTCCAGTTGGCCGAGATCGTGTTGCGCGACCTCATTCCGGACTCGCAGGCGCCGGAGATCAGCGCGTCCACGATCATGGCGGTCACCGCCGAGTTCTTCGGCGTGAGCATCGACGACCTGTGCGGCCCGGCGAAGACGAAGGCACTCGCCCAGGCCCGGCAGATCTCCATGTACCTGTGCCGGGAGCTGACCGACCTGTCGCTGCCGAAGATCGGCCAGACGTTCGGCGGCCGCGACCACACCACGGTCATGCACGCGGACAAGAAGATCCGCAAGGAGATGACCGAGCGCCGTCGCGTCTACGACCAGGTCCAGGAGCTCACCTCCCGGATCAAGCAGCGCGCCCGCTCCTGACCCCTCAGGCGCCTTCCCCGGCCACGACCCGCGGCCACAGTCGCGCCAGATCTTTTCTGGTGACCGGTCGCGTCCGCCCGACCGCCCACTGAGAAAACCTCGCCGCCCGTTCCCCCGCACCGGTGACCTTTCCCGATGATTTCCGGCGATTCCCGGCGCTCTGGCCCAGGGTTTGGCTGTGCACAACCCGGTTCGGGGCGCCCTCGCGGCTGGGGACGGGAGCACCCACATCTGGGGATCGTTCTGTGGACAACTCGGCCTCGATGTGGACGGGCCGAGCCGGCCGCGAAGTTGTCCACCATGGCGCCGAGTTGTGCACCGCCGCCGACCCCCAGCCGTCCACACCGACCTCGCCGCGCTGACCTGCGTGGACAGCAACGCTCCACACAATCCACACCACCTACTACTACGGCTGTCTTTTGTTCTTCAAGAAGAATAAAAAACAAGAACAACAGGGGCTGTGGACATGGGGACAGCCCGCTCGTACACCGCCGTCCGGGTGACTTTTCTGGTGCGCCCCCACGGAGCGACCGGACGTGTCAGGCTCTACGGTGATGGTCCACGGGGCTCGAGTTCTCGTTGCCCCCAAGCGTGATCCGACCCACCGCTGGGTCGGCCCAACCCGGAAGGAACGTTCGATGAAGATTCACGTCGAGCGGGACGGGCTAGCCGACGCCGTCGCCTGGGTCGCGCGCAGCCTGCCGTCCCGGCCGCCGGTTCCGGTGCTGGGTGGGGTGCTGATCGACGCCGACGGCGACTCGTCCGACACGCTGACCGTGGCCGGTTTCGACTACGAGGTCTCCGCGACCGTCGACGTCCCGGCGACCATCGCGGCCGGCGGTCGGGCGCTGGTGTCCGGCCGGTTGCTGGCCGACATCACCAAGGCGCTGCCGGCGGCGCCGGTCGAGCTGGCGGTGGACGGGTCGCGGGTCGCGATCAGCTGTGGCAGCGCGAAGTTCAGCCTGCCGACCATGCCGGTCGAGGACTACCCCCGGCTGCCGGACATGCCCGAGCGCGCCGGGCAGGTCGCCGGCGAGGTGTTCGGCGAAGCGGTCGGCCAGGTGGCCATCGCGGCCGGCCGGGATGACACGCTGCCGATGCTCACCGGTGTCCGGCTGGAGATCACCGAGGGCACGCTGACGCTCGTCGCGACCGACCGGTTCCGGCTGGCGATGCGCGAGTTCGAGTGGCAGCGCAGCGGCGATTTCCCGGCCGATGTCGACCGAGCCGTGCTGGTGCCGGCGCGCACGCTCGCCGAGGCCGCCAAGACGCTCGGCACCGCCGGCAATTCGGTGGAGATCTCCCTCGCCCAGGGCGAGGGACTGCTCGGTCTCGCCGGCTCCGGCCGCAAGGCGACCACTCGACTGCTGGACGCGGAGTTCCCGAAGTACCGTCAGTTGCTGCCCAGCGAGCCGACCGCGACCGCGATCGTCGACGTGGCGCCGCTGGTCGAGGCGGTCAAGCGGGTGGCGCTGGTCGCCGAGCGCGGCACCCAGGTCCGGCTGGCGTTCGCCGGCGAGGCGCTGGTGCTGTCCGCCGGCGGCGATGACGAGGGCAGCGCCGAGGAGGAGTTGGCGGTCGACTTCACCGGCGAGCCGGTGACCATCGCCTTCAACCCCGGCTATCTGCTGGACGGGTTGGGCGCGCTGCGCACCGACCGGGCACAGCTCGCGTTCACCAGCGCCAACCGCCCCGCGCTGATCAAGCCGGTGGGGGAGGATGGACAGGTGATCGGCGGGTACCTGTATCTGCTGATGCCGGTCCGCCTGCCCGGCTGAGACGTCTGCCCGGGCCAAGACACCGCGGGCACGTCGGAGACACACGCGAAGGAACACGACTTTTCCGCTACTCGGGAGGGACAGCGATCGTGCAGCTCGGACTCGTCGGCCTGGGAAAAATGGGCTTCAACATGCGCGAGCGGGTGCGTCGCGCCGGACACCAGGTGGTCGGCTACGACCGCAACGCCGAGGTTGCCGATGTCGGCTCGCTCGCCGAGCTGGTCGGGGCGCTGGACGCGCCCCGGGTGGTCTGGGTCATGGTCCCGTCCGGCGATCCGACCCGGCAGACCGTCCGCGAGCTCGGCGATCTGCTGGCGCCCGGCGACCTGGTGATCGACGGCGGCAACTCGCGGTTCACCGATGACAAGGCGAATGCCGCGCTGCTGGCCGAGAAGAACATCGGCTATGTCGACTGTGGAGTGTCCGGCGGGGTGTGGGGCCTGCAGGTCGGCTACGGCCTGATGGTCGGCGGTTCGGACTCCGACGTCGAGCGGGCGCTGCCGATCTTCGACGCGCTGCGGCCGGAGGGTCCGCGCGAGGAGGGCTTCGCGCACGCCGGCAAGGTCGGCGCCGGCCACTTCGCCAAGATGGTGCACAACGGCATCGAGTACGGGCTGATGCAGGCGTACGCCGAGGGTTACGAGCTGCTCGCCGCGGTCGATGAGGTGACCGATGTGCACGCCGTGCTCAAGGCGTGGACCAGGGGCACCGTGGTCCGGTCCTGGCTGCTGGACCTCTTGGTCAAGGCGCTGGAAGAGGATCCGGGGCTGGAGCAGATCAAGGGCTGGGCCGAGGATTCCGGCGAGGGCCGGTGGACCGTCGAGGAGGCCATCGAACTCCGGGTGCCGATGCCGGCCATCTCGGCCGCGCTGTTCGCCCGGTT
>DASZLR010000076.1:0-20577 GCA_035552275.1 Pseudonocardiaceae bacterium | reverse complement strand
TCGACGGCGGTGCGGATGATGGACGCGGTGTCTGCCCGACATCGCTCGTCAGCCAATTCCAGTCTGTCCACCCTGGTCTCCAGTTCCCTCAGCGTCGCCGCCACGGTAGATCTCCCCTCAATAGATTAGTTGCACGTCCCTCCTCGCACAACACTACGGGCGCTGCCAAGCGCCGGACAAGTCGCCTGGTCGCGCCTGTGGATAACTCGCCGATCGAGGGTCAGACGTGCGGGAGGCGGAACAGGCCGGTGAGCCCGGCGGCGAAGGCGAGGTCGCCCTTGACCCGCAGGCCGCCGGTCATGAACAGCACCGGCGCCGACGCGTTCCCGGTGATCAGCCGCATGAAGTCGGCGGGGTTGAGGGTGATGGTGACGCGCGGGAACCTGGTCTTCACCGAGTTCACCACGCAGGTCCCGTTCTCGATGATCGTCTCGTAACGGTCGTATCCGCCGACCCCCGCGCCGCCGGTGAGCCGCCAGTGCACCACGCCGCTGACCTTGCTTCCACGATCGTGTCGGAAGTGCTCGACCATCCGGCGAAACACCTCGTCCAGCACCCGCTTGCGCAGGGCCGGCAACGTCATCAGGGCGGCGACCTGATCGGCGGAGGCGTTGGTCACCAGCCGGGCGAAGGTCATCGGGCTGACCAGACTGAGGTCCAGCCGCGCCCCGTCCCGGGCCAGCCGGTCCATCCGCGCGAGTAACCGTGACAGTTCCTGCTTGTCGAACGCCCGCGGGTCGATCCGCCGGGCTATCGCGTCAAAGTCCACCGAGGCGGGCATGTCCTCGGGGCCGTCCAGACACTCGATGAACTCGACCAACCGCGCCGGCTTGAGGTGATCAGTCGACTGGTCGGTCGAGGCCGCCTCCGGACCGGTGTCTGCCATAGCCACCTCCTGCCGGCGAACATCAAGTGTTCCTAAGTTACGCGCGAGTAGATTCTTTCAGCAAGAACACCCGCTAGCCTGGTCGAAACATCGCGTCGGGTAACAATGCGGAAGGGTGTGCATGTCATCACCTGACAGTCGGCAGCCTGGGCGCGTGAAGCGGCTGCCCCGAGAGGTGCGCGAGCGCCAGATTCTCGACGCGGCCGTCACGGTCTTCTCCCGACGTGGCTACCACGAGGCGTCGATGGACGAGATCTCCGAGGTCGCCGGCGTTTCCAAGCCGATGCTCTACACGTACCTGGGCTCCAAGGAGAACCTGTTCACCGCGTCGATCCGCCGCGAGGCCACGCTGATGCTGGAGGCGATCGTCGCCGGCGTGAAACCTAACGCCGCACCGGAAACCCAGCTGTGGCAAGGACTGCTGGCGTTCTTCCGGTTCGTCGCGGACAACCGGAACAGCTGGCGAGTGCTGCACCGGCAGATCATCACCCAGGGCGGACCGTTCGCCACCGAGGTCGAGGAGATTCGCCAGCGGGCCATCGAACTGGTCGGGGCGATGGTGGCGTCCAGCGGCACGAGCGCGGGCGTGGAGTCGGCGGAGCGGTTCGCCGAGGGCCTGGCGGCCGGGCTGGTCGGCGCGGCTGAGTCACTGGCCGACTGGTGGCTGGATCATCCCAGCCAGACGCCCGAGGCGATCACCACCCAGCTGATGAACCTGACCTGGCTGGGTTTCGGAGACTTGGTCGCCGGCCGGGCGTGGGCACCCCCGGCCGGCGACACCTGACATCATTGTCAGCTCAGGGCACCCGCGGCACGGGCGTGATCGTGCCTTCCAGGTGCGGCTTGCCGTTGCGCTCGTTGCGCAGGTCGAAGCGCCAGCCGCCATCCGCCGTGGCGGCCGAGCGCAGCGCGACCTTGCTGGGCAGCATGATCGGCAGCTTGAACCGGACATCGATGGTGAAACCGGCGGGCAGCCGGCCCTCGAACGCGGCCAACGTGTGCGCCTTCGACCACATGCCGTGCACGATCGCCCGCTTGAATCCGAACAGTCGGGCGGACAGCGGGTGCAGGTGGATCGGGTTGTGGTCGCCGGACACCGAGGCGTAGCGGCGGCCGAAGTCGTCGCCGACGTGCCACACGGCGTCCGGCGGCGGCAGCGGGGCGGCCGGGCTGGGGGTGTCACCGGGCTCCGGCTCGGGCGCCGACGCGGGGCCGCTCGGCCGGCCACGCCGCAGGTAGGTGCTGACGTCGGTCCACACCACCTCGCCGTCCACCAGCGCTTCGCTGACCACGTCGAACTGGTTGCCCTTGTCGTGCGGGCGCAGGTTGCGGGCGTGCACCCGAAGCGACAGCGGCTCGGTCGCCCGCACCGGCCGGAGCTGGGTGATCCGGTTCGCCACGTGCACGATGCCGACCATCCCGAACGGGAAGTCGTCATCGCTCATCAGCTTGGCCTGCAACGGGAACGACAGGATGTGCGGATAGGTCGCCGGCAGCTCGTCGGACTGCCGGAAACCGCACACCCGGTCATAGTTGGCCAGGTTCGCCCGGTCGACCTTGACGTTGGAGCGCAGGTACTCGGTGTCGGGCAGGCCACGCTTGGGCTGGTCGTGCTTGCGCACCTCCGCCAAGGCGGCCTTGCCGAACAGCCCCATCAGGTTCGGCGCGGTGTTCAGCTCGCGGACGGTCGGCATGTCAGGCTCCCAGCAGGCTCTGTCCGCAGACGCGGACCACGTTCCCGTTGACGGCCGCCGAAGCCGGGTTCGCGTACCAGGCGATCGTCTCGGCGACGTCCACCGGCAGGCCGCCCTGGGACATACTGTTGAGCCTACGTCCGACCTCGCGGATCATCAGCGGGATCGCGGCGGTCATCTTGGTCTCGATGAAGCCGGGCGCCACCGCGTTGATCGTGAAGCCCTGCTCGGCCAGTTCCGGGGCGTAGGCGTTGATCATGCCGATCACGCCGGCCTTGGACGCGCCGTAGTTGGTCTGGCCGAGGTTGCCGGCGATGCCCGCGATGGACGACACGCCGATGATCCGGCCGCCCTTGCGCAGCGCCTTGGCGGCCAGCAGGCCCTCGTTGATCCGCAGCGGGCTTTCCAGGTTGACCGACATCACCGAGTCCCACCGGCCGGCGTCCATCCGAGCCAGCGTCTTGTCCCGGGTGATGCCGGCGTTGTGCACCACGACGTCCACGCCGCCGTGCCGGGACAGCAGGTGCTCGGCGAGGGTGTTCGGGGCGTCCTTGGCGGTGATGTCCAGTTGCAGCGCGGAGCCGCCGACCTCGTTGGCGACCGAGGACAGGTCGCCGCCGGCGGCCGGGATATCCACGCAGACCACGTGCGCGCCGTCCCGGGCCAGCACCCGGGCGATGGCCGCGCCGATGCCGCGGGCCGCGCCGGTGACCACGGCGACCTGGTCGGCCAGCGGCCGCTCCCAGTCCACCGAGCCGGCCGGCTCCTGGCTGGCCCAGATCCGGACGACCTGGCCGGACACGTAAGCGGACTTGGCGGACAGCAGGAACCGGACAGTCGACTCGACGTTGCCCTCGGCGCCGTGCGCGACATAGACAAGCTGTGCGGTGCCGCCGTGCCGCAGCTCCTTGCCCACCGACCGGGTGAAGCCCTCCAGCGCGCGCTGGGCGATCTGCTCCTCGGCGGTGGATGTCAGCTCAGGCTGGGTACCCAGCACCACGACCCGCGCGCCACTGCCCAGCCGGGCGATCGCGGCGTGGAAGAACTCATACAGAGCGTGCAGGCCGGCCGGGTCCTTGACGCCGGTGGCGTCGAACACCAGCGCGCCGAGGCGTTGGTCACTGCCGCTGCCGGGCGCGGTAGCCAGCTCGACCCCGGCTTTGGCCAGGATCGCGGACACCCGATCGGTCAGGCGTCCGCCGGCTGTGCCACCGACGAGGGCGGGACCGGTGAGCAGCGGCTGCCCAGGTCGGTACCGCCGCAGCGGGCTGGGATTGGGCAGGCCGAGCCGCTTCACCAGGGCCTGTCCCACCGGCGTGGTGGTGAACTGCTGGTAGCGGTCGTTGGGTCGACCTGCCTCGGGCTTGCGCGTCACAATGGTCATTCCTACCTCCTACTCACTAGTAAGTCTACTCACCGGTAGGTATGCTGACCAGAGCTCTCGCCCAATGGAGGACAACATGGCCGGAAAAGCCCGTCTGCCGCGGCCGGTCGCCGTCGTCGGCGGCAACCGCATCCCGTTCGCCAGGTCGAACGGGCCCTACTCCACCGCCAGCAACCAGGACATGTTCACCGCAGCCCTGGATGGCCTGGTCAGCCGATTCGGACTCGGTGGGGAACGACTCGGTGAGGTGGTCGGCGGCGCCGTGCTCAAGCACAGTCGCGACTTCAACCTGATCCGCGAGTCCGTGCTGGGCAGCGGCCTGTCCGCGGACACCCCCGCGCACGATCTACAGCAGGCGTGCGGCACCGGCCTGCAGGCCATCATCGGCACCGCGAACAAGATCGCGCTGGGTCAGCTGGAGTCCGGCATCGCCGGCGGTGTCGACACCACCAGCGACGCGCCGATCGCCATCGGCGAGGACCTGCGCGAACTGTTGCTGGCGGTCAACCGGGCGAAGACCCCGGCCGACCGGCTGAAGCTGCTCGCGAAGCTGCGGCCCGGCCTGATCCGGCTGGAGATCCCGCGCAACAGCGAGCCGCGCACCGGCCTGTCGATGGGCGAGCACCAGGCGATCACCGCGAAGCGGTGGGAGGTCAGCCGCGAGGAGCAGGACGAGCTGGCCGCGTCCAGCCACCAGAAGCTCGCCGCCGCCTACGAGGAAGGGTTCCTCAACGACCTGCTCACCCCGTTCCTCGGCGTGACCCGCGACCAGAACCTGCGGGCCGACTCGACCGCCGACAAGCTGGGCAAGCTCAAGCCGGCGTTCGGCGGCAAGGACGGCACGATGACGGCGGGCAACTCGACCCCGCTGACCGATGGCGCCGCGACCGTGCTGCTGGCCACCGACGAGTGGGCGAACCAGCGCCGGCTGCCGGTGCAGGCCTACATCACGCACAGCGAGACGGCGGCCGTCGACTACGTGCACGGCGAGGAGGGCCTGCTGATGGCGCCCGCCTACGCGGTGCCGCGGATGCTGGCCCGAGCCGGACTGTCGTTGCAGGACTTCGACTTCTACGAGATCCACGAGGCGTTCGCGTCTCAGGTGCTGGCCACGTTGAAGGCGTGGGAGGACCCGACGTTCTGCAAGGAGAAGCTGGGTCTGGACGCGCCGCTCGGGTCGATCGACCGGGCCAAGCTGAACGTGAAGGGCGGCTCGCTGGCGGCGGGTCACCCGTTCGCGGCGACCGGCGGCCGGATCGTGGCCACCCTGGCGAAGCTGCTGGAGCAGAAGGGTTCCGGCCGCGGCCTGATCTCCATCTGCGCCGCCGGTGGCCAGGGAGTCGTCGCGATCATGGAGCGGTAGGCCAGCCCGGTCGCGATCCAGATCGGACACACCAGTCGGCGCGTCGGCGCCGGTAGGGCGTGGTCACGTCCCGAAATGTGGTAGGCAAACGATCGCGCAACCGCTTGCCAACCCATTGGGGTGTACGTGATCACGATGCGTGATGTGGCCGACCTGGCCGACGTGTCGATCACCACGGTCTCGCACGTGGTGAACAACACCCGGCCGGTCGCCGCCGACACCCGCGAGCGGGTGCTCGCCGCCATCGAGGCGACCGGGTACGCCGGGGACGCGATCGCCCGGTCCCTGGTGACCGGGGGCACCCGCTCGCTCGGTGTCGCGGTGCCGCTGGTCGCCGATCCGCATTTCGCGGAACTGTTGCGCGCGATCGAGCACGAGGCCAGCGAGCGCGGCTATTCGCTGCTGTTCGTGGACACCCACGACGAGGCCGGAGCCGAGCAGGCGGCGGTGCGCACGTTGCGATCCCGGCGGGTGGACGGCCTGCTGCTGTCGCCGTCGCCGACGGCGGCCACCGGTTTGCTGCCGACGCTGCGCCAGGCCGGCCTGCCGACCGTGCTGGTCGACCGGATGCCCGAGAACACCGGCACCGATCAGGTCGGCCCGGAGAACGTGCAGGCCACCTCGACCCTGGTGCGACATCTGGCCGAACGCGGGCACCGGCGGATCGCGCTGATCGGCGGCCCGCCGGAGTTGGTGACCTCGGCCGAGCGGGTACTCGGCTACCGGCTCGGGCTCGGGCGGGCCAAGCTGGTCTGGGATCCGGGGCTGGTGTTGAGTTCCGAGCCGAGCACGCAAGCCGCCATCGAGACCGCGCGTCGGCTGTTGATCGTGCCCGATCCCGCCACGGCGGTGATCGCCGGCAGCAGCGCCGCACTCGTCGGTGTGCTGCGGGCGGCCCGCGAGCAGGACCTGAAGATCGGCCGGGAGCTGGCCGTGGTCGGCTATCACGACGTGGACTGGGCCGAACTGATTGATCCGCCGCTGACCACGATGGCCGTGCCGGTCGAGGCGATCGGGCGGACCGCCGTGCGGATGCTGCTGGACCGGATCGCCGAGCCGGACCGGCCGGCCAGGACCGTCCGGATGCCGCCGACCCTCATGCACCGCCGATCCTGCGGCTGCGATCTCTAGCCGCCAAGCCACCGTCGATTCCCGCGCATGCTCGTACCAGCGGGCCGGTTCACGCCACCTCCGGTGGCCCGGTACTCCCGGACCCGGTGACTGGCGACGATATCGCCGACTTCGCCGGTTGTTGGAGTTCCAGCAGCGCGGCGGCTTCCAGCAGCATCCAGGCGCCGGCCTGCACCGACAGGTCCCGCTCCGGGCGCGTCACCCGGCCCGGCAGCACGGCGACCTTCGACCACTCCGGCCCGAACAGCGGGCCACCCGGCGCGATGGCCCGGTTGCGCCAGGCCGCCTCGCCGGCACTGAACACCAGCGCACCGGCCAGCTTGCCGACCTCGGCGAACTCGGGCGCCACCGTCGGCAACACGATCGCGGCCTGGGCCAGATACCGGGCCAGAATGCCGGCGAACAGGCCGCCATCGCCACCGCCCTGCCCGCGCAGCACCGGGCCGTCCTCGCCCGGCACGGTCAGGTGCTCGGCCACCGCCTCGATGGTGCGGGCCGCCCGCCACGCCCACACCGGCGCGTCCGCCGGCCGGTCTCGGCGAGCTAATTCCACGCAGGCACCGAGAAAAACCCCCTGGCAGTAGGTGTAGACCGCCTTCTCGACCGACCGCACCGAGCCGTCGGCGGCCACGTGCAGGCCGTCCCACACCAGCCCGGTCTCCGGGTCGACCAGGTGTTCCTCGATCCAGTCCACTGTGGACCTGGCTCGTTGCAGATCGGCGCGGTCACCGCAGCCGGCTCGGTCCGAACCGGAGGCCTGGTCGGCCAGCCGGGCCAGCAGGATCGCCGCCGGGCCGTTGGCCGGCACGTTCTTGAAATCGTCCCGTCGACGCCACCAGATCCCGCCACCGCCGTGGTCGGTCCAGGCGTCGCGCAGCTCACCGGCCAACGTCCGCACCGCGTCCGGCCGGGCGACGCCGGCGTCCCGCTGCGCGCGCACCAGAGCCAGGCCGAGCCAGGCCATGTCGTCGTAGTAGTCGTTGGTCCAGTTGCCGGACCCGATGGTGTTGCGCCAGCGGATGCCGCGGGTGATCCGGATGATCGCGGAGCGGCGGGCCGGCGTCGGCGCGCGGCCGTGGGCGTCGACCAGGCAGTCCAGCAGGTGCGCCTGCCACCAGTAGTCCCAGTGCGTGAACAGCGTGCGGGAGGTTGACGGCGGCCAGCTCACCACTCCGAGCAGCGAACCCGGCAGGCCCCACAGCCGCCGGAGGTGCCGGGCGTGAATGGCCCGCTCGACCACCCCAGCCCGGGCCGCCCACAGTCTCGGGCTGGGCTGACCACCCCGATTGCTCACCTCACCATGGTGAGCCCTGAATCGATCCCGATGCGTTCCGGCGTACGGGTGTTTTCGCTCTCCAGATCACCAGGCTTGACCGAGGTCGGCATGTTGTCGTAGCCAGGCGTGCATCACGATGCCGGCGGCCACGCCGGCGTTCACCGATCTGGTTGACCCGAACTGAGCAATGGAGACGGTGAGTGACGAGGCGGCCCGCGCCTGTTCGCTGAGCCCCGGACCCTCCTGACCGAACAACAGCACACAGCGGCGCGGCAGGTCGGTGGTCTCCAGCCGGACCGACCCCGGTGTGTTGTCCACCGCCACCACGGCGAGGCCCTCGGTGCTGGCGAACTGGGCCAACTCGGTGACGTCCGGATGGTGCAGGACGTGCTGGTAGCGATCGGTCACCATCGCGCCCCGGCGGTTCCACCGGCGGCGGCCGACGATGTGCACGGCAGCGGCGGCGAACGCGTTCGCGGTCCGCACCACGGTGCCGATGTTCATGTCGTGCTGGAAGTTCTCGATCGCGACGTGGAAGTCGTGCCGGCGGAGGTCCAGGTCGGCGACGATCGCCTCGCGCCGCCAATACCGGTACACGTCCACGACATTGCGCCGGTCACCCTCGGCCAGCAGCTCCGGGTCGTAGCGGTCGCCGTCCGGCCAGGGGCCCGGCCACGGGCCGACGCCGACCTGACCGCCGACGTCCGCGCTCCACTCGGTCGGCCCGGGTTCGAGTTCCGTCACTGGCCAACCGTAGAAGGCGGCGGCAACTGCCCGGCACCTCCCCGGCCACGCAGGTTGCGCACGTACACACCGACCCAGGACACCACCACGACGATCCCGGCCAGCACCTGGACCAGCCCGCTGTACGAGGCCGGATAGAGCACGCCGGTGATGTACGTGTCGATGAACCCGCCGTTGAGCGACGGCAGGCCACCCTGGTGCCGGAAGTAGTTCTCCAGCCAGGTCAGCGGGCAGCTCACCGGATACAGCAGGCTGATCACCGCCCAGCAGATCATCCCGATGTGCGCGATCATCGTCCAGCGCCACCGCCAGGCGAGAAACCCGCCGAAAACGATGTACGCCATCACCAGGTAGTGCACGGCGACAGTGATGTCGTCGAGAACCCTGCCGACCATGGGCCACCTCCCGTGACCAGATCCCAAGATCAGGCTAATCCTCGAAAGCTGGTCACGCGAGCCGCTTTTCGGGTTACCGCACTGAGAACCGGCTCACAGTCCCAGGTCGCTGAGGGTGAGCAACGACCGGTACGGCACACCGGCCGCCTCGATCGTCTCCCGGGCGCCGGTGTCCCGGTCGACCACCGTCGCCACGCCGACCACCCGAGCGCCGGCCTCGCGCAGCGCGGTGACGGCGGTCAGCACGCTGCCGCCGGTGGTCGAGGTGTCCTCGACCGCGAGCACCGGCTGGCCACTGACCTCGATGCCCTCGATCCGGCGCTGCATGCCGTGGTCCTTGGTGGCCTTGCGGACCACGAAGGCGTCGAGCACCTCGCCGGCCGCCGCCGCCGCGTGCATCATCGCGCAGGCCACCGGGTCGGCGCCCAGAGTCAGCCCGCCGGCGGCCACGTAGTCCCAGTCGGCGGTGAGCTGCCGCAGCAGCCGGCCGATCAGGGGGGCGGCGGCGTGATGCAGGGTCGCCCGCCGCAGGTCCACGTAGTAGTCCGCCTCGACCCCCGAGGCGAGGGTCACCCGGCCGTGTTCCACGGCCAACTCGCTCACCAGCCGGGCCAATTCCGCCTTCGCCGGCTGGTCAATCCGCACCATGTTCGCGTTCGCCACAGGTCAGCAGCCTAAACAGGAGCCGATCCCGGACCTCGCGTCAGGTCCGGCCGCGGCCGGCGAAACCGCCGGCGAGCCGGCGCAGCAGCGCCCTCGGGATCACGCTGACCAGCCCGACCAGCGTCTTGTACTGCCAGGACGGGATCGACACGACCCGGCCCCGGCTTAGGTCGGCCAGCGCGTCGGCGACCACCCGATCGGCGTCCAGCCAGAACCCCGGCGGCGTCTTCGGGACGTCCACCTCGGCCCGGCGGTGGAAGTCGGTGCGGGTGAGGCCCGGACACAGCGCCATCAGCCGCACGCCGGTGCCGGCCAGCCCGGCCGACAGCCCCTCGGTGAAGCTGTTCACCCAGCTCTTCGACGCGGTGTAGGTGGACCCCCGACCGGGCAGGAACGCCGCCACACTGGACACGTTGATCACCGTGCCGGCGCCACGGGCGATCATGCCGGGCAGCGCGGCCCTGGTCAGCAGCAGCACGCTGGTCACGTTGACGTCCAGCTGGGACTTGAGCACCTCGACGTCGGCGGTCCAGAACTCGCCGGGCGTGCCCAAGCCGGCGTTGTTCACCAGCCACTCGATCGGGCTGTCCTCGTCGGCCAGCCGGTCGGCGACCCGCTGCCGGCCCTCGTCGGTGGCGAGATCGGCGGGCAACACGTCGGTCCGCACGCCGTGCGCGTCGGCGAGCTTCTTGGCCAGCTCGGTGAGGCGCTGCGCGTCCCGCGCGACCAGCACCAGATCGTGTCCCTGCGCGGCCAGCGCCCGGACGAACGCCGCTCCGATCCCCGAACTGGCTCCAGTGACAAGCGCGGTAGGCATGTCTTCACGCTAACGGGTGAACGGCGCAGCTGGGAAGCTGGGCAACCGGCGGTCAGCCCCGGGCCGGGCCGACGTGCGGGCGGGAGCCACCGTCCGCGGTGTCCACGCTGCCGGCGGCGTCCAGCGGGTCGACCACGTCGGCCAGCTCGCCGAGATCGCGCAGCAGCCGTTCCAGCCGGGTCGGGCTGGCGTGGGCCGGCGCGGCGGCCACCACCCAGTCGTCCTCGAACCAGATCACCGTGACGTCGCCGCCGACCTCTTCGGCCGCATCCACCAGGTCGGGGGTGATCAGCGCGCGGGCGGCGGGCAGGTCGGAGACGAAGGCGTAGCGCGGGCCGACCGGACCGAGCAGGTCGGGCATCTGCGCGCGCTGGAACGGGACGCTGGGCAGCCAGAGTTCGATCAGCACGCCCAGCGGTCGCCGGCAGCGCACCGCCACCAGCACCGCGTTGACCTTGCCGTTCGTCTCGTAGTCGAAGACGTAGACCTGGCGGCGGCCGTCGGCGGTGAACGTGGAGCCGGCCACCACATCGCCGGCGGTGCCGGAGCCGAAGTAGGCGATCGCCCCGCCACGCCACCGAGTCGGCAGCACCTGGTCGGTCTCGGCGAACTGCCAGCCGCGCAGCGCCGCCCAGCGCCGGCGCTCCCGGTTGCGCGCCGTGCGCTGCGCCTGGTCGCGCCCGAGCAGGGCCAACCCCGCCAACAGCGCGAGCGCTGCGACGGCGAAGAAGACCCACGGCGGAATGCCCACGACCACGAGGGTAGCGATTAATCGGGCCGCTGCGAAGATCAATTTCCCGCCAGTCGGCGATCCCGGACCAAGTCGTGATGTAGTCCGGAGCCTGCCGGCAAGTGCGGCGCGCCGTCGGTAACCTCACTCTTACGGGTGATAACCCCGCCGACCAACGGCGCGCTCGCCTCTGCTGTCGATGTCAGTGCTGTGTCAGTGCGTCGGTGCGGCCGCCTGGTCCGCCCGTTCCACGGTGAGGCCGGACTGGTCGTCCCGCGTCTCCACGACCAGGGTGTCCCCGTCCCGAATGGCACCGGAGAGCAGTTGCCTGGCGAGCTGGTCGCCGATCGCCGACTGCACCAGCCGGCGCAACGGCCGCGCCCCGTACACCGGGTCGAACCCGTTGATCGCCAGCCAGTCCCGGGCCGCCGGAGTGACGTCCACGGTCAGCCGGCGCTGGGCGAGCCGGGCCGACAACCGGCGGATCTGGATGTCCACGATCGACTCCAGTTCCTCGCTGGACAGTGTGTTGAACACCACGATGTCGTCCAGCCGGTTGAGGAACTCCGGCTTGAAGCTCGACCGCACCACCGACAGCACCGCGTCGTTGCGCTGCCGCTCGTCCAACGTCTGGTCGGCGATGATCTGCGAGCCGAGGTTGGAGGTCAGGATCAGGATGGTGTTGCGGAAGTCGACCGTCCGGCCCTGGCCGTCGGTCAGCCGACCGTCGTCGAGCACCTGCAGCAGCACGTCGAACACGTCCTGGTGGGCCTTCTCCACCTCGTCCAGCAACACCACCGAGTAGGGCCGGCGGCGGACCGACTCGGTGAGCTGGCCGCCCTGGTCGTAGCCGACGTAGCCGGGCGGCGCGCCGACCAGCCGGGCGACCGAGTGCTTCTCGGCGTACTCGCTCATGTCGATGCGGATCATCGCCCGCTCGTCATCGAACAGGAACGCCGCCAGCGCCTTGGCCAGCTCGGTCTTGCCCACGCCGGTGGGGCCGAGGAACAGGAACGAGCCGGTCGGCCGGTCCGGGTCGGCGACCCCGGCGCGCGCCCGGCGCACCGCGTCGGACACCGCGCGGACCGCTTCGTCCTGGCCGACCACCCGGGCCGACAGCTCGTCCTCCATCCGCAGCAGCTTGCTGGTCTCGCCCTCCAACAGCCGGCCGGCCGGAATGCCGGTCCACGCGGACACCACGTCCGCCACGTCGTCCGGGCCGACCTCCTCCTTGAGCATCACCTCACCGTCCCGAGTGGACTCACCCGCGACGGCCAACTCCTTCTCCAGTGCGGGAATGCGGCCGTAGCGCAGCTCGGCGGCCCGGCCCAGATCGCCGTCCCGCTCGGCCCGCTCGGACTCGCCGCGCAACTGCTCAAGCTGCCCCTTCAACTCGCGCACCTTGTCGATCGAGCCCTTCTCGTTCTGCCAGCGCGCGGTCAGCGCGGACAGCGCCTCGCGCTTCTCGGCCAGCTCGGCGCGCAGCGCGGCCAGCCGGTCCCGGGACGCCGGGTCGTCCTCTTTGGACAGCGCCATCTCCTCGATCTCCAGCCGGCGGACGGCCCGCTCGACCTCGTCCACCTCGACCGGGCGCGAGTCGATCTCCATCCGCAGCCGGGACGCCGCCTCGTCCACCAGGTCGATCGCCTTGTCCGGCAGGAATCGCGCGGTGATGTAGCGGTCGGACAGGGTGGCGGCGGCGACCAGCGCGCTGTCGGTGATCCGCACGCCGTGGTGCACCTCGTAGCGGTCCTTGAGGCCGCGCAGGATGCCGATGGTGTCCTCGACGCTCGGCTCGCCGACCATGACCTGCTGGAAACGGCGTTCCAGCGCGGCGTCCTTCTCGATGTGCTGGCGGTACTCGTCCAGCGTGGTCGCGCCGACCATGCGCAGTTCGCCACGGGCCAGCAGCGGCTTGATCATGTTGCCGGCGTCCATCGCGCCCTCGCCGGTCGCGCCGGCGCCGACGATCGTGTGCAGCTCGTCGATGAAGGTGATCACCTGGCCGGACGAGTCGGTGATCTCCTTGAGCACCGCCTTGAGCCGTTCCTCGAACTCGCCCCGGTACTTCGAGCCGGCCACCATCGAGCCGAGGTCCAGCGCGATGACCCGCTTGCCGCGCAACGATTCCGGCACGTCGCCGGCGATCACCCGCTGGGCCAGGCCCTCCACGATGGCGGTCTTGCCGACGCCGGGCTCGCCGATCAGCACCGGGTTGTTCTTGGTGCGCCGGGACAGCACCTGCACCACCCGACGGATCTCCGCGTCCCGGCCGATCACCGGGTCCAGCTCGCCCTTGCGGGCCCGCTCGGTGAGGTCGACGCCGAACTTCTCCAGCGCCTGGTAGGTGCCCTCCGGATCGGGGCTGGTGACCCGGCTGGAACCGCGCACCTTGGCGAAGGCGTCGCGCAGCGCGTCCGGGCCGGCGCCGTGCCGGCCGAGCAGATCGGCCACCGGGCCGCCGTCGGCGGCCAGGCCGACCAGCAGGTGTTCGGTGGACACGTACTCGTCGCCCATCTCGGTAGCCAGGCGCTGGGCGTGGGTCAGCGCGCGCACCGCGTCCCGGGAGAACTGCGGGGCGGCCACCGTCGAGCCGGTGGCGGCGGGCAGCGCGTGCGACAGCTTCTCCAGGTCAGCACGCACCGCGCCCGGATCGGCGCCGACCGCCGACAGCAGCGGCGACGTCAGGCCGTCGGCCTGGGCGAGCAGGGCGCCGAGCAGGTGCACCGGACCGACGTCCGGGTTGCCGGCCACCGTGGCGGCCTGCACCGCCGACGAAATCGCCTGCTGTGTCTTGGTCGTCGGGTTGAAAGCGTCCATCTCCCACCTCGTGTTCGGCCCGGTCCAGGGTCCCGCAAACGTTGTCACTTCGCACAACGTCAGAAAAGTTGAGTCTGTTCCGCTCAACTCTGTCGATGTGGCCACTGACTCACTGTCATCGACATTCCGCCGAACGAGTGCTCAGGCTCGGACAAACTCGACAGGTCGAGTCATCATTGTGGCGCGGTCGTGCGCTCAGTGTCTTGCCTGGCCGGCCGGAACGGGGACACACTTTGGCCGACCATGACAGCGAATGCGGTAGTCGACCCGACTTCGCCACAGCCCCGACGTGAGCCGCCGACCGACCGTGTGTCCGCCATGGCGCGCCTGGTGCGGGAGAGCTGGGCGTTGGTCGAGCCGCGCGCCGACGAGGTCACCCAGCTCTTCTACGGCATCGTGTTCAGCCTCGCCCCGGAGATCCAGGAACTGTTCCCGATCAACATGCGGGACGTCCGGGACCGGATGATGCGGACCATCGTGCGGCTCGTGCTGATGGTCGACCGGCCGGACGAGGCGCTGCCGGTGCTCCGCCAACTGGGCCGGGACCACCGCAAGTTCGGCGTGATCGCCGGCCAGTACGAGACGATCGGCACCGCGCTGCTGGGCGCCGTGAAGAAGTACGCGGGCGCGGGCTGGACCGGCGATGTCGAACGGGCCTGGGCCGAGGCATACACGATCATGGCCCGCACCATGCTGGACGCGGCGGCCGAGGACGACGGACCGGCCTGGTGGCCGGCCGAGGTGATCGAGCACGAGCGGATCGGCTGGGGACTGGCCAGGGTGCGGGTGCGGCCGGACTATCCGGTGCCCTATCACGCCGGCCAGTACGTCAGCGTGGAAGTGCCGCAGCGGCCCCGACTGTGGCGGCACCTGTCGCCGGCCAACGCCCCCCGCGACGACGGCGTGATCGAGTTCCACGTCCGCGCGGTGGACAACGGCTGGGTCAGCCGGGCGATCGTTCGGCATGCCGAGGTCGGCCAGTTGTGGCGGCTCGGGCCGCCGCTGGGCCGGCTCGCGGTGGACCGGACGTCCCAGCGGGACGTGCTGATGGTGGCCGGCGGCACCGGCGTCACGCCGATGCTCGCACTGGTGGAGGACCTGGCGCGGTACGGCGACAACCCACGGGTGCAACTGTTCTACGGCGGCCGGATTCCCGACGATCTCTACGCGCTGGAGCACCTGCGTCAGCTCGCCGGGGTGAACCCGTGGCTGACCGTGGTGCCGGTGCTGGAGGGCATTCCCGGCACCCGGCAGGCCGAGCAGGGCACGCTGGCCGATGTGGTCACCCGGTACGGATCGTGGGCCGACCGCGATGTGCTGGTGTCCGGATCGCCGCAGATGATCCGCGCGACCGTGTCCCGGATGCTGGTCGCCGGCACGCCGCTGGACCGGATCTCCTACGACCCGTTCAGCACCGACTGAACATCCGTCACCGACGGGGCTGGCGCGGCTGCGGACGCCACACCGCCAGCGAGGTCTGCTGGCGCACCGGAACCAGATCCCGGCGATAGGAGGCGTGCACGGAGGCCGCGATCTGCTCGGCCGCGGCGTGCGTCGAGGCAAGTTCGTCCATCAGCTCGCTGATCCGTGAGCGCAGCGCGTCGACCTGGGCCTCCAGCTCGATGATCCGCTTGATGCCGGCGAGGTTGACGCCTTCCTCCTGGGACAGCCGCTGCACTTCGCGCAGCACGGCGATGTCGCGGGGTGAGTAGCGCCGGCCGCCACCGGAGGCCCGGCCCGGCGAGACCAGACCCAGCCGGTCGTAGCTGCGCAGGGTCTGCGCGTGCAGCCCGGCCAGCGAGGCCGCGATCGAGATCACGAACATCGGCGTGTTCTCGTCGGCGCCCGGCGGAAAGACCACGTCCACGGCTTACGCCTCCCCGCCCTTGAGTAGATCGTTGAGGTCGGCACGCGGATCGAGGCCGGTGGTCGCGTCGGCGTACGCCCGCAGCGCGCTCCGCGCCTTGTCGTCCATCCTGTTGGGCACAGCAATCTGAAGGGTTGCCAACAGGTCACCGCTTCTGCCGTCGCGGCGCGTGATTCCCTTGCCGCGCACCCGAAGCGTGCGACCGGTGGGTGTGCCGGCCGGCACCTTCAGCGACACCTTGCCGTCCAGGGTGGGGACGGTGATCGTGGTGCCCATGGCCAGTTCGGGGAAGCTGACCGGCACGGTGATGGTCAGGTCGTCGCCGGAACGGCCGAACACCTTGTGCGGGCTGACATGCACCCGGACGTACAGATCGCCGGCCGGCGCGCCACCCACACCCGGCTCACCCTTGCCGGCCACCCGGATCCGCTGGCCGTCGTTGACGCCCGGCGGGATCCGCACGGTCATCGTCCGGGTCTTGGTGCTGGTGCCGCTGCCGGCGCACTCGGGGCAGGGCTGGTCCACGATCCGGCCGGTGCCCCGGCAGTCCGAACACGGCTCGCTGAACGCGAACGAACCCTGGCTGCGGGTCACCAGGCCGGCGCCCTTGCAGGTGGGGCAGGTGCGCGGGGACGTGCCCGGCTTGGCGCCGCTGCCGTGGCAGGTGTCGCAGGTGGCCGGGCTGGCCAGCCGTAGCGGCACGGTAACGCCGTGCACCGCCTCGGCGAAGTCGATCCGGATGTCGGTCTCCACGTCCGTGCCGCGACGGCCCCGATTGGGAGTCGGGCCGCCGCCACCGCGCCGGCCGAACAGGCCGCCGAACAGATCGCCCAGCCCACCGCTGCCGCCACCGGGAGTGCCGCCGCCACCGGCCGCGGCGCCGAACAGGTCGTTCAGGTCGAAGCCGCCAGTGCCGGTGCCGAATCCGCCGCTGCCGCCGGCGCCGGGCCGGAACCCGCCCGAGCCGAAGAGCCGCCGGGCCTCGTCGTACTGCTTGCGCTTGTCGGCGTCAGACAGCACGCCGTAGGCCTCGGACACCGACTTGAACCGGGCTTCCGCCTTGGTGTCGCCCGGATTCGCGTCGGGGTGCAACTCGCGGGCAAGCTTGCGGTACGCCTTCTTGATCTCGTCCGCCGAAGCGTCGGCAGAGACGCCCAGCTCACGGTAGAAGTCCTTGTCGATCCAGTCCCTCGCGCTCACCGGACGTCCCTCCCTCCGCTCATCTCGGACTGATCATGATTCGGTCAGCTCTGCTCGGTCACATCGGCCGGCGGTTGCGCGGCGTCCGGGTCGGCAGTCCCGGCCGCCGACTCGTGGTCGGTGACCGCGACCAGCGCGGCCCGCACCACCCGGTCGCCGATCCGGTAGCCGCGGCGCAGCACCGCGCTCACCGTCGGCCCCGAGACGTCCGGCGAGGTGTCGTGCTGCACGGCCTCGTGCACCGACGGGTCGAACGGCTCGCCCTCGTGCCCGAACGGCTCCAGCCCGGCCTTGCCCAACGTTGCGAGCAGCTTGTCCGCCACGGACTTGAACGCGCCGGTGAGATCGCCGTGCGCGGCCGCCCGGTCCACGTCGTCCAGCACGGTGAGCAGTTCGCCCGCCAACGACGCCTTGGCATTGCCCGCCGCGACCTCGCGGTCCCGCTCGACCCGCCGGCGGTAGTTGGCGTATTCCGCGCTGAGCCGTTGCAGGTCGGCGGTGCGTTCGTCGAGCTGGGTCTGCAACTCGTGCCGGCCGGTGTCCGGACCGGGCGCCGGGGCCTCCGGGCCGCCGTTCGCGGGCGCCCCCGGCCCGGCCGCCGCGTGCCGGCCGGGCGACGGCTCGTCGGGGGGAAGGTCGCCGGGGACCACCGGACGCACCTGGCCGGTCTCCGGATCAATCCGGCGACGGTCGCGTACCACTACCCTCGGTTCCTCCCCGCCGTGCGGCTGATCACCGCGGTGCTGATCACGGTGTTCGCTCACGATTCCTCCTCGCTGGGCGGACTCAACGGCGCCGGTTCCGTGACCGTCACTTCTTGTCGTCCTCGTCCACGATCTCCGCGTCCACGACATCGTCCGCGCCGCTCTGGCCGCCCGGGGCCGACGCGCCATCCCCAGGAGCACCGCCAGGGGCACCACCTGCCGCCGACTCGCCGCCGGTGTTGGCGTACATCGCCGAACCCATCGCCTGGGACTCGGTGGCCAGCTTCTCCACCGCCGACTTGATCGCGGCGATGTCGGTGCCCTTCAACGATTCCTGGGCTTCCTTGATCGCGGCGTTCACCTTGTCCTTGATGTCCGTGGACAGCTTGTCGTCGTTGTCCTTGACGAACTTCTCGGTCTGGTAGACCAGCGTCTCGGCCTGATTGCGGACCTCGGCCTCCTCGCGGCGGCTCTTGTCCTCCTCGGCGTGCGCCTCGGCGTCCTTGACCATCCGGTCGATGTCGTCCTTGGGCAGCGCCGAGCCGCCGGTGATCGTCATGCCCTGTTCCTTGCTGGTGGCGAGGTCCTTGGCGTTGACGTGCACGATGCCGTTGGCGTCGATGTCGAAGGTGACCTCGACCTGCGGGATGCCGCGCGGTGCCGGCGGAATGCCGGTCAGCTCGAACATGCCGAGCTTCTTGTTGTAGGCCGCGATCTCCCGCTCGCCCTGGTACACCTGGATCTGCACGGACGGCTGGTTGTCATCAGCGGTGGTGAAGATCTCCGACCGCTTGGTGGGGATCGTGGTGTTCCGCTCGATGAGCTTGGTCATCACGCCGCCCTTGGTCTCGATGCCCAGGGACAGCGGGGTGACATCCAGCAGCAGGACGTCCTTGACCTCGCCCTTGAGCACGCCGGCCTGCAGCGCGGCGCCGACCGCGACGACCTCGTCCGGGTTGACGCCCTTGTTCGGCTCCCTGCCGCCGGCGAGCTCCTTGACCAGATCACTGACCGCGGGCATCCGGGTGGAACCGCCGACCATCACCACGTGGTTGATGTCGCCGACCTTGACGCCGGCGTCCTTGATCACGTTGGTGAACGGCGCCCGGCAGCGGTCCAGCAGATCGGAGCTGATCCGCTGGAACTCGGCCCGGGACAGCGTCTCGTCCAGGAACAGCGGATTCTTGTCCGAGTCGACCGTGATGTAGGGCAGGTTGATGTTGGCGGTGGACGAGCTGGACAGCTCGATCTTGGCCTTCTCCGCGGCTTCCCGAATGCGCTGCATCGCCATCCGGTCCTTGGTCAGGTCGATGCCGTTGCTGGCCTTGAACTTCTCCACCAGCCAGTCGACGATGCGCTGGTCCCAGTCGTCGCCGCCGAGGTGGTTGTCACCGCTGGTGGCCCGCACCTCGACCACGCCGTCGCCGATCTCCAGCAGCGACACGTCGAACGTGCCGCCGCCGAGGTCGAACACCAGGATGGTCTGTTCCTTCTCGCCCTTGTCCAGCCCGTAGGCGAGGGCGGCCGCGGTCGGCTCGTTCACGATCCGCAGCACGTTCAGGCCGGCGATCTGCCCGGCCTCCTTGGTGGCCTGCCGCTGGGCGTCCTCGAAGTACGCGGGGACGGTGATCACCGCGTCGGCGATCTCTTCGCCCAGGTAGGACTCGGCGTCCCGCTTGAGCTTCATCAGCACCCGCGCGGAGATCTCCTGCGCGGTATAGGTCTTGCCGTCGATCTCGGTCTTCCAGTCCGTACCCATGTGCCGCTTCACGGACCGGATGGTCCGGTCGACGTTGGTCACGGCCTGGTTCTTCGCCGGCTGGCCGACCAGCACCTCACCGTTCTTGGCGAACGCCACAATCGATGGTGTCGTCCGCGAACCCTCGGAGTTGGCGATCACCGTCGGCTCACCGCCCTCGAGGACGGCGACGACGGAGTTGGTCGTCCCCAGGTCGATGCCGACCGCTCGCGCCATGAAAATTCCCTCCTGCTGTTAGCTACCGCTAGGACTTCGAGACTTGAGCGTAGTCCGCTCAATGTTTCTGACTCTACAACGGGCCAGGGCAGGGTGCTGTTCCCGGTGCGGTTCCGAATACGCGGTGACCGTGCTCACAGCTGCGGCAAAGGCACAGCTAGCGGCTCGTGTCGCTCCGGTGGAAGTTGAGGTACGCCCGGGATGGGGTGGGGCCACGCTGACCCTGGTAGCGCGAGCCGGCCCGCGACGAGCCGTACGGATGCTCGGCCGCGCTGCTCAACTGGAACAGGCAGAGCTGACCGATCTTCATGCCCGGCCAGAGGGTGATCGGCAGATTCGCCACGTTGGACAGTTCCAGCGTGATGTGCCCGGAGAAGCCCGGGTCGATGAACCCGGCCGTGGAATGGGTGAGCAGACCGAGCCGACCCAGCGACGACTTGCCTTCCAGCCGGCCGGCGAGGTCGTCCGGCAGGCCGACCAGCTCGAACGTCGAGCCGAGCACGAACTCACCCGGGTGCAGCACGAACGGCTCGTCGTCGGTCTTCTCCACCAGCGAAGTCAGCTCGTCCTGCTGGATGGCCGGATCGATGTGGGTGTACTTGGTGTTGTTGAACACGCGGAAGAACCGGTCCAGCCGGATGTCGATACTCGACGGCTGGAGCATCGACGGATCGTACGGATCGACCACCAGTCGTCCGCCGTCGATCTCCTTGCGCAGATCCCGGTCGCTCAGCAACACAGGCCCACCCTAGCCGGACCGACCACGGCCGGACCGGGGCAGCCATGTATCCTGACCAAGCCTCGCGGATGTAGTTCAATGGTAGAACATCAGCTTCCCAAGCTGAGAATGCGGGTTCGATTCCCGTCATCCGCTCCACACGAAACGGCCCAGGTCAGAAGCTGTCTACTTCGGACCTGGGCCGCCGTC
>DASZLR010000075.1:0-26593 GCA_035552275.1 Pseudonocardiaceae bacterium | reverse complement strand
GGTTCGACTGTCGACCCGGTGGGTGGCGCGGCGACCGGCGCGCCGGAACCCGTGTTCGTGAGCACCACGATCGCGGTGGCGACCAGCACCACCGCCAGCGCACCGACGACACCGAGAAAAAGGACGCTCCGTCGCGGGAGTTGCACAGCACCACCTGATGACCGCTATCGGCATGTATCGGCATGGCCCCGCCCAGGCGAGAAAGTGAACCACATGTGTCGGAGGGTTGGGGCAGGATGTCCGGCATGGCATCGGTCGAGACGAAACGCGTCGATCCGCCCCACCGCGGTGGGGACCGCGAAATGCTGACCAGCTTCCTGGACTACCAGCGGGAGACGGTGCACGTGAAGTGCGCCGGCCTGTCCGATGAGGACGCCCGCCGCGCGCTGCTGCCGTCGGAGATGACCACCGTCGCCGGCCTGGTGTCGCATCTGCGCTGGGTCGAGGCGTACTGGTTCGACGTGGTGCTCGGCGGCGCGCAGGACGTCGCCCCGTACAGCGACGAGGACCCGGACGGCGAGTTCCGAGTGGCCCTGCACCTGCCGCTTTCCCTGCTGCTGGCCGACTATCGGGCGCAGTGCGCGGCGAGCCGGGCGGTGGTGGCCCGAATGGACCTCGATGACGAGTCGCCGGCCGACCGGCGCGGGGTGAGCGTGCGTTGGGCGTTGGTGCACATGATCGAGGAGACCGCGCGGCACGCCGGCCATCTGGATATCCTGAGAGAACTGTTGGACGGGGTCACCGGAGAGTAATCGGCCGTTCGCCGTCTTCGCTGCTCATCGGCGGCGCGGGTGCGCGAATGGTGGACACCTGCGGGTCCATTCGGCGTGGCTGCTGGACCCAGCCTTTTTCGATGCCTACCGTCCATCAGGACAACGGGGTTGACAAGACTCTCAATGTTTGCTTGAGGGTTAGGGCTGGTCGGTTTCGATCACACCAGATCGTGGCCGGCGGAAGAAACACCGTCGCTCACCGTGGCGGCCACGATCAGGAAGGCGGATTGTCGATGACACCCCCGCACAACTATCTTGCGGTGATCAAGGTCGTCGGCATCGGCGGCGGCGGCGTCAACGCCGTGAACCGGATGATCGAGGTCGGGCTCAAGGGCGTCGAGTTCATCGCGGTCAACACCGACGCCCAGGCCCTGCTGATGTCCGATGCGGACGTCAAGCTGGACATCGGCCGCGAGCTGACCCGCGGGCTCGGCGCCGGCGCGAACCCCGAAGTGGGGAGCAAGGCAGCCGAGGACCACCGCGAGGAGATCGAAGAGGTCATCAAGGGCGCGGACATGGTGTTCGTCACCGCCGGCGAGGGCGGCGGCACCGGCACCGGCGGCGCTCCGGTGGTCGCCTCGATCGCCCGCAAGCTCGGCGCGCTCACCATCGGCGTCGTCACCCGACCGTTCTCCTTCGAGGGCAAGCGGCGGGCCAAGCAGGCCGAGGACGGCATCACCGCGCTGCGCAACGAATGCGACACGCTGATCGTCATCCCGAACGACCGGCTGCTGCAGCTCGGCGACGTCGGGGTGAGCCTGATGGACGCCTTCCGCTCGGCCGATGAGGTGCTGCTGTCCGGTGTCCAGGGCATCACCGACCTGATCACCACCCCCGGTCTGATCAACCTCGACTTCGCCGATGTGAAAAGTGTCATGTCCGGCGCGGGCAGCGCGCTGATGGGCATCGGCTCGGCGCGCGGCGAGGGACGGGCCATCCAGGCCGCCGAGAAGGCGATCAACTCGCCGCTGCTGGAAGCCTCGATGGACGGCGCGCACGGTGTGCTGCTGGCCATCGCCGGCGGTTCCGACCTCGGCCTGTTCGAGATCAACGAATCCGCGTCGCTGGTGCAGGAGGCCGCCCACCCGGAGGCCAACATCATCTTCGGCACGGTGATCGACGACTCGCTCGGCGATGAGGTGCGGGTCACCGTGATCGCGGCCGGGTTCGACAGTGGGGTGCCCACCCACAAGAAGTTGGACCCGCGTGGCGTGGTCAGCTCGCGGAGCGGCAGCACCGTGGCGTCGGCGCAGTCCGGCCAGATCAGCTCGCCTTCGGCCAGCGACTCGTCCGCGGCACGCTCGTACCCGGTGCCGGATTCGCGGCCGGACTCGCGGCCGGCCGAGCCGCCGGCCCGGCCGAGCACCAGCTACTCCACGTCCAGCTACGCCAGCTCGGACCGGAGCTACGGCTCGGACTACGGCAGCAGCACACCCCCCAGCCGGCCGGCGCCGTCCTCGGGGCTGCCGCAGCCGACCGTGCCGCAGTACCACGGCTCGGGCAGCCTGCCCAGCCGCGCGGTGCCGGTCGAGGACGACCCGGATGACGAGGTGGACGTCCCGCCGTTCATGCGCCGCTAGCCCGGTGGTGGGCGAGCCGGAATCGCCGGATCGTCGGGCCGAACTCGCGGCGGCGTTGGCCGCGCTCCGCGAGCGCATCCGGACTGCCTGTGTGGCCGCCGGCCGCCACCCCGATGAGGTGCGGCTGCTCGCGGTCACCAAGACTTTCCCGGCCACCGATGTCGCGCTGTTGGCCGATCTTGGGCTGACCGAGTTCGCTGAGAACCGGGACGCCGAGGCCGCCGAGAAGGTGGTCAGCGTCGCCGAGCTGCGTCCCGGCCTTCGGTCGCGCTGGCATCTGGTTGGCCGGCTACAGCGGAACAAGGCCCGTTCGGCGATTCGCTGGGCGAGCCAAGTGCAGTCGGTCGATTCGGCCCGGCTGGCCGACGCGCTGGCCGCCGCGATCGCTCGAACCGAACGAATCGGACCATTGGAAGTGTTGATCCAGGCCAGCATCGACGGCGATCCGGCGCGCGGCGGGGCGCCGCTGGCCGAGCTGCCGGCGCTGGCCGAACAGGTCGCCGGACACGCTGAACTGCGCCTTTGCGGTGTGATGTGTGTCGCACCGATGTCGATGCCAGCCGATGCGGCGTTCGAGCGGTTGGCCGAGGCGGCCAGGCGATTGCGTGTCGATCATCCGCAGGCGACAGAGATCTCGGCCGGTATGAGCGGCGATCTGGAGGCCGCGATCCGGTACGGCTCGACGTGTGTGCGTGTCGGAACCGCGCTGCTGGGCAGTCGCCGGTTAGCGTAGTGATCGGCTGGCCGGTGGAGGGAACCGGGCGGCTGCCGCGCTCGTCACAGGGAGTCCGCGAGGAGCGCCGGAGGGAAGGGTCGGCATGAGTGCGCTGCAGAAGTTGAGGGCCTACTTCGGGATGGTCCCCGCAGACGAGCTGGACGACTACGAGGACGAACGGTACGGGGATTACGGCTCCGGCTATGCCGAGGACGATCAGTTCGACGGCTACGGGGACCGGGCCGGCGGCCGGTTCGGCGCTCGCAGTCGGCCACTCGCCGCCGCCCGGCCGGTGTCGCCGGACTACGAGTCCGACGAGCGGCCGCGCGGACGTCGGCCGTGGCAGGCCGAGCCGCCGGTGCGGCGGACCACGCCGACGCACGGCGCGCTGGCCATGGAATCCGCGCCGGAGCCGCTGGTCCGCAGTCGGCCGACCGTCGAGCCCGCCAGCTCGCCGAACAAGATCACCACGCTGCATCCGCGCAGCTACATCGAGGCGCGGACGATCGGCGAGCACTACCGGGACGGCCACCCGGTGATCATGAATCTGACCGAGATGTCCGACGCCGACGCCAAGCGGCTGGTGGACTTCGCGGCCGGGCTGGCGTTCGCCATGCGCGGCTCGATGGACAAGGTCACGAACAAAGTGTTCTTGATCTCACCGCCCAATGTGGACGTGCCGGCCGATCAGCGCCGCCGGCTCGCGGAGGGTGGGTCCCCCGGCTAGTGCCAGGTAGTGGCACAGTTGAGTCGTGGAAACCGCTCGGTACGTCGGGTACTACGTGCTCTGGGTCTTCTGGCTGCTGCTCATCGCCAGGGTCGTGGTGGAGTCCGTGCGCTCGTTCGCGCGGGAGTGGCGGCCGGCCGGAGCCACCGCCGTGGCGCTCGAATCTATCTTCACGGTGACTGATCCACCGGCAAAGTTGGTCCGCCGGTTGATACCCACCGTGCGGATCGGGGGCGTGGGACTGGACGTATCCATTATGGTGCTCCTGCTAGTTGTGTTCATACTGATGCGATTGGTTGACCCGGTTTGAGACGGGGAACCTGGGTGAGACCGTGAGTGCGTGAGGTGATCTGATGGGCTTGACCCCCGCTGACGTGCATAACGTCGCGTTCAGCAAGCCTCCTATTGGCAAGCGGGGCTACAACGAGGACGAGGTGGACGCCTTCCTCGACCTCATCGAGGCCGAGCTGGCCAGGCTGATCGAGGAGAACAACGAGCTGCGGTCGCAGGTCGAGCAGTTGGACGGCCAGCTCGACACGACCCGGTCGGACCTGGAGAGCGCACGCTCCCAGCCGACGGCGCTGGCTCCACGGGTCGAGGACCCGCCATCGCGCCGACTGGCTCCGGTGCCACCGGTGTCCTCGCTGGAGGAGACCACGCCCGGTGCGGTCGGTGGTGGCGATCATCACGTCCAGGCCGCCAAGGTGCTGGGGCTCGCCCAGGAGATGGCCGACCGGCTCACCGGCGAGGCCAAGTCCGAGTCGGACGGCATGCTCGCCGAGGCCCGAACCAAGTCCGAGCAGTTGCTCTCCGAGGCGCGCGCCAAGGCCGACACCATGGTCAACGAGGCGCGTGGCCGGGCCGAGACGATGCTCAACGAGGCACGTACCCGCGCCGACACGCTGGAACGGCAGGCTCGGGACAAGGCCACCACGCTGGAACGTGAGGCGTCGCGCAAGCACTCCGAGGTGATGGGCGCCATCACCTCGGAGAAGAAGAGCCTGGAGAAAGAGATCGAGACTCTGCGCACCTTCGAGCGCGAGTACCGAACCCGGCTCAAGACGTTCCTCGAATCCAGCCTGCGTGATCTCAACGATCGCGGCTCGGCCGCGCCGGCGGACGGTCGGGCGGCGCAGCCCGGCTACTCGTTCGGCTCCCGCGCAGCCGAAGCGGGCTGACCTAAGCGGGCTGATCAGTGCTGGAGTAGGTCGATCGGACAGTCGTCGGCCGGTCGCGCTGCCGTCAGGGCGGCCGGCCGACGATAATGCCGCGTGATGCTTCTCTTGCTGGCGTTGTTGCTGATCGTGTTGGCCATGGCCGCGCTGATCGTTGGTGTGCTCGGTGTGCTGCCGATGCTCGCCTGGGTGTCGGTCGGAGTGAGCGGGGTCGCGGCGGTCGTGCTGGTCCTTGAAGCCCGTCGGCACCGCCGGGCGACCCGACAGGCCGAGGAAGCCGCGGTCGCGGGCGCTGATGCCCGGCTGGCCGCCGAACTCGACGCCGAGCCCGGCGAGCCCGGGACGCCTGATCGGTCGGCCGAGCCGGCGGAAGAGGACACCGATGCCGCCGATCTGCTGGTGGTGTCCGAGTTGGACGTGGAAGTGCGGGTGCTCGACGAGCACCCGCGTTACCACCTCGTCCGCTGCTCCTGGCTCGGCGACCGGACGTCGTTGCCGCTGCCGCTGCGCGAGGCAAGGGAACTCGGGTTCACCCCGTGCGCGGTGTGCGCGCCGGACCGCAGGCTGGCCGCCCGCGAGCGGGAGCAGCGCCGGGGCACACCCGACTCGCCACCGGCTGACGAGTCGGCTACCGACTGACAACTCGGTTGCCGGCTTGATTGTCGGCACCGGGTAAACTGGACAGACCAAGGCGCTGATCCGGCCATCACCGGGGAGCCTCCGGAAGAACGGGTGCGGTCATGTCGCCGCCGCCCTAGTAGAACCGGACGGGACCGGCCCGTCACAGCCGGTGTTGAGTGGCGCGAGTCGATGCGCGGAAGCGCGTCGAGCCGGGCAAGCGGGGTGGTACCGCGGGACGCCGAAGGGCGTGTCGTCCCCGTCGGATAACGACGATGGCGAAGACCCGCGAGGAGCACGACCGCATCATGAGCTACCCCAAGGCGCAGTTCGGAGCTGGCGGCACCGCCGACCCGGCCGAGGGCGTGCCGGCCCAGCCCTCCTTCCCCGCGCTTGAGTTGGCGGTGCTCGACTACTGGGCGGCCGACCAGACGTTCCCGGCCAGTGTGGCGAGCCGGCCGGCGGGGGAGAACGGCGGCAACGAGTTCGTCTTCTACGACGGCCCGCCGTTCGCCAACGGTCTGCCGCACTACGGCCACCTGCTCACCGGCTACGTCAAGGATGTCGTGCCGCGCTACCAGACCATGCGCGGCCGGCGAGTGGAGCGCCGGTTCGGTTGGGACTGCCACGGCCTGCCCGCCGAGGTCGCCGCCGAACGGCAGCTGGGAATCAAGCACAAGTCCGAGATCGATGAACTGGGCATCGAGGCGTTCAACGAGGTCTGCCGCACCTCCGTGCTGCGCTACACCCAGGACTGGCGGGAGTACGTCACCCGACAGGCCCGTTGGGTCGACTTCGACAACGACTACAAGACGCTCGACCTGGACTACATGGAAAGCGTCATGTGGGCCTTCAAAACCCTGTGGGACAAGGGTTTGATCTACGAGGGCTTCCGGGTGCTGTGGTACTGCTGGCGGTGCGAGACGCCGCTGTCCAACACCGAGACCAAAATGGACGATGTCTACCGGGACCGGCAGGACCCGTCGGTCACCGTCGGTCTGCGGCTGGCCACCGGTGAACTGGCGCTGGTGTGGACGACCACACCGTGGACGCTGCCGTCGAACCTCGCCGCCGCCGTGCACCCGGACGTCGACTACGTGACCGTCGAGCACGACGGCGAGCGGTACCTGTTGGCCGAGGCCCGGTTGGCCGCCTACGCGCGCGAACTCGGCGAGAATCCGCCGATCATCGCCCGGCACAAGGGCAGTGAGCTGGTCGGCCGCGCGTACACCCCGCCGTTCGACTTCTTCGCCGGCCGCGCCAACGCGCACCAGATCCTGGCCGCCGACTACGTGACCACAGAGGACGGCACCGGCATCGTGCACATCGCGCCGGCCTTCGGTGAGGACGACAAGGTCGTCACCGACGCCGCCGGGATCGAGGTGGTGGTGCCGGTGAACTCGCGCGCCGAGTTCACCGCCGAGGTGCCGCCGTTCGCCGGGATGCAGGTGTTCGAGGCGAACCGGCCGATCATCCGCGACCTGCGCGCCCGGGGTCTGCTGTTGCGCGAGGAGAGCTACCTGCACGCGTACCCGCACTGCTGGCGGTGCGACACGCCGCTGATCCAGTGCGCGGTGTCGTCCTGGTTCGTCGCGGTGACCAAGGTCCGGGACCGGATGGTCGAGCTGAACCAGCAGATCAACTGGACTCCCGAGCACATCAAGGACGGCCAGTTCGGCAACTGGCTGGCGAACGCCCACGACTGGTCGATCTCCCGCAACCGGTTCTGGGGCTCGCCGATCCCGGTGTGGATGTCCGATGATCCGGCGCATCCGCGGGTGGACGTGTACGGCTCGCTGGACGAGCTGGCCCGCGACTTCGGCAAGCGGCCGACCGACCTGCACCGGCCGGCCATCGATGAGCTGACCCGGCCGAACCCGGACGATCCGACCGGCAGGTCCACCATGCGACGGGTTCCGGAGGTCCTGGACTGCTGGTTCGAGTCCGGCTCGATGCCCTTCGCCCAGGTGCACTATCCCTTCCAGAACTCCGAATGGTTCGAGAACCACTATCCCGGCGACTTCATCGTGGAGTACAACGGCCAGACCCGAGGCTGGTTCGACAAGCTGCACGTGCTGGCCACGGCGCTGTTCGACCGCCCGGCGTTCCGCGACTGCGTGGCGCACGGCATCGTGCTGGGCGACGACGGACAGAAGATGTCCAAGTCCCGCAACAACTATCCGGACGTCAACGAGGTGTTCGCCCGAGACGGCTCGGACGCGATGCGCTGGTTCCTGATGTCCAGCCCCATCCTGCGTGGCGGCAACCTGATCGTCACCGAGCGCGGCATCCGCGAGTCGGTGCGGCAGGCGGTGCTGCCGCTGTGGAACTCGTGGTACTTCCTGACGCTGTACGCGGGCGCGGCCGGGCTGGAAGGACATTGGCGGACCGACAGCGCGCACGTGCTGGACCGGTATGTGCTGGCCAAGACCCGCGATCTGGTGGCCGAGGTCACCGCCGCGCTGGACGGCTACGACCTGGCCGGCGGGTGCGCGCTGGTCGAGGATTTCCTTGAGGTGCTGACGAACTGGTACGTGCGGCGGTCCCGGGACCGGTTCTGGGCCGGCGACCAGGACGCGGTGGACACCCTGCACACCATGCTGGAGGTGACCAGCCGGGTGGTCGCGCCGCTGCTGCCGCTGACCGCCGAGGCGGTATGGCGTGGGCTGACCGGCGAGCGGTCCGTGCACCTGACCGACTGGCCGGGCGCCGACGAGCTGCCGGCGGACGCGGCGCTGGTGTCGGCGATGGACGAGGTGCGCCGGGTGTGCTCGGCGGCGCTGTCGTTGCGCAAGGCCAACCAGCTTCGGGTGCGGCTGCCGCTGGCCACGCTGATCGTGGCGGCGTCGGATGCTGACGTTCTCGACCCGTTCAGCGAGCTGATCGCCGACGAGGTAAACGTCAAGCGGGTCGAGCTGACGTCCGATGTGGACAGCTACGGCCGGTTCGAACTGGTGGTGAACGCGCGGGCCGCCGGGCCACGGCTGGGTGGCGACGTGCAGAAGGTGATCCGGGCAGTCAAGGGCGGCGAGTGGACGGTCACCGAGTCCGGCGCGGTGCTGGCGGCGGGAATCGAGCTACGCGAAGGCGAGTACGAGCGCCGGCTGGTGGCCGCCGACCCCGCCGCGACCGCCGCGCTGCCCGACGGTTCCGGGTTGGTGGTCCTGGACACCGAGGTCACCCCGAAACTCGCGGCCGAGGGCCTGGCCCGAGACGTGGTGCGGGTGGTGCAGCAGGCCCGCCGGGACGCGGATCTGGACGTGTCCGACCGGATCACGGTCGCCATCTGGGCGTCCGAGGAAGTGCTCGCCGCCGTCCGCGCGCACCAGGCGTTCCTGGCGCACGAGACGCTGGCCGAATCGGTCACCCTGGCCCCGCTCGCCGACGCTCCGGCCGCCGCGTTCGAGGGCACCGCGGCCGGCGGCCTCCCGGTCAGGACTGCCGTCGCCAAGGTGTGAACGAAGTCGGCGAACTGCGGTTCGCGGTGCGGGTGAAGCCCGGCGCACGGAAGGAGGCCGTCGGCGGTTGTTGGGCTGGGCCGGGCGGTCCGGCGTTGATCGTCGCGGTCGCCGCGCCGGCGGTGGACGGCAAGGCGAACGAGGCCGTCCGCCGCGCGGTGGCGGCGGCGTTGGAGATCCGCCGCCAGGACGTGACGATTTCGGCGGGCGAGCGCGGCCGGGACAAGGTGATCGTGGTGTCCTCGTCGCGCTGGTCCGCCGACGAACTCGCCGCCCGCGTCGTCAGACTCCGTGACGGCTGATCGTTATGGACCCAGCAGGGCCGCTGGGATAACCGCGATGCCGTCCTGCCGCCGGTACGCGTATCGGCCAGTGGTAATCACCGCAGCATCGAGAAGATCGTCGCCAAGCCGTTTTCGCAGCCAATGTAGGTGCTTGAGGTCGGATTCGCCGACAACCGCGCTGAGCTTGACTTCCAATGCGACGACTCGGTGGTCATCGCGCTCGATGATGAAGTCAATCTCGTGGTCTCCGTTGCGAGTGCGCAGATGGTAGATCCTGGCTTCGTTTGCTTGAGCGTAGACGCGGAGGCTGAGTGCGACCAGCGATTCAAACAATGCGCCGAGAAGTGTGCCGTCGCGGGGGATTGATGGGCCAACGGATCTTCCCGACAGTAGCGATTCCTCGCTCGCGCCAAGCAGCCGGGCGGCAAGCGCAGGGTCGGCTAGATGGTGCTTTTGATTCTGTGCAAGTCGAGTGAAGTGATTACCAATTGGTAGCCATCCCGGGACAGGATCGAGCAACCATATTTGGCTGAGTACGTCTCGATAGCCAATCGTGGTCGGTTTTGATGGCTTGTCTGTGTCGCCCGGAGTCGCTGCGTCCAGAATGGCGGTGTAAGAGGCGGTGGTCGAGGTCGCGGCGGCATAAGCGGTAAGCCATGCGTGCAAGGTTGTAGGCCGGCGAACGAGTCGCCCCTGTTCTGGAAATTCATGCTCGACAATATTGGCCAAATAACTGTCGAGTTCGACTCGCCGTGCGCGAGGAGGTAGCGATCGAATAGCTGGAAAACCTGACCGGAGAATTTCCTCGGTATAGACTTGCAGGTCGGTTTCCGTTTCGCCGTCGAGTTGTTGTTGTTGACCAGCGAGCAGCGTACGCAAACTTACCGTCGGCGTGTCCAGGCCACGTTCGGCCAGTGTCATCGGTCGCATCCGAATGCGAACGATTCTGCCAGCTCCGGAGTGGGTCGGCGCTTCGATCGGCGTAGCGCTACCTGTGAGCAGGAATCGGCCTCCGCTGTAGTCCCGGTCAACACTCCGTCGCACCATGTCCCAGACGGGTGGATGGCGTTGCCACTCATCGATCAGCACGGGCGGTGGGGATTGATCTAGTCTGGCTGGATCGCCGGCCAGTAGCTCGCGCTGATCGGAATCGTCCATGGCGAACGTGGTTCGGGCTCGGCGTTGGGCCGTCAAGGTCTTGCCGACACCTTTCGGCCCATCCAGGCTTATAGCTGGTAGGACGGGCACCAACTCGTCAAGCTCCATGTCCACGGTCCGTGGCAGATACTCCGGCACGGTCGCTACTTTACCATTGGCAGGTCCACTACTTTACTGTTCGCCGCCGTTCTACTTGACCGTTAGCAGGATCTGAACGCTACCGTTTCGCAGCCCACTGTCAGAAGTGGATGACGGTGACCTGGTCCTGGGAGCGGTAGCAGGCTTCGATGATCTCGATGACCTGCCTGGCTTCGGCGGCGGACACCGGTGGGGGACCGCCGGTGAACACGGCTTCGGCGACCTCGCGGTAGTACGCCGGGTAGTCGCCGGGTTCGGTCGGCACGGCGCTGGTCTCCTCGCCCGAGCTGAGAAATCCCCAGCTGTCCTCCGGCTCGGCGCCCCAGCCAGGCCCGCCCGGAATGGCGCCGTCACCCAACGCCGCTTCCTGCGGGTCCAGTCCGTGCTTCACATAGCAGGCTTTGTTGCCGAGGACCCGAAACCGTGGTCCGAGGTGCGGCGCCAGCGCGCTCATCCACAAATGGCTCCGCACGCCACCCGGATGCGTCAACGCGATGAAGGAATCGTCGTCCGTACGCGCGCCGGCTCGGCGGGTGTTGATTTCGGCGTACACCGACAGCGGCGCGCCGAAGAGTGCGACGGCTTGGTCAATGAGATGGCTGCCCAAGTCGTAGGTTATTCCGCCGGCGTCGCCGGGATCGCCCTGGTCCGTCCACTTGGTCTTCGGTTCCGGCCGCCACCGCTCGAACCGGGACTCGAATCGGTGCACGGCGCCCAGCGCGCCTTCGCCGATCAGTTTCCGCACCGTGCGGAAATCGCCGTCGTATCGCCGGTTCTGGAAAACGGTGAGCAGCGTCCCGCTGGCGGCGGCCAAGGATTCCAGCTCGGCCGCCTGTTCCGACGTCACGGTGAACGGCTTGTCCACGACCACCGGTATTCCACGACTCAAAGCCGCCCGCGCCAACGAGGCGTGATACCGAGTCGGCGTGGTGACCACGACCAGATCGATATCCTCGGCGTGCTCCCACAAATCGGCCACCGACGTGGGCACGGTCACCTTCGGATAGCGGGCCAGCGCGGCGGCGCGGCGGGTCGGGTTGCCCGTGACAATCGCGGACAGCGATAGCCTGGGCTCGGCGTCGATCACCGGTGCGTGGAAGACGGCGCCGCCGGTGCCGAATCCGATAACAGCCGTCCGTAGCGGCGAAATATCACTTGTCATGGTTCCTCCGATACCGATCCGATGGCCGCGACGACGATGATGCCGACCGCGAGCACGACCGGCACGCCGAGCGCGACGGTCAGGTTGGTGGCGCTGGCCAGCAGGCCGACCAACGGCGGCCCGACCAGGAATCCCGCGTAGCCGAGCAGCGAGGCGACCGACACGCCGACGCTGCCAGCCGCCCGGCCCGCGCGGGCGATGCCGAGCGGGAACAGACAGGACAGCCCGAGTCCGGCGGCCAGGTAGCCGACCAACAGAACCGCCAGCACGGGCACCAGGGTCAGCACGAACCCGCCGGCCGCGAGGACGGCGCCGGCTCCGACGACGCGGCCGGCGCCCCATCGCTCGGTCAGCTGGGTCCCGGTCATCCGTCCGACGGCCTCGGCCAGCGAGAAGATCGCGAATCCGAGCGGCGCGACACCGGCCGAGGTGTGGGCGTCCTGGCTGAGATGGACCGCCGCCCAGGTCGCGGTCGCGCCCTCACCGAACGCGGAGCCGAACGTCAGCATCGCCGCCACCAGCAACGCGGGCAGCGCCAGTCGCAGCCGGATGGACTCTCGCCGGACAGGTCGCCGGCCGGTCGGGCCGGATCGGCCGGCCAGTGGTCGGGCCACCGCGACCAGGCAGCCGGCGGCGATCGCCGCGACCACGGCCAGATGCGCCTCGACCGGAATCGCTGCCGCACCCGCCAACCCGCCGGCCGTGGCGCCGACCAGCGCGCCGATGCTGAACGCCGCGTGGAAGCTGGGCAGGATCGGCCGACCGACCTCGGCGCCGATCTCCACCGCCGCCGCGTTCATCGACACGTCGACGCTGCCGTAGCCGGCGCCGAACACCAACAGCGTGAGCAGCAGCGCGCCCGGCGAACTGGCCAGGCCGGGCAACAGCACACCGCCGCACAACAGTCCGAGCGCCACCAGCACTACCAGGCGCGGCGCGATGTTCCGGCACAGCCAGCCGGTGACCGGCATCGCCACGAACGCGCCCAACGCGGTGCCGAGCAGCGCGATGCCCAGGCCGCCGTTGTCGGCGTGCACGGTGGCCTCGATCCGCGGCAACCGGCTGCTCCAGCTCGCGAAAACCATGCCGTCGGTGGCGAAGACAGCGGTCAGCGCCCACCGTGCGGCCGACCGGCTCGACGCTTGCCGCGCCGCCGCCGTCGTGCCCGCCCGAGCGCCGATATCCGATCCCTCCTCCACTGTTCGCCGCACATCAACCATATGGGTGAACGGAGCGCCACGCCGACCTCTGGCCGGCGACCGTTCACAATGGATTTCACAGCGAGGACAGGAGGCGCGGGTGGTCGGTCTGGCCAGCGTGCTCGGGATCGCCGCCGCCGTGCTGCTGGTCGCGGTCGGCGCGGTGCGCGTGTCGGTGCGGCTCGGCCTGCCCTCGCTGCTGGTCTACCTCGGCATCGGCCTCGCGCTCGGCGAGTCCGGGCTGGGCATCCGGTTCGACAACGCGCAGCTCACCCAGTCGCTGGGCATCGCCGCGCTGGTGATGATTCTCACCGAGGGCGGCCTGACCACCCGATGGTCCACCGTCCGGCCCGCGCTCGGCCTGGGCATCATGCTGTCCACCGTCGCCGTCGTGGTCAGCATCGCGGTCACCGGCGTGCTGCTGCACTTGGTGCTGGCCCTGGACTGGCGGACCGCGTTGCTGTGGGGCGCGGTGCTGTCGTCCACCGACGCGGCCGCGGTGTTCAGCGTGCTGCGCGGGGTGCGGGTGAGCAGACGACTCGCCGGCGCGCTGGAACTGGAATCCGGCCTCAACGACGCCCCGGTCTATCTCGCCGTCGTGCTGCTGGCCTCCTCCGACGCGCTGACCTGGCGAACCCCGCTGCTGGCCGGCTACGAGCTGATCGTCGGGGCCGTGATCGGCATCGCGCTGGGCTGGGGCAGCGGCTGGCTGCTGCGCCGCGCCGCGCTACCGGCGACCGGCCTGTATCCGCTGGCCACGGTCGCGGTGTGCGTGCTGGCGTTCACTGGCGGGACGCTGGCGCATGCCTCCGGGCTGCTGGCCACCTACGTGTGCGCGCTGTGGCTGGGCAACGCGCGCCTGCCGCACCGCGCGGACACCCTGTCCTTCGCCGAGGGGCTGGGCTGGCTGGCGCAGATCGGGCTGTTCGTGCTGTTGGGCCTGTACGCGTCACCCGGTCGGGTGTTGTCGGACCTGATTCCTGGACTGGTGGCCGGCGCGGTGCTGGTGTTGTTGGCCCGCCCACTGTCGGTGCTGCTGGCCGCGCTGCCGTTTCGACTGCCGTGGCGGCAGCAGGCGTTCCTGTCCTGGTCCGGGCTGCGCGGCGCGGTGCCGATCGTGCTGGCGCTGATCCCGCTGTCCCAGGGCCGGCCCGGCGCCGATCACCTGGTCGGCGCGGTGTTCGTGCTGGTCATCGTGCTCACCTTGGTGCAGGGCGGCACACTGCCGGCGCTGGCGCGAGCGCTTGGGCTGACCAGGCAGGCGGAGCCGGCGGAACTGGAGGTCGACTCGGCGCCACTGGACGAGTTGGACGCCGGTCTGCTTCAGGTGCGGATCCAGTCCGGGTCGAAGCTGCACGGCGTCTATCTCGCCGAACTGCGGCTGCCGGGCGGTGCCACGGTGAGTCTGGTGGTCCGCCGCGATCAGGGGTTCACCCCGGATGACCGGACTCGGCTGCAGGAGGGTGACCAACTGTTGATCGTGGCCACCGAGGCGGCGCGGGAGGCCACCGAGCGGCGGATCCGCGCGGTCGACCGAGCCGGTCGATACGCGCGCTGGCGCGGCGAGCGGGGTTCCTGACCCGGCCGTCACCCGATGCGGTAACGTTGCGAACCAAGGTCATGAGCGCCAGCGTCAAGCCCCGGCTCGCTGGCCGGCAACCCTCCAACCGCGGTGGGGTGCCCCGGGTGAGGACCTGGCCCGTCGCGAGGTGCGGTGGGCAAGCGCGGGCCCGGCGAAGTCTTTCTGCGGGTCCCTGACCCGAGAAGGCCGTCATGACGCTCGCCCTGTCCGAACCCGTTGTCGCCCACTGTGATCCGTCGATCCCTGCCATTCTGGCCGTTGTCGGCGCGCGGCTGTCCGTTCCGGTGGTCACCGGCCGCGCTGGGGAAACGGTCGACTACGCGAATCTCGATCATGCCGCCAGCGCGCCCTGCCTGACCGCCGTCCGGGACGCCGTTGACGCGCTGCTGCCCTGGTACGCGAGCGTGCACCGCGGCGCCGGGCTGGCTTCGCAGGTCAGCACCAAGGTGTATGAGCAGGCTCGGGACGCCGTTCGCCGGTTCACCGGCGCGCGCGCCAGCGACAGCGTGTTGTTCACCCGCAACACCACCGACGCGCTGAACCTGCTGGCCCGCGCCGTGCCCAAGGGCACCTCAGTGGTGTTGTTCGACGCCGAGCACCACGCCGCGCTGCTGCCCTGGCGCGGCCCGAACGTGCGCCGGCTGCCCGCCTCCGGCTCGGCGGCCGAGGCGATCCTGGCCGTGGACGCCGAACTCGCCCGGTGTCCGGTCGGACCGCGGCTCGTCGTGGTGACCGGCGCGTCGAACGTGACCGGCGAGCTGTGGCCGATCGCCGAACTGGCCCAGGTCGCGCACCGGCATGGCGCGCGGATCGCGGTGGACGGCGCACAACTCGCCCCGCACCGGCCGATCGACCTACGGGCCACCGATGTCGACTATCTGGCCTTCTCCGGGCACAAGATCTACGCGCCGTTCGGTGCCGGCGCGCTGGTCGGCCGGGCCGACTGGCTGCGCGCTGCCCAGCCCTACCTCGCCGGCGGCGGCGCGACCAGCCGAGTCGCCCGGCACGGCGGCGAGCTGACCGTCTCCTGGTCGGACACGCCGGACCGGCACGAGGCCGGCTCGCCGAACGTGGTCGGCGCGCACGCGCTGGCCACCGCCTGCCAGGTGCTCGGCGACAACTGGGCGTCCGTCATCGAGCACGAACGGACCCTGCTGGCCCGGCTTCGCGCCGGCCTGGCCACCGTGCCCGGCCTGCGCGAGCTGAGCATTTTCGGCCCCGGCCACGACCGGGTCGGCGTCGTCAGCTTCACCATTCCCGGTCAGGGCGCCGGTTTGCTGGCTGCCGCGCTGTCCGCCGAGCACGGCATTGGCGTCCGGGACGGCGCGTTCTGCGCGCACATCCTCACCGAACGGCTGATCCGCGAGGCCGGCGGCACGGGGATCAAGGCGGTGCGGGTGAGCATCGGCCTGGGCACCACCGCCGAGCACGTCGATCGGCTCGTCGGCGCGCTGCGTGAGCTGGTCGGCCGGGGGCCGTCATGGAACTACGTCGAGGTCGACGGCCGGTGGGCGCCCAGCCCCGACCCGCGCCCGCTGCCCGCGTTCGTCCATTGAGCGGGCGGTCAGCGGACTTCGCGGCGCCTGCCCCAGCGCAGGTAGGCGATGGAGCCGAACGGCTGGATGAAGATGCCCGGCCACCAGAGGATCTTCGGCCCCCGGATCTGGTTCGACGGCCGGCGTAGCAGATCGAGGGCGGCGGAGCCGGTGAGCACGAGCTGCACCGGGGCCAGCACCGGCACCATGATCCGCACCCATCGAGGCTGGTCACGCCAGCGTTTCTGGGGCTTCGACTGTGACGCCATATCCGAAGGCTAACCCCGGCAGATCTTTCTTGCCTTGACGTCACGGTCAACGTTTACCGTCGAGTGCATGCGCATCGGTGAGCTCGCCCAGCGGGTCGGCACGACGACCCGGACGCTCCGGTTCTACGAGACCCAGGGGCTGCTGTCCGCGCATCGCCTGGCCAACGGCTACCGGGAGTACGGCGAATCCGACGTTCGGCTGGTCACCGAGATCCAGACCCTGCAAGGCGTCGGACTGAGCCTCGATGACACTCGGCCGTTCGTGGAGTGCCTGCGCGCCGGCCACGAGACCGGCGATTCGTGCGCCGATTCGATCGAGGTCTACCAGCGCAAGCTCGCGGAGGTGGACGCCTGTCTCGACCGGCTCACCGCCGTCCGGGCCAGCATCCTGGCCAAGCTTGCCGGGGCTCTGGTTCGGCAGCCCGGACCCTGCGGCGTGCCGGAGCGAACCAGTGAAACCATTGAGGGGTAAGGAGTTCCGATGTCAGTTCGCACGTCACCGGCCAGCACCGCCGGCGAGATAGTGGCGGTCACCGACGAGACTTTCGCTCGTGATGTTCTGCGCCACGACAAGCCGGTGCTGGTGGACTTCTGGGCGCAGTGGTGCGCGCCCTGCCACATGATCGCGCCGGTGTTGCGGCAGATCGCCGCCGAACGCGCCGACTCGTTGACCATCCGCTCGATCAACAGCGACGAGAATCCTTTGACGGCGCGGGACTACCAGGTGATGTCGCTGCCGACGCTGATGCTGTTCCGCGACGGCAAGCCGGTGCGGGCCTTCGTCGGCGCCCGGCCCAAGGGCCGGTTGGAGTCCGAATTGGACGACGCGCTGCGCCAGTAGCCGACCACCGCGGCCGGGCGTCGGATCGGGACCCATCAGGTGCCTCCGACACGCCCGGTCGCCGTTCGGGGACAATGGCCAGGTGAGCCCCGAGCCGAGCACCGACCCCAACACCGACCCCAACACTGAACCAGCCGCCGTCAACCCGGCGCGGCGAGCCTGGGTGCTGGTGGCCGTCGCGGTGTTCGCGCTGGCGCTGGACATGCTGACCAAGACCCTGGTGGTGGCCGATCTCGAACCACACCACGACACGGTCCGGCTGCTCGGCGGCGTGCTCTATCTCGACGTGATCCGCAACTCCGGCGCCGCGTTCTCGATGGCCACCGGCATGACCTGGGTGCTGTCGCTGATCGCGGTCGCGGTGGTGGTCGCGATCATCTGGGTGGCGCCCCGGCTCCGCTCGGTCGGCTGGGCGGTGGGCCTGGGCCTGGTGCTGGCCGGCGCGCTGGGCAACCTGGTCGACCGGATCTTCCGCGCGCCCGGCCCGCTGCGCGGCCACGTGGTGGACTTCCTGTCCGTGTTCGGCGCCAACGGCCGCTACTACCCGGTGTTCAACCTCGCCGACTCGGCGATCTGCGTCGGCGGGGTGCTGATCGTGCTGATGGCGCTGTTCGGCCACGACTACGACGGGGGCGTGGCGCGCCGCCACAAACTCGCCCAGACCGCCCGGACGTCCTCGTCCTCGGAGCCGAGGCGATGACCGGCGCGCGGGCTTTGCCCGTCCCGGACGGCCTGGACGGCATGCGTGTCGACGCCGGCCTGGCCCGGCTGCTCGGCCTGTCCCGCACGGTGATCGCCGAACTCGCGGCGTCCGGCGACGTGCGGCTGGACGGCCGCGCCGCCGGCAAGTCCGATCGGCTGGTCGCCGGTTCGCTGCTGGAAGTCTCGCTGCCCGAACCCGAAGCGCCGCTCGCGGTGATGGTCATGCCGGTGGACGGTCTGGTCGTGCTGCACGAGGACGACGACATTGTGGTGGTCGACAAGCCGGTCGGTGTCGCGGTGCACCCCAGCCCGGGATGGACCGGACCTACCGTGGTGGGCGGGCTCGCCGCTGTCGGCATCGGTGTCGCCACCTCCGGCGCGGCCGAGCGACAGGGCGTGGTGCACCGGCTGGATGTCGGCACCACCGGGGTGATGGTGGTGGCCAAGAGCGAGCGGGCGTACTCGCTGCTCAAGCGGGCGTTCAAGGAGCGCACCGTGGAGAAGCGGTACCACGCCGTGGTGCAGGGACATCCCGATCCCAGCCGGGGCACCATCGACGCGCCGATCGACCGGCATCCCAAGCACGACTACAAGTTCGCGGTGATCGCCGGCGGTCGGCCGAGCGTCACGCACTACGAGGTGGTCGAGGCGTTCCCGGCCGCGTCGCTGGTCGACGTGAAGCTGGAGACCGGCCGCACCCACCAGATCCGGGTGCACTTCTCCGCGCTGCGGCATCCCTGCGTCGGCGACCTCACCTACGGCGCCGATCCGGCGCTGTCCGCCCGGCTGGGCCTGAGCCGGCAGTGGCTGCACGCCCGGACGCTCGGATTCGACCATCCGGCGGATGGACACCGGGTCGAGTTCACCAGTGAGTACCCGAATGACCTGGCGGGCGCGCTGGAGATTTTGCGCGGGTAAAGAATGGCCGGCATGGCAGAGCGTCCGTATGTGATCCTGAGTTGCGCCATGTCGTTGGACGGCCACATCGATGACACCAGCCAGACCCGACTGCTGTTGTCCAACGAAGCCGACTTCGAGCGGGTGGACGCGTTGCGCGCGTCCGCCGACGCCATCCTGGTCGGCGCGAACACCGTCCGCCGGGACAACCCGAGCCTGGCGGTCAAGTCGGCGGCGCTGCGGCGGGAGCGGGCCGAACGCGGCCAGCGGCCGCATCCGCTCAAGGTGACGCTGACATCGGGGACATCCAGCACCATCGACGGAAAACGGAAGGTCTTCGACAGCGGCGAAACGGTGGTGTACTGCCCGGACGCCGCCGTGGACAGCCTCAAGAAAGGCTTGCACGGCAAGGCGACCGTGGTCGGGCTCGGTGAGCAGGTCGACCTGGCCGCACTGCTGGCCGACCTCGCCGGCCGGGGCGTGCAGCGGCTGGTGGTGGAGGGTGGCGCGGGAGTGCACACCGAGTTCCTCACCCACGGTCTGGTGGATGAGCTGCAGCTGGCCATCGCGCCGTTCTTCGTCGGCGCGGCGGACGCGCCGCGATTCGTGAATCCGGGCGTGTTCCCGCAGGACGCCGCGCACCGGATGACCATCACCGAGGCGTTCAACGTCGGTGACATGGTGTTCGTCCGCTACCTGGCCGCCGAACAAGGGCAGCCGTGACCCGACCTGACGACGCCGATCACAGGTGGCTGCGGCGGGCCATCGAGCTGTCCCGCCGCTGTCCGCCGTCGGACACCGCGTTCTCGGTCGGCGCGATCGTGGTGTCCGCCGATGGTTCTGAACTGGCGACTGGCTACTCGCGCGAGGGCGATGACCGGGTGCACGCCGAGGAAGCGGCGCTGACCAAGCTGGACCCGGACGATCCTCGGCTGCTCGGCGCGACGATCTACAGCTCGCTGGAGCCCTGCAGCGCCCGGAAGTCCCGGCCGCGCACCTGCACCCAGCTGATCCTGGCGGCCGGGTTGGCCAAGGTGGTGTTCGCCTGGCGGGAGCCGGCGGTGTTCGTGGCCGACGCGCGCGGCGCGGAGATCCTCGCCGACGCCGGGCTGACGGTGGTCGAGCTGACCGATCTGGCCGACGCGGTGCGCGATGTGAACCGGCATCTGCCGCTACCGTGATCTAGTTGATCTAGGCCAGTTCCCAGGTCAGCACGTTGTCCTTCGCGTCCGGGCTGGGCGCCCAGCGCACGGCGGCGAGCCGGGCGTCCTTGGGCACCACGAACACGGTGTTGCCGTCCAACCGGTCGCCCGGCCGCGCGCCCATCCGGTACGGCGGGCGTGAGGACAGCGTGACCGGCGCCTTGCGGATCGGCTCGCCGTCGGCGGGCACCACGGCCAGATAGAGGTCCGGGAGCATCCCGAAGGGCTCGGTGCCCTCGTTGACCAGCTCGGTGTGCGTGACGACCGCGCGCTCGCCGTCGCGCAGCCGGTAGCCGGCCGCGCTGAACAGCACGTCCGCCGGATCGACCACCTCCACCAGCTTGATCATCAGTCGCTGGCCCGCCGGTCCGTCGATCCGCAGTTCGGACCCGACCGGACCGCTGCGCACCACCTGTCGCGGCCGCGATTCCGGCTGTGGATTGGGCGCTGGATTCGGCGCTGGACTGGGCGGTGGCTCTGGTCGGCGTGCTGGCTGGCGCGGAGGCGGTGGAGTTGCCGGCTGGGCGCGCTGATCGCCGCGTGCCCAGGACGCCGTCTGCGGTGGACCCCAGGTGCTCATCGGATCGACCCCCGAGCGCGGCGGTGGTTGCGGAGGTGCTTGCGGCGGCGGATATCCGGCGGGTGGGGGGACCGGATAGCTGCCCGACGGCGGACCCGGCGGGTAGCCGCCCGGCGGGTAACCACTCTGGCTGCCCATCGCGGCCAGCGCGCCGCGCAGCCGGTGCGGATCGCACTCCACGCCCACCGTCAGCGGCAGGCCGGCGGCCGACAGCCCGAGCAACCGGGACGCGACCTCGCGGGGGTCCATGCCCAGTCGGGCGGCGATATCCGGCAACGCCGCCCGGCCGAGATCCGCGACCAGCGACAGCAGGCGGACGTCCGTGGGATCGGCAGCGGTCACGGCTCAAGAAAGTACTCGGTCGTGACGATCAACGCTGGCGGAATGCCTACGATCAGGTCAGCCCGTTCGCGCCCCAGGAGGATCGCCATGCCGAACCCGGACAGTCCGGCCACCAACCCGGTGGACGCCCTCGCCGATGAGCTGGTCGCGCTGACCTTCGCCGAGGAACCGCTGTCCGCGACACTGCTGGGCCTGCCGGGCGCGCACGACGAGTTGTCCGACCTCAGCGCCGAATCGGAGGCCACGTTTCGCGCTCGCTACGCCGATCTCGCCGAGCGGGCCGTGGCAGTCGAAGCCGACTCCGAGCGGGACCGGGTGACCAAGGCGGTGATCATCCAGCAGGCACGGACCAGCATCGACCAGATCGACAGTCGGCTGATCGAGTACACCGTCACCGATCTGTTCGTCGCTCCGGCGTCCGGGCTGCTGACGGTGCTGCCGATGATCGGGCTCGCCGATCCGGCACTGGCCGACGCCTACCTGGACCGGCTGGCCGCCGTGCCGCGCTATCTGACCCAGGCCGCCGACCGGCACCGGGCGGGCATCGCCGCGGGCCGGCTTCCGGTGGCGCACCTGGTAGACGGCGCGATCCGGCAGCTGGACCGCTATCTCGCCGACCCGGCGGCGGATCCGCTGCGCCGGCCGACGCCGCCGGCTGAGGCGGCTGGTTTCCAGGCGCGTCGGGACCAGTTGCTCGACGACGTGGTGCGGCCGGGATTCGCCGCGTACCGGGACGCGCTGCGCGTCGATGTGTTGCCGCACGGGCGTCCGGCCGACCGGCCCGGCCTGTGCTGGCTGCCCGACGGCGACGCCACGTACGCCGCGCTGGCTCGCGCGCACACCAGCACCGGGCGGTCCGCGGACGACCTGCACGACACCGGATTGGCGCTGATCGACGGTCTGGCCAAGGAGTACGCGGAGATCGGCGCGCGGGTCTTCGACACCGCCGACGTCACCGAGATCTTCCACCGGCTGCGCACCGATTCCACGCTGCGCTGGGGCAGCGGCGACGAACTGCTCGACGCCGCCCGGGCCGCGATCGCCCGCGCGGTGCGGGCCGCTCCGGCGTGGTTCGGGCGGGTGCCCGACCAGCCGTGCGAGGTGCGTGCGGTGCCCGAGCACGAGGCGGCCGGCGCGCCGCCGGCGTACTACATGCAGCCGTCGATGGACGGCCGGCGGCCCGGCGTCTACTTCGCCAACACCGACCGGGTCACGGAGCGGTTCCGGCACACCCTGGAGGCCACCGCGTTCCACGAAGCCGTGCCAGGCCACCACTTCCAGCTGTCCATCGCGCAGGAGCTGAACGATCTGCCGCTGCTGCGCCGGATCGCCAAGGTCACCTCCTACACCGAGGGCTGGGGCCTGTACAGCGAGCGGCTGGCCGACGAGATGGGCCTGTACTCCGACGACGTGGCCAAGCTGGGCATGCTCACCACCGACTCGATGCGGGCCGGCCGGCTGGTGGTCGACACCGGCCTGCACGCCAAGGGCTGGAGCCGGCAGCAGGCGATCGACTACCTGCTGGCGAACACGCCGATGAGCAAGGTGGAGATCGAGACCGAGGTCGACCGGTACATCGCCTATCCGGGCCAGGCGCTGGCATACATGGTGGGGCGGTTGGAGATCCAGCGGGCGCGGGAGGAAGCGCGGCGGCGGCTGGGCGACCGGTTCGACATCCGAGCGTTCCACGATCTGGTGCTCGGCGGCGGTGCGCTACCGCTGTCAGTACTGGCCGAGGTCGTCGGGGAGTGGGCGGGAGCACCTGCTTCCTGATCTTCGGCGGTTTTTTCGGCGATCTCGGGCACTGAACCGGCGGCGGATTCGTTGATCAGGTGACGATCGGTGTTCGCCCCGCTACCGAAGGAATCCGCCGCCATGACCGACATCGCCTCCCCGCCGCGAATGGATGACCACTTCATCCAGGACCCGCATGCGCTGTATCGACGATTGCAGGAAGAGCGACCGGTCGCCGAGGTCATCACGCCCGAACAGTCGCGGGCGTGGCTGATCACCCGGTACGCCGATGTCCGCGCCGCGTTAGCCGATCCTCGGCTGAGCAAGGACTCCCGCCAGCTCGGTGAGCTGTTCCACCGTCGCGTCGAGGGCCCGCAGGGCTACCTGGGTGAGCTGTCCCAGCACATGCTCAACACCGATCCGCCGGATCACGCGCGGCTGCGGACGTTGGTGAACAAGGCGTTCACCGCGCGCCGGGTCGAGCTGCTGCGGCCCCGGATCGAGGCGATCACGTCAGTTCTGCTGGACAGGATCGCCGGTCGGGACGAAGTGGATCTGCTGGACGTGCTGGCTGTTCCGTTGCCCATCACGGTGATCTGCGAACTGCTCGGTGTGCCCGACGGCGACCGGGACGACTTCCGCCGCTGGTCCAACACGCTGTTGTCGGTGGGCGTTCCGGAGCAGGTCTTCCGGGACGCGATGACGTCGATGGTCGGCTATCTCACCGAACTGGCCCTCAGCAAGCGCGAGCATCCGGCCGACGACATGTTGTCCGCGCTGGTGGAAGCGCGGGACGCCGAGGACCGGCTCACCGAGGGCGAGCTGATCTCGACGGCGTTCCTGCTGTTGGTCGCCGGGCACGAGACCACGGTGAACCTGATCGGCAACGGAATGCTTGCCCTGCTGCGCGATCCGGATCAGCTGGCCGCGCTGCGCGCCGACCGGAGCCTGCTTTCCGGTGCCGTCGAGGAATTTCTGCGCTACGAGGGTCCGCTCAACCACGCCACGCTCCGATTCACCGCCGAGCCGGTGACCATCGGCGGCGTGCTCATCCCGGCGGACGAGTTCGTGATCGTCGCGGTGGGGGCGGCCAACCGCGATCCGGATCGCTACCCCGAGCCGGACCAGCTGGACATCGGACGGGACGCGGGCGGGCACATGGCGTTCGGTCACGGCATCCATTACTGTCTGGGCGCGCCGCTCGCGCGGCTGGAGGCGCAGATCGCGTTCGCCGCCCTGCTCGACCGGTTCGAGTATCTGGCGCTCGCGGTCGAGCCCGATGCGTTGCGCTGGCGGCAAAGCAGCCTGATCCGGGGGTTGACGACGCTGCCGGTTCGGCTGACACCTCCGAACCAAGGGAGCGAGTCGTGACGCAGGCGGCGCGGATACCACTGGCTGGCAGCCATCGCGCGGAGATCGTGGGCGCCGAGCCCGTCGGGCGGATTGATCCCGGCGAACGGATCGAGTTCACGGTGATCCTCCGGCGACGGGCCGCGTTGCCCGATTCGCTGGTCGTCGGACCGGACACCATCCCGGTGGACGAGCTGGCCCGGCTGCACGGCGCCGACCCGGCCGACGTCGAACTCGTCCGCGAGGTGCTGGGCGAGGCCGGTGCGACCATCGTCGAGGTGCACGCCGGCTCACGGCGGATCCGTGCGTCCGGCCCGGAATCGGTGCTGCACGGCCTGTTTGGCGTCGAGTTGAGCCTGGTCCGCAGCGCCGACCCGTGGGGCCAGCAGGTCGAGCACCGGGCGCGCTCCGGCGAGCTGGAACTGCCGGAGCGGCTGGCCGGTGTGGTGCTCGCCGTGCTCGGCCTGGACAACCGGCCGCAGGCGCGCACCCGCAGCCGGCGGCTCACGGCCGCTGCCGGGGCACCGGCCGGCACCTTCGCGCCGCCGGCGCTGGCCCCGATCTACGGTTTCCCCGGCAACGCCGACGGCACCGGCCAGACGGCCGCGGTGATCGAGTTGGGCGGCGGTTACGCCCAGCAGGATCTGGACACCTACTTCCAGGGCCTGAACATCCCGACGCCGACGGTGAAATCGGTCGGCGTGGACGGCGCCAGCAACGGCGGCGGCAAGGATCCCAACGGCTCGGACGGCGAAGTCCTGCTGGACATCGAGGTGCTCGGCGGTCTCGCGCCCAAGACGACCCAGGTGGTCTATTTCGCGCCGAACACCGACTCCGGGTTCGTGGACGCGGTGAGCACCGCGGTGCACGCCAGCCCGACGCCGACCGTGGTGAGCATCAGCTGGGGCCAGTCCGAGGACCAGTGGACGGCGCAGAGTCGCACCGCGCTGGACCAGGCGTTCGCCGACGCGGCGGCGCTGGGCGTCACGATCACCACGGCGGCCGGCGACAACGGCAGCGGCGACAACGTCACCGACGGCGTGCCGCACGCCGACTTCCCGGCGTCCAGCCCGCATGCGTTGGCCTGCGGCGGCACCAGCCTGGTCGCCGCCGCCGGCAAGGCCACCTCGGAGACGGTGTGGAACGACACGGCCAGCGGCGGCGGCGCCACCGGTGGCGGGGTCAGTGACGCGTTTCCGCTGCCGTCCTGGCAGGCCAAGGCCGGTGTGCCGAACCGGGCGACGTCCGGCGGCGGTCCCGGCCGGGGCGTGCCCGACGTGGCCGGTGACGCCGATCCGCAGACCGGCTATCAGGTCCGGGTGGACGGCAGCGACCAGGTGTACGGCGGCACCAGCGCGGTGGCTCCGCTGTGGGCGGCGCTGATCTGCCGGCTGGCGCAGTTGGCCGGCAAGAAGTTCGGCCTGCTCCAGCCGCTGATCTACGCGGGCGTCACAGCCGGAGCGCCGGCCGCCGGATTCCGCGACATCACCACCGGCAATAACAGCGCGTACACCGCCGGTAATGGTTGGGACGCCTGCACCGGCCTCGGTGTGCCCGATGGCACGACCTTGTTGGGTGTTCTGACGAAATAGCGGGTTAGCCTGCTGCGGTGACCCCCGAGGAACTACTCGATCTGGACCGCGCGCACGTCTGGCATCCCTATGGCCCGATGCCGGGCGTCATGGCTCCGCTGGTGGTCGAGTCGGCCTCGGGGGTGCGGCTGCGCTGCGCCGATGGCCGTGAGCTGATCGACGGCATGTCCTCGTGGTGGGCGGCCATCCACGGCTACCGGCATCCGGCGTTGGACGCGGCCGTGACCGACCAGCTCGGCCGAATGAGCCACGTGATGTTCGGCGGGCTGACCCACGAGCCGGCGGTCCGGCTGGCGGCGACGCTGGTGGAGATCACCCCGGAGCCGCTGCGGCACGTGTTCCTCGCCGACTCGGGCTCGGTGTCGATCGAGGTCGCCATCAAGATGTGCTTGCAGTACTGGCAGTCGGTGGGTCGGCCGGCCAAGCGGCGGCTGCTGACCTGGCGCGGCGGCTACCACGGCGACACGTTCCATCCGATGAGTGTGTGCGATCCGGACGGCGGGATGCACCGGCTGTGGCGCGGGGTGCTGCCGGAACAGGTGTTCGCCGAGGTGCCGCCGGCCGGCTTCGACGCCGACGTCGATCCGTCCTATGTGGACCATCTGGGCAAGCTGGTGCGCGGCCACGCGGACGAACTGGCCGCGATCATCGTGGAGCCGGTGGTGCAGGGCGCCGGCGGGATGCGCTTCCACAATCCCGGTTATCTGGCCGCCCTGCGCGAGCTGGCCGACGAGCATGACGTGTTGCTGATCTTCGATGAGATCGCCACCGGCTTCGGCCGGACCGGCGCGCTGTTCGCCGCCGAGCACGCCGGCAGCACGCCCGATGTCATGTGCGTCGGCAAGGCGCTGACCGGGGGTTACCTCAGCCTGGCGGCGACGCTGTGCACGGCCGAGGTGGCCGATGGCATCTCCCGGGGGGAACTGCCGGTGCTCGCGCACGGTCCGACCTTCATGGGAAATCCGCTGGCGTGCGCGGTG
>DASZLR010000074.1:0-30660 GCA_035552275.1 Pseudonocardiaceae bacterium | reverse complement strand
CTGCTGAGCCAACTCTTGGGTCAACAGACGCGCAATCCGCTGATGCTTGTAGGCCGGGCGGGGGATCACCTGCAAGATCCCTTCGGCCAGTTCATAGTGCCGGCTGTTGTCCTCGGGAAGATCAAAGTACTCATCCAAACCGAGCAGGTGGTCGGGCCACTGCGACGTCATGGCGGTCACTGGCACCTCCTCTGTGGCGCGTCAGTTGATAACGATATCGGAAAACGGCTCGTAGGCTGGCGGTCGTGTCTGAGCTGCCCGAACTTCCGGTGTCCCGTCGTGCCGAGGTCCCGCCGTTCTACGTGATGGACCTGCTGGCCGCGGCGGGCGCCCGGCAGCGCGGTCACGGCGATGTGGTGTCGCTGCTCGCCGGCCAGCCGTCCAGTCCGGCGCCGGCCCCGGTGCGCGCGTCCGCCGCCGACGCGCTGCATGGCCATGTTCTCGGCTACACCGAGCAGCTCGGCGTGCCGGAGCTGCGCGCGGCCATCGCCGGGCACTACCGCACCCGCTACGACCTGGCCGTCTCCGCTGAGGACGTGGTGGTCACCACCGGCTCGTCCGGCGCGTTCCTGCTGTCCTTCCTGGCCGCCTTCGACCCCGGCGACCGGGTGGCGCTGCCCCGGCCCGGCTATCCGGCGTACCGGAACATCCTCACCGCGCTGGGCTGCGAGGTGGTCGACCTGCCGTGCGGGCCGGAGACCCGGTTCCAGCCGACCGTGCGGATGTTGGACGAGCTGGCCGAACCGGTGCGCGGCCTGGTGGTGGCCAGCCCGGCGAATCCGACCGGCACCGTGCTGGCGCCAGCCGAGCTCGCCGCGCTGGCCAGCTGGTCCGCCGAGCACGGCGTGCAACTGATCAGCGACGAGATCTACCACGGCATCTCCTACGCCGCCGAGTGCGACACTGCCAGTGAGTGCGACACCGCCTGGCAGACTTCACGCGAGGCGGTGGTGATCAACTCGTTCTCCAAGTACTGGTGCATGACCGGCTGGCGGCTGGGCTGGATGCTGCTGCCGGAACGGCTTCGGGCCGGGGCGTCCGCGCTGACCGGCAACCTCACCATCTGCCCGCCCGCGCTGCCCCAGTTCGCCGCCGTCGCCGCGTTCGAGCCGGCGTCCTACGCCGAACTGGACGGGCACGTCCAGCGGTACCGGATCAATCGCGACCTGCTGCTGGCCGGGCTGACCGAGCTGGGCGTCGACCGGCTCGCCCCGGCCGACGGCGCGTTCTACGCCTACGCCGACGTGTCCCGGTTCACCGACGACTCGATGGCGTTCTGCCACCGGCTGTTGGCCGAGACGGGGGTGGCGATCGCGCCGGGGATCGACTTCGATCCGGTGCACGGCAACCGGTTCGTCCGGCTGTCGTTCGCCGGCTCGACCGAGGACGTCCGGGAGGGCCTGCGCCGGCTCGCCGACTGGCTGCCGAAACAGTCGGCACAACGAACGCCCGAATCGGGAACCGAACCGACGGCCCGATCGTTTTAGCCACTAAGAGAGTTGTCGTCAATTCAAGGAGGCGCCATGCTGCTTCGCATCCTGGGCGGGCTGTTGGTGGTGTGGGTGGCGTTTATGGTGCTGGGCTTCGTCATCAAGGGCCTGATCTACCTGGCCGTGATCGGCCTGGTCCTGGCCGCCGGCACCGCCGCCTACACCGCGATCCGCAACCGGAATCGCCGCCAGTTGCCCCCTAACCGGTACTGATCCGGCGCAGGGCCTCGGCGATGTCGGCCGCGGCCACGTCGCGATGGGTGACGAACCGCACCTGACCGACGGTCGAGGTCGCCAGCACGCCGGCCGCGGCGAGCCGGCGCAGCGTCTCGACCAGGTCCGGCGCGGTGCCGTCTGCGGCCAGCACGATGTTGGTCTCCGGCTTGCCGACCTGCCAACCCAGTTCGGCCAGGCCGGCGGCCAGTGTCGTGGCGTTCGCGTGGTCGGTGGCCAGGTCCTCGATCCGGTCCAGCGCGACCAAACCGGCCGCCGCGACGACCCCACCCTGCCGCACTCCGCCGCCGAGCATCTTGCGGGTCCGCCGCGCCTGGGCGATGAACGACTCGCTGCCGGCGATCACCGAGCCCACCGGCGCGCCCAGTCCCTTGCTGAAGCAGGCCGACACGGTGTCCACGCCCACGGTGAGCGCGGCCGGTGGCACGCCCAGCGCCACCGCCGCGTTCCAGATCCGCGCGCCGTCCAGATGCACCCGCAGACCGCGATCTTTCGCCGCCGCCACCAACCGACCATGCACATCCGGCGGCGTGACGGTGCCGCCCGCCGCGTTGTGGGTGTTCTCCAGGCACAGCAACGTGGTCCGCAACTGGTGGTACGGCCCGTCGACCGTCGACCCAGCGGCGGCCCGCACCGCGTCCGGCGACGGCCGGCCCGGACCGTCGGTCCACTCCAGCACCTCCGGCATGCCGCCGGCCAGCCAGGCGGCGGCGCCGAGTTCGTTGCCGAGCACGTGCGCGGCGCGCGGGGCGAGAAAGCGGTCGCCCCGGCTCAGGTGGACGCAGAGCGCGATGGTGTTGGCCATGCTGCCGGTGGGCGTCCACAGCGCGGCCGGCATGCCCAGCAGTTCGGCGGCGCGTTCCTCGACGGCGCGCATGGTGGGATCGTGGTCGAGCACATCGTCGGCGACCTCGGCGGCTGCCATGGCCGCGCGCATCGCCGGGTCGGGCTTCGTGACGGTGTCGGACCGAAGATCGATGGGCGGTTGGCTGGTCACGAGCAGATCACACCACACGTCGATAGCCTCGGTGCAACCGTCAGCCTCGGTGCAACCGTCGGCGGGCCTCGCTCCGTCCTGGTGCCAGACGAGTGAAACGAAAGCGGGAAGTTCCGCGTGGAACAGCGCGACGAGCAGGAGTTCGCGGAGTACTTCACAGCTCGGCGGGACGCCGTGCGCCGAAGTGCCTACCTGCTGTGCGGCGACTGGCATCGCGCGGACGACTTCGCCCAGCACGCGTTCGTCGCGGTGCACCGGCACTGGCGCGACATCCGGGACCGGGGCGCGCTGGACGCCTACGTCCGGCGCACCCTCGTCCGCGCGGTGATCGACGAGTCGCGGCGGCCGTGGCGGAGGGAGCGGTTCACCGATGAGGTGCCCGAGGTCAGCGACACGACGGCCGGCGCGCCCGAGCTCGGCGAAACGGTGGCCACCCGGACCACGCTGCTGCGGGCGTTGCGTCAGGTGCCGCCGCGCCAGCGTGCCGTGCTGGTACTGCGTTTCCTGGACGGGCTGGACGTCGCGGACGTGGCCAAGGCGATGAAGTGCAGCGAGGGCACGGTGAAAAGCCAGACGGCGCGCGGGTTGGCCACTCTGCGCGCCGAGTTGGGCGAGGCCCTGGACGATCTGCGGTCGGCGTCATGAGTCCGGTGAAGGAGGTGGTAGGCGATGGATGAGCAGAAGCTCGCGGACCTGTTCCGCGCCGCTGCCGGCGATCCGCCGCCCGCGTCCTTTGACGAGCGGGACATCGCCGCCGCGTCCCGGGACGCCGACCAGCGCCATCGCCGGACGGTACGGACCTGGGGCGCGGTGGCCGCGAGCGTGGTGGTTTTGGCTGGATTGGGCATCGGGATCGGCACGGTCGCGCACGGTGGCGGGAGCGGCGCGGCCAACAGCGCCGGGTCGCCGGCCACCGCGCACCCGTTCGACACCGGGCAGCCTGGCACGGCGCACCCGCTGGGCCGGCAGCCAGCCGTCACCGGCGGCGAAAACGCTTGCGGGACAACCGATCCGAGCCTCGCGACCGCGCTCGCCGACGCACTGCCGGCCGCGAGCCGGTTCGGCCCGGCGGCCGTGCGTCTGCCCTGCCCCGCCGACGCCCGATCCGCCGGCTACCAGGTGCGCGACGGCGCGGCGACCGGTGTCTTCCTGGTGGTGCTCACCCCCGGAACCGAGCCGCTGTCCACGACCACCCTGCCGGCCAACGCCGTGCGCGACACCGAGACCACGGCCAGCGGCGGCCGGCTGGCCGTGCTCAGCGAACCAGCGGCCGGCAGCGCCCTCGCTCCATTCACCAACCTGGTCGCGCCGATCGCCCGGCAACTCGCCGCGAGCCACTGAGGACCCGCCCCGTACGCTGGATAAACGTGAGCAAGGTGCGGATTCCGGACGTGCTGGCAGCCCGTTACGCCTCGGCGGCGCTGGTGGACCTGTGGTCGCCGGAGCAGAAGGTGGTGCTGGAGCGCCAGTTGTGGCTGGCCGTGTTGCGGGCGCAGGCCGAGTTGGGCGTGGCCGTGCCGGAACAGGCGATCGAGGACTACCAGCGGGTCGCCGACCAGGGCGTCGACGCGGTGGACCTGGCGTCGATCGCGGCCCGCGAGGCGGTCACCCGGCACGATGTGAAGGCCCGCATCGAGGAGTTCAACGCGCTGGCCGGGCACGAGCAGGTGCACCGCGGCATGACCTCCCGGGACGTCACGGAGAACGTCGAGCAGTTGCAGATCCGCCGCTCGCTGGAACACGTTCGGCAGCGGGTCACCGCGGTGCTGGCCCGGCTGGCCCGGCGCGCCGTCGAGTACTCCGACCTGGTGCTGGCCGGCCGTTCGCACAACGTCGCCGCGCAGGCGACGACGCTGGGCAAGCGGTTCGCCACCGCCGCCGACGAGCTGCTGGTCGGCTATCAACGGCTGGACGAGCTGATCGCGCGCTATCCGCTGCGCGGCATCAAGGGTCCGATGGGCACCGGCCAGGACATGCTGGACCTGCTCGGCAGCCCGGACGCGGTGGCGCGGCTGGAGAACGCGGTCGCCGAGCACCTGGGCTTCGAGCACGTGCTGACCAGCGTCGGCCAGGTCTATCCGCGCTCGCTGGACTTCGACGTGCTGTCCGCGCTGACCCAGCTCGCCGCCGCACCGTCCAATGTGGCCATCACCATCCGGCTGATGGCCGGGCACGAGCTGGCGACCGAGGGCTTCCGGCCCGGCCAGGTCGGCTCGTCGGCCATGCCGCACAAGATGAACACCCGGTCCTGCGAGCGGGTCAATGGCCTCGCCGTGGTGCTGCGCGGCTATCTGTCGATGGTCGGCGAACTGGCCGGCGACCAGTGGAACGAGGGCGACGTGTCCTGTTCGGTGGTCCGCCGGGTGGCGCTGCCGGACGCCTTTTTCGCGCTGGACGGCCTGATCGAGACGTTCCTCACCGTGCTGGACGATTTCGGCGCGTACCCGGCGGTGATCGCCCGGGAACTGGACCGCTACCTGCCGTTCCTGGCCACCACCAAGGTGCTGACCGCGGCGGCGCTGGCCGGTGTCGGCCGGGAGACCGCGCACGAGGTGATCAAGGAGCACGCGGTGGCGGCGGCGCTGGCGATGCGCGAGCAGGGCGTCGAGGGCAACGACCTGCTGGACCGGCTGGCCGCCGATCCACGGCTGCCGCTGGACCGGGCGCGATTGGACGCGCTGCTGGCCGACCGGCTGTCGTTCACCGGGGTGGCCGGCGCGCAGGTCGCGGCGGTGGTGGAACGGGTGGAGAAGCTGGTCCAGCGGTTCCCGGAGGCAGCCGGTTACGTCGCGGCCCCCATCCTTTAGCGGGTTTGGCTACCGTGGCTTCATGGCCGACTTCTCGCCAGCCGCCTTGTCACCAACTGTCGCCGCGTTGACGTACTACCCGGTGAAGGGCTGCGCCGGGATCAGCGTCGAGCGCGCCCGGATCACCGACACTGGGCTGACGCATGACCGCAGCTTCATGCTCGCCAAACCGGGCGGCGCTTTTCTCAGCCAGCGCCTCGTGCCGGCGATGGCCACCGTCGTGCCGTCGATCACCGAGGATGGCGCGGTGCTCACCGTGACCGCACCCGAGGCCGAAGACGCCAAGCTGGACGTGCGGTTCGATGGGGACCGGCGGCCGGTCAGCATGCACGGCACCTGGTCCGGCGTCGGTGTCGACCAGGGCGACGAGATCGCCGACTGGTTCGCGACGGTGTTGGGGCAGGAATGCCGGCTGCTGCGGGTCCCGCCGGACCACGATCGGGACTCGCCCGGCGAGTACGTGGGCAAGGCCGGCTTCTCCGACGCGCATCCGCTGCTGATCCTCTCACTGTCGTCTTTGGACAGTCTCAACGAACGCATTCTGGCGCGCGGCGCGGAACCCGTGCCGATGAACCGGTTCCGGCCCAACCTGGTGATCGCCGGCTGGCCGCAGCCGCACACGGAGGACCGGATGCGGCGGATGTCCGCCGGCCCAGTGGAGATCGGCTACGCGAGCGAGTGCCCGCGCTGCACGGTGCCGATGGTCGAGCAGGCGACCGGCCGGCGGGACGGGCCGGAACCTATCCGCAGCCTGGCCGACTACCGTCGCCGCGACCGCGGCGTCACCTTCGGCGCGAACGCGGCGGTGCTGCGCACCGGTGAGGTGGCCGTGGGCGACCCGGTTCTGGTGCACGACTGGGCCGCCTGACCGATCACCAGCTTCGATCACCCAGCCTCGATCACCCGGCTGAGATTTTGTCGGATTGCTGTCGGTTGGCCACTCTCCGGCCAAGTCGCCGTCATTCCGGTGCGGCGTCCTGGAACCATGACCGCCTGCCTGGTCGTTTCGCTGTCCGGCATCACCGCCGATTCGCTGGACGAAGCCGACCGCTTCGCCGGTGAGCTCGCCGAGCGGGGGGTGCCGCTGTCCCTGCTGGTCCCGCCTCGCCGGCGGGCCGGCTCCCGCGCGGCGCTCGACTGGATCGCCGACCGCACCGCTCGCGGGGACGCGCTGGTGCTGCACGGGCTCGGCGACGGCTCGGCGGGCCGGTTGCGCTGGCGCGGCGCGGAATGCGCGGTGCTGCCGGCGCACGAGGCCGGGCTGAAGATGCTGGCCGCCCGCGTCACCCTCGAACATCTCGGCCTGGCCACCGAATGCTTCGCGCCGCCGGGTTGGCTGGCCTCCCGCGGCCTGCTGACGGCGTTGCGCCGGCACGGTTTCCGGCTCTGCGCCGAACTGCACGGGGTGCGCGACCTGGACACCGACGAAGTGACCGGCGGCCGGGTCTTCGGATTCGCCTGCCATCCCCGGGTCGAGCCGTGGTGGTGCCTGGCCGGCGTGCTGCAGGCCGCCCGGCTGGCGCGCCGAGGCGGACTGCTGCGGCTGTCGGTGCCGGCCGGCGACCTGGCCAGGTCCGGGGTCCGGCAGGCCGTGCTGGACGCGGTGGACATCGGGCTGCACCACGACGCGCGGCCGACCACCTACCGTGAGCTGGCCGGAGCGCCGGTCGATCACACCTCGGTGAGCTCGCCTCGGGGCAGCACGGTAACGGTCGAGCCGGTCGGCGCGAGGTTCGCGAACAACCCGTAGTGCAGGTGCGGGTTCGCCAGCACCGCCTCATGGATCGGGACGGCGACTCGCGGGGCCACCGCGCGCAGGAAGTCGACCGCCTCGCCGGCCTTCAGCCACGGCGCCCCGGTCGGCAGTCCGAGCACGTCGATCTCCTGTTCGGGCACGAAGAACGAGTCGCCGGGGTGGTAGAACGCGCCGTGCTCGATGACGTAGCCGGCGTTCGGGATCACCGGGATGTCCGAGTGGATCACCGCGTGCCGGCCGCCGACCACGTTGACCGCCGCACCGCCGAGTTCCAGGGCGTCGCCGGGCCGAGCCACTGTGAGCTCCAGGCCGAGCGCGGCGACCTTCTCGGCGCTGCCCTCGTCGACCACCAGCCGGGCACCCGGATTCGCGGCGACGAGCGCCGGCAGCTTCTGCTCGTCCAGGTGGTCGAAGTGCTGGTGGGTGATCAGAATCGCGTCGAGTCCGGTGAGGTCCTCGAAGCCGGTGGAGAACGTGCCGGGGTCGAGCAGCAACCGCGCCGAACCGGTGTCGATCAACACGCACGAATGTCCGAAATGGACGATCTGCATGGGAGCCCTCCACTATTTGGTGGTCGAGAACCGAGCGAACAACACCAGCGCCAGGCTGATAATTCCGATCGCGCCGGCGGTGAGGAGCAGATCGCGGGCCGGCCCGCCGACGAGCAGTTCCTCGGCGAACCGGATGGCCAGCACCACCACCAGCACGTCGGCGACCTTGACCTCCAGTTTGGTCAGCACCTCGGCACGAACCAACTCGTCCGGCTCGTCGCCCGTGCGCCAGAACGCCTCGTACAGTCCGAACGCCAGCACCATCAGCACGGTGGCGATCAGGTAGAGGTCGATCGCGCCGAGCAGGTCGGCCAGCAGCACGCTGTCGGCGCGGCCGTGGATCAGCTCGATCACGAACCGGACATCCTTGACCGTGGCCCAGATCACGGTGACCGCGCTCGTCAGCACCAACGCCGCGCTGGGCGCCAGCATCAGCACCCTGGTCGCACCCAGCCAGCCGTGCACCCGATCGGTCGGTTTCGCATCACCGGTCACTACGACATCATCGCCGCCGTGCCGGCGTTCCCGCGCGTTGGACCAGCTCAGGTAGTATTCGGAAGTACCGCCGACCCCCTCTCGTACTGGAGCGTGCCCCCGGTGGCCCGAGTCGTAGTCGACGTCATGCCCAAGCCAGAGATTCTCGATCCGCAGGGCCAGGCGGTGGCCAACGCGCTGCCCCGGCTCGGTTTCGCCGGAGTCCGCGAAGTGCGCCAGGGCAAGCGTTTCGAGATCGACGTCGAGGACTCGGTCGATGACGAGACGCTGGCCAAGATCGCCGAGGGGCTGCTGGCCAACCCGGTGATCGAGGACTGGACCGTGCGGCGGCTGGCCGAATGAGGATCGGCGTCATCACGTTCCCCGGCAGCCTGGACGATGTCGACGTGGCGCGGGCGGTGCGGCACGCCGGCGGCGAGGCGGTTGCGCTCTGGCACGACGACGCCGACCTGCGCGGGGTGGACGCCGTGGTAGTGCCCGGCGGCTTCTCCTACGGCGACTACCTGCGCTGCGGCGCGATCGCCCGGTTCGCGCCGGTGATGGACCTGGTGGTCGAGCGGGCCGGCCAGGGCCTGCCGGTGCTGGGCATCTGCAACGGTTTCCAGATCCTCTGCGAAGCCGGCCTGCTGCCCGGCGCGCTGATCCGCAACGCGAGCCTGCACTACGTCTGCCGCGACCAGTGGCTTCGGGTCGAGGGCACGGGCACGGTGTGGAGCGGCCGGTATCAGCCGGGCGCGGAACTGCTGGTGCCGATCAAGCACGGCGAGGGCAACTACACCGCCGACCGCGCCACCCTGGATGAGCTGGAGGGCGAGGGCCGGGTGGTGTTCCGCTACGTCGACAACCCGAACGGCTCGCAGCGCGACATCGCCGGCATCACCGACCAGCGAGGGAGGGTGGTCGGTCTGATGCCGCATCCGGAGCACGCGATCGACGCGCTGACCGGGCCGAGCGACGACGGTCTCGGCATGTTCCTGTCGGTGCTGGACGGCGTGGTGGCAGCATGACCACAGTGGACACCGGGGCCGTGGACACTGGCATCGACACGGTGGCGCACGCGCTGTCCACACCCGACATCGCGCAGCCGTATCGCGAGCTGGGCCTGAAGGACGACGAGTACCAGCGCATCCGGGACGCGCTGGGCCGCCGGCCCACCGACGCCGAGTTGGCGATGTACTCCGTGATGTGGAGCGAGCACTGCTCGTACAAGTCGTCCAAGGTGCACCTGGGGTACTTCCCGGAGACGACCACCGACGAGATGCGCGCCAAGATGCTGGCCGGGATCGGCGAGAACGCCGGGGTGGTCGACATCGGCGACGGCTGGGCGGTCACCTTCAAGGCGGAGAGCCACAACCACCCGTCCTATGTGGAACCACATCAGGGCGCGGCGACCGGCGTCGGCGGGATCGTCCGGGACATCCTGGCGATGGGCGCCCGACCGCGGGCGGTGATGGACTCGCTGCGGTTCGGCGCGGCCGACGCGCCGGACACCCGGCGGGTGCTGCCCGGCGTAGTGTCCGGGGTCGGCAGCTACGGCAACTGCCTGGGCCTGCCCAACATCGGCGGCGAGGTCGTGTTCGACCCGACCTACGCCGGGAACCCGCTGGTGAACGCGCTGTGTGTGGGCGCGATGCGGGTCGAGGACCTGCACCTGGCGTTCGCCTCCGGCGTCGGCAACAAGATCATCCTGTTCGGCGCGCGGACCGGCCTGGACGGCATCGGCGGGGTTTCGGTGCTGGCGTCGGAGACGTTCTCCGGCGACGAGGGCGGGTCCGGCCGCAAGAAGCTGCCCAGCGTGCAGGTCGGCGACCCGTTCACCGAGAAGGTGCTCATCGAGTGCTGCCTGGAGCTGTTCGCGGCCGGGGTCGTCGTCGGCATCCAGGATCTCGGCGGCGCCGGCCTCGCCTGCGCGACCAGCGAGCTGGCCAGCGCCGGCGACGGCGGCATGCGGGTCGACCTGGACCGGGTTCCGTTGCGCGCCACTGGGATGACGCCGGCTGAGATCCTGTGCAGCGAGTCGCAGGAGCGGATGTGCGCGGTGGTCCGGCCGGCCGACCTGGCCGAGTTCCTGAAAATCTGCGCCAAGTGGGACACCATCGCCACCGAGATCGGCGAGGTCACCGAGGGGGACCGGCTGGTCATCAACTGGCACGGCGAGCCGGTGGTGGACGCCCCGCCGCGCACCATCGCGCACGACTGCCCGGTGTATCACCGGCCGATCGCCCGCCCGGCCGGCCAGGACACCCTGATCGCCGACGCGCCAGCTGGGCTGGCCCGGCCGACGACGCCGGATGAGTTGCGGGACACCGTGTTGCGGCTGGTGTCCTCGCCGAACCTCGCGTCCCGGCGCTGGGTCACCCAGCAATACGACCGGTACGTGCGCGGCGGCACCGTGCTGGCGCAGCCGGCCGACTCCGGGATGATCCGGATCGATGAGCGGACCGGACGCGGTGTCGCGCTGGCTGTCGACTGCAACTCGCGGTTCGTCGCGCTGGACCCGTATCAGGGCGCGCGGCTGGCCTTGGCCGAGGCGTACCGGAACGTCGCGGTCAGCGGCGCGACGCCGGTCGCGGTGACCAACTGCCTCAACTTCGGCTCGCCCGAGGACCCCGGCGTGATGTGGCAGTTCGAGCAGGCCGTGCACGGTCTCGCCGACGGGTGCCAGGAACTGGGCATTCCGGTGACCGGTGGCAACGTCAGCTTCTACAACCAGACCGGCGGCACGGCGATCCTCCCCACCCCGCTGGTCGGTGTGCTCGGCGTGATCGATGACGTCCGGCGGCGAGTGCCGACCGGCTTCGGCGCTGAGCCCGGCGAGACCCTGTTGCTGCTCGGCGAGACCAGGGACGAGTTCGGCGGTTCCGAGTGGGCGCACGTGGTGCACGGTCATCTCGGCGGCCAACCGCCCACTGTGGACCTGGCGAACGAGCGCCGGCTGGCCGAGGTGCTGGTCGCCGGCTCGCGGGACGGCCTGCTGTCGGCCGCGCACGACCTGTCCGACGGCGGGCTCGCCCAAGCGGTGATCGAGGCCGCGTTGATCGGCGAGACCGGCTGCCGGATCGTGCTGCCCGAGGACGCCGACCCGTTCGTCTGGCTGTTCGCCGAATCGGCCAGCCGCGCGCTGGTCGCCGTGCCGCGCAGCGAGGAACCGCGGTTCGTCGCGATGTGCGCGGCCCGCGAGCTGCCGTGCACCAAGATCGGCGTGGTGGACCAGGGTTCGGACCAGGTCGAGTTCCAGGGCATCGCCGCGATCCCGCTCGCCGAACTGCGCGCCGCCTGGGAAGCCACCCTCCCCGCCCTCTTCGCCTGATCAGGACATCACGATCACACCCAAGGTCGGATCAGTCTCGCGCGGTTCGACCCGCCATTTGGGGGGCAGGTCGTTGGTCTTGGTCAGCGACACGTGCATTCTGGCGATCATCGACGGCGCGCCGTCGATCTCGAAGCGGCAGCCGTCGAATGAGACTCCGCCGCTGAACGTGGCGTCGGCGAACTTCGCCGGGCCGAGAAACACGGTGCGCTGGAAAGTCACCTGACCGGCGGCCGTGACCAGGCTGAACCAAGCGCGATCATGAAACACGGCGTCGCGGCAACGGAACTCGCCGCTCAGCCGCCCGTCACCGGCCAGCCGAGCTTCGGTGAACCAGGCAGGTCCGAGGAACCGGGTGCCGTTGAAACTGTTGCTACTGAACAGTTGCGCATAACGCAGGATCAGCTTGCCAATTCGGCGGTGCGACAGGTTGAAGTACTCCAGGTATGCGCCGGTCAGATCGAGGTCGTAGGCGAGCGCGTCCGTGTCGTCGGCGCGCGGCAGCAGATCGGCGATCAACCGTTGGGCGGTCAGCCGGGCCTGTAGTTCCCGCTCGGCTTCCGCCGCCCGATCCGCCGGCCAACTGTCCTCGTCATAGCGCGGGTGGAGGAACGGCCGGCGGAGGTAGGAGCACAGGACATTGAGGACGGTCTGGGTGTAGTCCTGATTGCTGCGAGCCAGGCCGGCCAAGGCTTCCAATGCGCCGCCCCGAACTTGATCGGCATCATGGCCGAGCAGTTCGATGGCGCGAGCGAACCGCTCGTCGGCCACTCGGGCGCGATCGTTCTCGGCGCGCTGATCCTCCAGATCGTGCCGACGTTGATCGAGTTCGTATCGCTCTCCTTCCAGACTCTGCCGAGCCAGCTCGATGTCCTGCTGCCGCTCGTTGACCCGTTGCCGGCGATCGTTGAGCCACAGCCCGTAGAGCGCGACCACCGAAGCGGCCGCCAGGCCGCCGGTGCGCAACGCATCGGACTCGCTGGGCGCGCGATCCTTGAGCAGCCAAGCGGTCACCAGCGCCAGCTCACCGAACGCCAGCTCGAACGTGCAGAGCAGCGGCAAGCCGCCGCGCGGAGCCTTCCGAAAGCCGAACAGCACCACCAACATGAGCAGGCCCAGCGGCGCGAGCACCCAGCCGATGACCAACCACGGAATGCCGACCAATGCGGTCCCCCTTCCTCAACCGTTCGCCAAAGCGCGCAGGCGATCCGGCCCACCGTAGAAGTAGTCCTGATCACCGGGCAATGGTCCGGCGTCGCTGAACTGCCAGAAGGTCCAGGACCGCCATCGCGGCGGCAGCGGGCCGGACCGGCTGGCGTACCGGGCCAGGAATAACGGGTCCGTGCCGGCGAAATCGGCCCGGCCGCCCGTGCACAGCCGCCACCAGTTCGTGCTGGTGTAGATCGTCGGCCAGCGGCCGGTGCGGGCGTGCACCTCGGTGGCGAACGAGCGCGCCCAATCGGCCATCGCGGCCGGGCCCAGCCCGTAGCAGGCCGGTCCGTACGGGTTGTACTCCATATCCAGCATCGGCGGCAGGGTGTGCCCGTCCCGAGACCAACCGCCACCATGGGCGACGAAGAAATCCGCCTGGGCGCGGCCGGCGGACCGGTTGGGCAGGGCGAAGTGGTACGCGCCGCGGATCAGGCCGGCCCGCCGGGCTCCGTCGTACTGCTGCGCGAACCGCGGATTGGTGGCCCCGGTTCCCTCGGTCGCCTTGACATACGCGAACCGCGCCCCGCCCGCGGCGGCTCGCGCCCAGTCGATCCGGCGCTGGTGACCGCTGACGTCCAGCCCGCGCAGCAGACCGGCGGCCGGGATGTCCGCGCCGCGCGGGCCGGGCTCGGCTCCCTCCTGAGCCCGGATCCGCGAACCGGCCCAGTCGAGATCTGGATGGTCAGTGGACGGATCACTGGCTGGCGGATCATCGGTCGGAGGATCAGGTGCGCGCGCAAGCGTTTGCGCCGACGGTGGCGGCGCGATCGGCGACACCACGGGCGGCACGATGGACTGTGGCACCGCGAGCGACGTGAACGAGGCGGCCACCGGCGTGGCGATGCCGAGCACGAGCACGCCCAGTGCCAGGAGCGTGTGCCGGACGAGCCGGCTGATCAGGGACAAGGTCTTCATGTCGCCGAGTGTGCTTGATCAGCTCCGCGGACGTCGGCGATCATCCACAGGGGAATCCGGTTGTCCACAGGGGAAATGAGCCGGTGGACGAACGTCTCAGCAGCGAGTACAGGTCAGCGGCCGCACAGGGCGCGCAGCTGCGCCAGCGTCCCGTTGAAGTAGTCCTGATCGCCGGGAAAGACGCCGGAATCGGCGAACTGCCAGAAGGTCTCATAGCCCCAGCCGGCCGGCAGGGCGCCGATGCTCTTGCCGTAGCGCGGCACCCACAACGGATTCGTCCTGCCGAATTCGCCGTTGTTGGCGGTGCACCGGTTCCACCAACTGGTGCTGGTGTAGATCGCCGGAAAGGACCCCATCCGCCGGCGCATCTCGTTGGAGAAGTCGTGCACCCAGGCGACCAGCGCGGCCGGCGGCATCCCGTAACAGACGTCGCCGTACGGGTTGTACTCCAGGTCCACCGCCGGCGGCAGGGTCGCGCCGGACGGTCGGCCGCCGTGCGCGAGAAAGTAGTCGGCCTGCGCGATCCCGTTGGAGGCGTTGGGAATGGCGAAATGGTAGGCGCCGTGGATCAGCCCGGCCGCCGCCGCGCCGCGGTACTGCTGGCCGAACGAGGGATTCGTGTAGTTCGTGCTCTCGGTCGCCTTGACGTAGACGAACGCCGCGCCGGCCTTGCCGACGGCCGGCCAGTTGACGTTGGTCTGGTACCGGCTGACGTCCAGCCCCGGCAACTGGACACCGCTGATCGCCGCCGGCCCCAACGGCAGGCTGTCGCCTTCGTATCTGAGGATCTCCGAGCCGGCCCAGTCGTCCTGCGGATGGGTCACCATGGCGGCCAATGTCGCCGCCGATGCCCCGGCGTCCGGCCAGAGCGCCGAACCCAGCAGAATCGCGACGGCGAGGACGGCGCCGCCGAACATGGTCCGGAACGCGGAACCCCAGCGGGTCGGTTGCCGGGCCATGGGCACCTCCCACCCGCTAGATCCATTAGGCCGTTCGGATCAAAGGGTGCCGCCATGTGGGTGATGGCGCATCTCGAAACGGCGTGGGGGATCGGCGACCGAAGCGGCTGATCGTTACGGTCACGGCATGCCGCTCGAACATCCGATGGCCGGCCGCAGCTCCGGCCGCGAGGAAGTCTCCGTCAATCCGATCTTCACCCGGGAACCGGTGCACGTGCCGAAAAACGTGTTTCCGGCCCGGGAACTGGACCCGGACATCGCCTATCAGGTGGTGCACGACGAACTGATGTTGGACGGCAATGCCCGGCTGAACCTGGCCACCTTCGTGAGCACCTGGATGGAGCCACAGGCCAACCGGCTGATGTCGGACTGCTTCGAGAAGAACATGATCGACAAGGACGAGTACCCGCGCACGGCCGAACTGGAGTCGCGCTGTGTGCGGATGCTGGCCGCGCTCTGGCAGGCGCCCGACGCCGCGTCCGCGCCCGGCTGCTCGACCACCGGATCGAGTGAAGCGTGCATGCTCGCCGGGCTGGCGCTCAAGCGCCGCTGGCAGCAGGCCCGCAAAGCAGCCGGCAAGCCGACCGACCAGCCGAACATCGTGATGGGCGTCAACGTCCAGATCTGCTGGGACAAGTTCGCCAACTTCTGGGAGGTCGAGCCGCGCCTGGTGCCGATGGAGGGCGACCGGTTCACGCTGTCGGCCGAAGAGGCGGTCGCCCTGTGCGACGAGAACACCATCGGGGTGGTGGTGATCCTCGGCTCGACCTTCGACGGCAGCTACGAGCCGGTCGCCGAGGTCTGCGCCGCCCTGGACGAGCTGCACCAACGGACCGGCCTGGACATCCCGGTGCACGTCGACGGCGCGTCCGGCGCGATGATCGCGCCGTTCCTCGAACCCGACCTGGACTGGGACTTCCGGCAGCCGCGAGTCGCGTCGATCAACACCTCCGGGCACAAGTTCGGCCTGGTGTATCCGGGCGTGGGCTGGGTGGTGTGGCGGGACGTCGCCGCGCTGCCCCAGGAACTGGTGTTCCGGGTCAACTATCTCGGCGGCGACATGCCGACCTTCGCGCTGAACTTCTCCCGGCCGGGCGGCCAGGTCGCCGCGCAGTACTACAACTTCATCCGATTGGGTTACGACGGATATCGCCGGGTGCAGCAGAACTGCCGCGATGTGGCCACCCGTCTGTCCGGCCAGATCGCCGATCTCGGCCCGTTCAAGCTGCTCACCGACGGCAGCCAGTTGCCGGTATTCGCGTTCACCCTGGACGAGCGGGTCACCGAATACTCGGTATTCGACGTTTCCTCCGCGATGCGCTCGGCCGGCTGGCTGGTGCCCGCCTACACGTTCCCGGCGAACCGGACGGATCTGGCCGCGCTGCGAGTGGTGGTGCGCAACGGATTCAGCCATGACCTGGCGGACATGTTCATTCAGGACCTGCGCCGGGTGCTGCCGGTGCTGTCCAAGCAGACCCACCCGAGCCTGGGAAACGAGGCCGCGTCCTTCGCGCATGGCGCAGGATCGGCGGCCAGCCGGCACCCCACGGCGTGACCCACTTGGCGGTAACCGACGATTTCGTAACGCACGGTTCGCGGAAAGAGCATTCGTGTTGTCACACGTCTGGACGTATGCTCGCGACTGTTGTGGGTACGGCTGCGGGGAGTGAAGGGAGCAGCGCGGTGCGAGGATGTCCGGTCCCCCTGGCCCGCCGCGCGGCTGGCTGGGTGCCATGACCACCCCGGCCCGTCGTAGAGCGGACACCGTGACCCTCCGCCTGGACAGCGGCGTCGAGCCGGGCGGAGTGTCGGTCGTGCACTCCTTCGCCCGGGTGTGGTCCGCCGCGATCGCCGGCACCAGCTACGTGCCGATGAGCGGCGCGGAAGTGGTCGACTTACTGAACGGGCTGACCGGCGAGCTGATCGAATCGCTGCTGTCCGAGCCGTTCACCGACGAACCCGCCCGACGGGCCGGCGCGGCCTTGGTCGGCTGTCACTTCACCACGGTGTCGACGCTGGAGAAGTCGGTGTCGGTGATCGGCGAGCGGCTGCTGGCCGATCTTGATCTGTCTCGACTTGAGCTGCCTGAATTCGACCTGGCCTCGACCGGACTGGCGACGCGGGTGGCGCGGATGCAGGGCGCGCTGGCCGCCGGCTATGCGCAGGCGCTGCGCGAGAACACCCTCGCCGAGCAGGAGGCGATCAGCGCGGCCGTGTTGCAGGCCCGGGACGAGGCCGAGGTCGCGCTGCGGTCCAGCGAGACGAAGTTCCGCGCGATGTTCACCGATGTGGCGACCGGCATCGGCATCGCCGACATGACCGGCCGGGTGCTGGACGTCAACGACGCGCTGCTGCGGATGACCGGGATGACCCGGGAGCAGGCCGTGCACGGCCACGTCCGCGACTACATCATCCCGGAGGACGCCGAGCGCGGCCGGTGGGAGACCTGGGAGCAGATGCGTCGGGGTGAGCTCGATCATTACCAGATCGAGAAGCGGCTGCACCGGCCGGACGGCGGCTGGGCGTGGGCCACCATCACCGCCTCGCTGGTGCGTGCCGACGACGGCCAGCCGCAGTACCTGGTGGCGATGATCGAGGACGTCACCGAGCAGCGGGCGCTGCGCGAGCGGCTGCGCTACCAGGCAACTCACGATCCACTGACGGGGCTGCCCAACCGGATGCTCTTCCTGGAACGGCTGGACGAGGCGTTCGCCGGGACGAACGACGGTTCCGGCCCGAAGCGGGTCGGCCTGTGCTACCTCGACCTCGACGGCTTCAAGATGATCAACGACAGCCTCGGTCACGACGTCGGCGACCAGTTGCTGGTCGCGGTGGCCCGCCGGCTGGACACCGCCATCGCCGGTCCGGGCCGGCTTGTCGCCCGAATGGGTGGCGACGAGTTCGTGGTGCTGGCCGCGGACACCGGATCGGTGGACGACATGACCGCGATCGCCGAGACGGTGCAGGTCACGCTGGCGCCGCCGGTCCGCATCGGCGGCCACGAGCTGTCCGTGTCGGCCAGCCTGGGCGTGGTGGAGCGGGCGATCAACGCCGACACCGCCGCCGACCTGATGCGCGACGCCGACATCACCCAGTACTGGGCGAAGTCCGACGGCCGGGCCCGGTGGGCGGCCTACAACCCGGAGCGCAACGCGCACGAGGTCGCCCGGTTCACCCTGTCCGCGGCGATGCCGGCGGCCATGGAACGCGAGGAGTTCTACGTCGACTACCAGCCGCTGGTGCGGATGTCCGACGAGCGGATCACCGGCGTCGAGGCCCTGGTGCGCTGGCAGCATCCGGTGTTCGGCCGGCTGCCCCCGGACCGGTTCATCGAGCTGGCCGAGGAGACCGGGCTGATCGTGCCGCTGGGCCGGTGGATCCTGCGCGCCGCGTGCGTCCAGGCGCGCGACTGGCTGGACCGCTTCGGCGAGCGGGCGCCCTTCGTCAGTGTGAACCTGGCGGTGCGGCAGTCACGCGAGCCGAACCTGGTGTCCGACGTGCGCGCGATCCTCGCCGAAACCGGTTTGCCGCCACGGAAACTCCAACTGGAGGTCACCGAGAGCGCGATCATGGGCGTGGCCGACGACGGGCCGCTGGACGCGCTGCGCACGCTGGACGAGATGGGCATCCGGATCGCCATCGACGATTTCGGCACCGGCTACTCCAATCTCGCCTACCTGCGGCATCTTCCGGTTCGCGAGCTGAAGATCGCCGGTTCGTTCATCGAGGGTTTGCAGGCCGAGGGCGAGACCGACCCGATCGACGCGAAAATCGTGAAGACGCTGGTGTCGCTGGCGCACGCGCTGGAGCTGACCGTCACCGCCGAGGGCGTGGAGACCACCGCGCAGGCGGACCGGCTGCGGCGAATCGGCTGTGACTCCGGCCAGGGCTGGCTGTTCGCCCGGCCCGGTCCCCCCGATGCGATCGACCGATTGCTCTCCGCCGGATAACGTGGTCGGCATGGGCGGCACGGGTGGGGGCGGCAGCGCCGATGGAGCCGACAGCGAGTTGCCGCCGACGCTGCGGCACCAGATGGACGACTGGGACGAGCGGGTCCGCCGGCAGCAGTTGGAGTTCACCGACAGCGCGGCCGAGCTGGACGAGCGGGCGGCGCGACTGCGCGAGCGGATGGCGGACATCGAACCCGGATCTCGGCCGGGCATGGAACAGGAACTGCGGATGTACACCGAAATGGCTGGCATGGCCCGGCTGGCCGCCAAGATCGAGTTCCCGATCCCGGACGAGGGCATCAGCGTGCGGGAAGATCCGGAGGCGCCCGGCGGGGTGGCCTACGCCGAGGTCGCCGACGTCGATCCGGACCTGGCCGAACAACTGCGTCGGTCCCGCGAATCCCCCGAGGACCAGAGCTAACGGCCGTTGCGCCGGCTGCGTTCGTCGCGGGTGTGCCCGCCGTACAGCACGGCCGCGCTGTTCACCAGGCCGAGATGGCTGAACGCCTGCGGGAAATTGCCGAGAAAGCGCCCGGTCGCCGGGTCGTATTCCTCGGCGAGTAGGCCGACATCGTTGACCAGCGCCAACAATCGGGCGAACATCGACTCGGCCTCGTCCTGCCGGCCGCACATCGCCAGCGCGTCGACGTACCAGAACGAGCAGACCAGGAACGCTCCCTCCTTGCCGCTCAGTCCGTCCACATCGGAGTGTTGCGCGGTGGTGGAGTAGCGGTCGATCAGGTCGCCGTGCTTGAGTTCCCGGCCGATCGCCTCCACTGTGGACTTCACCCGCGGATCGGTGCCGGGCAGGAAGCCGACCGCCGGCATGAGCAGGGTGGCCGCGTCCAGTTCGGTGCCGCCGTAGTACTGGGTAAACGCGCCGATCTCGGTGTTGTAGCCCTGGTCCAGCACTTCCTGGTGGATCTCGTCGCGGATGTCCCGCCACTGCTCAACCGGGCCGGGCAGCTTGTCTTCCTCGGCCGCGCGAACGGCCCGGTCGAACGCCACCCACACCATCACTCGGCTGTGGGTGAAATGGCGGCCCTCGCCGCGAACCTCCCACAGCCCGGAATCCGGCTCCCGCCAGATCTGGCACAGGTGGGTGATGATGCCGCGCTGGATCGCCCACGATTCCGGGGTTTCCGTTATCCCGCGCTCGCGGGCCAGGTGCAGCGCGTCCATCACCTCGCCGTACACGTCGAGCTGGACCTGGCGGTACGCGGCGTTGCCGATTCGCACCGGCCGCGCGCCCTGGTAGCCGGGCAACCAGTCCGCCTCCCACTCGATCAGGTGACGCTCACCGCGCAGCCCGTACATGATCTGCATGTCGGCCGGCGATCCGGCGACGGAGCGGACCAGCCAGCGCCGCCACGCCTCGGCCTCGGCGAGATAGCCGAAGTTGTCGAACGCCAACAGGGTCAGCGTGGCATCGCGCAGCCAGCAGTACCGGTAGTCCCAGTTACGTTCACCGCCAGGGGTTTCCGGCAGCGAGGTGGTCGGCGCGGCGACGATGCCGCCGGTCGGCGCGTAGGTGAGCGCCTTCAGCGTGATCAGCGACCGGTGCACGGTCTCGGCGTGCGGACCCTCGTAGACGAACCGGCCGGACCACTCGCGCCAGAACCGCTCGGCGGTGCGCAGGTCGACGTCGGGATCCACCGGCGGGGGCTGCTCGTCGTGGTTGGGCAGGTATTCCATCACCCAGGACAGCCGCTGGCCGGCGTCCACGGTGAAAACCGCCTCGTGCACCTGCCGGTCCGGCACGGCCTCCGGCAGTGGATCACCCCGAAGAGTGACGGCGCGCGGGCCGGCCAGCGCGAGGATGTGGTCGTTGTCGTGCGTGCGCATCCGCCGCACCCAGGGCACCGCGTCGGCGTAGGCGAACCGGACGACCCAACGCAACCGCATCTCGACCGCACCAGTGACCCCCTCCACGATCCGCACGATCCGCGGCTGGTCGGTGAAGTCGTGGTGATTCTCCTGCGGGGGCATGAAATCGATGAGGCGGATGACGCCGGTGTCGGTGACGAACTCCGTCTCCAACACCATCGATCCCTCGCGGTACCAACGGCGGGTGTCCTTGACCTCGCCGGTGGGCGCGATGCGCCAGTGGCCGTGCTCGTCGTTGCCGAGAATCCGGGAGAAGCACGAATGCCCGCTGAATCGGGGGATGCAGAACCAGTCGATCGAGCCGTCGATGCCGACCAGGGCGGCGGTGCGCAGGTCGGACAGCAGCGCGTAGTCCTCGATCGGGCCTGGACCGGAGTCGATGCCGGAATCCCCTTCGGTGTCCACCCGGCGAGGCTATCCGCATACCGATCTACGCTGGGCAGCTATGGCCCCCCGGCGTGGTGTCGACCCGCACGAGTTGCGCGCGGCCGTCGCCGAGGTGCTGCCCTGGCTGGACGGTGTGGCGGACACACCCGATCGGGCGGTGCTCGCGGCGGCGGTGCGACTGAGCCTGCGGGTGCTGCCGGATGTCGCACCGGGCAACAGCGTCGAGGTGCGGGTTCCCCCGTTCGCGGCCGTGCAGTGCGTCGCCGGTCCCCGGCACACTCGGGGCACGCCGCCGAACGTGATCGAGACCGATCCGCGCACCTGGCTTGAGCTGGCGACCGGCCGACTGGCCTGGCCGGACGCGCTCGCGGCGGGCAGGATCAGCGCGTCCGGCGTCCGCGCGGACATCTCGCACCTGCTGCCGGTGGTCCGGGTGTGACGCACCGATGAGTTCCGTCGGTTCGTCGTGTCATAACCGGCATCAGCGGATCTTCGGGACTTGAGGAGGTCACGATGGCCACGGTTGTGACGAACGCGTCGATGTCGGTCGACGGCTACATCGCCGACCCGTCTGACGGTTGCGACGATCTCTTCGGCTGGTACGACAACGGCGAGGTGGAGTTGCCGAGCCCAAGCGGCACCATGACGTTCCACCTGTCCGACGCCAGCGCCGGATACCTGCGCGGGATCAGTGGCGAGTTGGGCACGCTCGTCGTCGGCCGGCGCCTGTTCGACATCACCAACGGCTGGGACGGCCGGCATCCCTTCGACGTGCCGGTTTTCGTGGTGACGCACAGCGTCCCGACGGACTGGCCGCACATCGGCAGCGCGCCGTTCACCTTCGTGACGGATGGGGTGGTGAGCGCGGTGGAGCAGGCGAAGAAGGCCGCCGGTGACCGGACGGTCGCCGTTGCCGCTGGGAAGATCGCCTCACAGGCCCTGGACGCCGGGTTGGTGGACGAGGTCGTGGTCGATCTGGTCCCGGTGGTGCTGGGCGCGGGTGTGCCCTACTTCGCTTCGCTGGCAACCAAACCGGTGAAGCTGGACAACCCGACCATCCTCGCCGGCGATCGGGTTCTCCACCTGCGCTATCCCGTGCTCCGTTAAGTGTCGGTACCGGTACGTAGAGTCAGTGCGCGGTGAAGCGAAGAAGGTGGTGCGCCGTGCCTAATGGGCGCTACCGGGTTCTGATAAGGCAGGCTCGGTGCCGCACCAACGACGGCACAGCGACCCGGAGGGTCGGACCGGGGCTCTTGCGAGTCACGCACCGGTTCTGCGACCGGGTTCTCCACCTGCGCCATCCGGTTCTGCGCTGAGCCGTTACCGCTGGGCTCGGGTGGTCTACCCGACCGGGTCACCGCCTGGCGGCGAGATGATCATTTCATGATCGGACCCCGCCACGATCCATGCCTCGTAGCGATCGTGGGACGGGACTCGAAGCGTCGTGCCATCATTCAGATCGACCTCTAGGTGTCCGTCCTTGAAAGCGTCCAACCGCTCCACTGTCAGGCCGAACAGCCCAAGGATTGGCGCGAGTCCGACACCGTCTCGGCCGGGCGTCAAGATGACCTCGTCGCTGCCAGGCCGGCGCAACGTAAGGCGCTGTTCGATGCGAACATTGACACCAGACTCAGGCAAACCGATGTCGAGACTTACGGCGTAGTCGAAGCAGAGCCGGATGATCTCGGGGTCCGCGACCGACAACGACCACCGATCACCGTGTTCTACCATCGCCATGCTGTTCATCCTTTCGGCCAAGCGGGCCAAGGGCCGTCGTAGTCGAGCGGGACATGCGTGTCATCGTCCGAACGTGGCTTGCCATGGACGTCGACCGGTTGGCGATACCTGTTGTGGACTCGAATGTATCCGCCGGGGTGTTCGGGCGTCGGGTCCATGACTCTGATCAGGTCCGCATTGTGTGGCGCGCCGGGGCGTTGGAAGACCACGCCCTTCTTGTTGCGCGCCAACTCTGGTGCCCAGCCAACCGGTATCGGTTTGGGAGTCTTGCTCGCGGCCCGGCGGAAGCGGTCGACCAACTTGGCGACGAAATCAACTGGCGCTGGCAAATCGCTTGACACCTCAGTGCCGCCGGCTCCGAACTTGGCCGCGAGCTGGACGATCCGGATCTGCGCACCAATCACAAGCCGCTGTGTTTCCTCGATAGTCTCTCCGAGCTGTGCCAGTGCCGCGAGGGCTTCTCGCGCTTCAGGCCGGACCGAGCCCTGCAAGGTGTGAACGAACCGCGCCTGCCCTTCCTCGAAGCAGTACATGGCCGTGGCCAACCACTCCAGCGGCAGTTCCTCGGCGATGCGCCGTAACTCGTCTCCGAGTCCCCCAACTGACGACACGCTGGACCCCTTTCGCTGCTTGACGAGTGTCCCCGATGCCTCATCACATCGGGGACACTCGCCGTGTTCAGCGGTCGAAGTGGCCGGCTTGGACGGCTCGCACCAGCGTCGGCACGGCAACCCCGAGGGTCGGACCGGCCTGGTTCTTCGAGTCCCGCACCGCATCGAGCGCGCCGCGCACCTCGACGCAGTTCTGGTCGTTCACGCTACGACGCGACTTCCGCCACGTGCCCTGACGAGTCACCTTTTCGCTCCATTCGCTTTCCAATGTCCGCCACAAGTTTGACGGAGGCGTCCGCACTCAGTGCGGCTTCCTTAATTCGATCGATCGCGGCCTTGTAGGCGTCCACGTCGTCGTTCTCGTGCAGCATCAGCACCGATCGCCGGGTGCCAACAAACACGATGGACTCTGGCTTTATCGCCGCTCGACGTGCCTCGATGAACGTGAACGCGCCTTCCAGCCCCGGATGCCAATCGCGGTGATCAGGTACGACACGCAGCTCGACGTTGGGCTGAGCAGCCATCTTCAGCAGATGTCGAATCTGCTCGATCATCGCCTTCCGACCGCCGATCTCCTGGTTGAGCGCGGCCTGACCGAGCAACACCAGCAGGTGCGCCGGCCTTGGCTTGTCGATCACGTCTCGTCGGCCAATCCTGGATGTGACCCTTGATGCGATCTCACCAATAGGAGCCCTACCAGTCGTCATGATGGCATGGATGTAATCGCGAGTTTGCAACAAGCCTGGAATCAACAACGGCGCGACCTCGACAATCTTGGTCGCATTCTGTTCCCAATCCACATAGGCGACCATTTGTTGCTTCTGCTCGGGCAAGCTGGTAGCGACCCACTGCGACTCATTGGTACGATACGCGAGCGTCATGATCTCGTCGTACAGCTCGCTGTCAACTTCCAGCTTGGTGAGGATCTGGGCGACCTGCTCCGGTTTCGGCGATCGTTCGCCGGTCTCCCATCGAGAGAGCACACCGATATCGCGGCTGATCGCTGCCGCGACTTCGCGCAGGACCAGCCCCTTGTCCTCGCGCGCCTGCCGAAGCGCGGCGCCGAGTGCCCTGGCCTTGGGGGTGCGAGCCATCGTGATCTCCGTGTTGTCGGCCGGTAACAGCATAGCGTCACCGGGGTGCGAGCTGATGTCACCCGTTGCGCGTACGCAAGGTATTTGCGCTTTGCCCAGTCCTTGCGAAGACTCAACAAGAGCGGCAACAGGAACGTAGCAGGGATCACCGGTAACGGCAGGAGAGGCGAGATGTTCACGAGTGACGGCATTGCGGTCAACGCCTGGGTCACGCTGGACGACAGTTGTTCGCTGTCGTGCGCGCTGGTGGGCGAGCAGGCTCAGTTCGAATTTGGGAATTCCACTGGATCACTCAACCTGATCACCAGCGAGATATTCCTGGTGCGGCTCGCGCAGATCGCCAGCAAAGCGGTCGAGAAATTCCGCGCTATTCCCGACGGCGAGGACGTGGACGTCACCGTGACCGAGTAGCGTGCGCGTTCAACACCAGCGCGATGGCCTCGGTCAGCTTGACCACGAAGCCGAGGTGCAGCGACTCGTCGGGCACGTGCGCGTTGCTGTCCGGCCCGAGCGCGCCGGTGACCACGAACTGCGCGTCCGGATAGGTCTCGTGCAGCAGCCCCATAAATGGGATTGACCCGCCCAAACCCATGGTCCTCCAGGGCGCGCCGAACACGGTGTCGGCCGCGTCGTCCAACGCCGATCCGAGCCAGGGTGCGACATCGGGCGCGTTCCAGCCACCGGCCGACTCGACTCGGGACAGCTCGATCTGCGCCTGGTAGGGGACTTCGGTGGTCAGTGTCCGGCGCACGGCGGCCAGCGCGCGCGCCGCGTCGGCGGTCGGCGGCAGCCGGAAACTCAGGCACAGCGTGGTGAACGGCCGCAGCACATTGCCGGCGTCGACCGGCTCGGGCAGGCCGTCCGCCCCGGTGACGGACAGGTTCGGCCGCCAGGTCTGGTTCAGCACCAGCTCGACTTCGTCGTCATCGGCCAGCCGCACGCCAGGGACCAGCGGGAACGCGCTCAACGCCGCGCCTGGCGCGGCTTCCACCGCCGCCCCGACTTCGGCGACCCGGTTCGCCGGGATCTCCACGTGCAGTTCGGGTAGCAGCACCCGCCCGGTCTCGGCGTCCTCCAACCGATCCAGCAACTGCCGCAACACCCGGAACGAGCTCGGCACGATCCCGCCGGCCACGCCGGAATGCTGGCCGCTGCGCAACACCCGCGCCGTCACGTCCACCTGAACCAAGCCACGCAGCGAGGTGGTCAGCCACATCCGCTCGTAGTCGCCGGCCCCGGCGTCCAGGCAGACCACCAGTGACACGTCGCCCAACCGGGCCTTCAGATGTTCCAGATAATCGGGCAGGTCGGGGCTGCCGGATTCCTCGCCGGTCTCCAGCAGCAGCACGCACCGGGCGTGCGCGCCGCCGGCCGCGCGCAGCGACTCGATCGCGGCGATCGAGGCATAGCCGGCGTAACCATCGTCGGCCGCGCCCCGCCCGTAGAGCCGGCCGTCGCGGATCACCGGCGTCCACGGGTCCAGGCCCTCGGACCAGCCACCGACCGGCGGTTGCTTGTCCAGATGTCCGTACAGCAACACTGTGCCCGCCGGCCGATGCCCATCCGAGTCCGCCGAGCCGACGAGCGGCGGCACGTCCACCAGCAGCACCGGCGAGCGGCTGTCCAGCTCCACGATCTCGACGGTCGCACCGGCCAGACCGCGCCCCTCCACCCAGCTGCGCAGATGCTCGACCGCGGCGGCCAGATGGCCGTTGGCCGACCAGTCCGGATCGAACGACTGCGACACGGCCGGAATGGACACGAACTCGGACAGGCTCGGCAGCACCGTGCTGTCCCAGGTCTCGGCAACGGTTCGGGTGAGCTTCACGCGGTCCACCTTCGTGATCCTCCCAGACCGGCGGCTGTGGCGAACGCAACGCCACAGCACCGACTGAAAGCCCCCGATCGGGGCTGGCCGTACCGGCGTCACGCCGACCAGCGCCGACCGTCCCATGGTAGGCCAACCGACCATTGGGGCTCCGAGCATTTTCCCAGCTCAGCGGCGTATGTTCGGTGTTATTCCGGGGACCGCGGCGCACCACTGTGGGCTAGGTCATGTCAGGATGGTGGAGTGAACCGTCAGTGCCGATGGTCATCGAATCGTTCCCCCGACCGGGGGACGACGGTGGCTCTCGGCTGCGCCCGCTCGGCTGTCACCCACGGCCGGCGCGGACCTTCGACGCTAGGAGAGACGCGACATGTCCTCGGCAGAACGCTGGACCCAAGCCACGCCGGCGGGCACGCCGGCCGCCACCGCCGCCATACCGAGTACGAAACAGGTGATCGCTGGTTTGCGTGCCACGACGGAAGGCGGCGCCGACCTGGTGCAGTTGCTCACCCCGGAAGGGGAACGCGTCGCGCACCCCGACTTTGACATCGACATCAGCCCGGACCAGCTTCGCGCGCTGTACCGGGACATGGTCCTGGTGCGCCGGTTCGACCGCGAGGCGAACGCCCTGCAGCGCCAGGGCCAGCTCGGCATCTGGGTGCCGCTGCTCGGCCAGGAGGCCGCGCAGATCGGCGCCGGTCGGGCGATGCGGCCGCAGGACATGGCCTTCCCCAGCTACCGCGAGCACGGCGTGGCGTGGTGCCGGGACGTCACGCCGACCGATCTGCTGGGCATCTTCCGCTGCGCCGACCACGGCAGCTGGGATCCGATCGCCAAGAAGTTCGGCCTGTACACGATTGTGATCGGCAACCAGGTGCTCAACGCCACCGGTTACGCGATGGGGCAACGCTTCGACGGCAAGGTCGGCGGCTACGACGACGCCGACACAGCCGATGACAGCGAAGCGACCATCGTCTTCTTCGGCGACGGCGCCACCAGCCAGGGCGATGTGCACGAAGGCTTCGTCTGGGCGTCGGTCTACGACGCGCCGCTGGTCTTCTTCTGCCAGAACAACCAGTGGGCGATCTCCGAGCCGACCGAACGGCAGAGCCGGCTGCCGCTGTACCAGCGGGCGCGCGGCTACGGCTTCCCCGGCATCCGGGTCGACGGCAACGACGTGCTGGCCTGCCTCGCCGCGACCCGCTGGGCGCTGGACGAATGCCGGCGCGGCAACGGTCCGGTGCTGATCGAGGCATTCACCTATCGGATGGACGCGCACACGACGTCCGACGACCCGACGCGCTACCGGCTGTCCGAGGAACTGGAAGCGTGGAAGCTGAAGGACCCGATCGAGCGGGTCCGGGTGCATCTCGTTCGGCAGCAGTGGGCCGACCAGGATTTCTTCACCGAGATCCAAGCCGAGTCCGATCTGCTCGCCGCCGAAGTGCGGGACTACTGCCTGAACATGCCCGATCCACCGGCCGAACGGATCTTCTCCGAGGTGTACGCGGAACCGCAGCCGGTGCTGGCCGGGCAGCGTGCCGAATACCTGAGCTACCTCGCGGGTTTCGCGGGAGGTGAGCGGTGATGGCCGCCCCGACGATGGACCGTGCCGCGGCGCAGGCCAGCGAGGCCGCACCGGTGCAGGCGAACGTGACCATGGCCAAGGCGCTGAACATGGGCCTGCGCGCGGCGATGGAAGCCGATCCGCGGGTGCTGGTGATGGGCGAGGACGTCGGCAAACTCGGCGGCGTCTTCCGCATCACCGACGGACTGCAGAAGGATTTCGGCGAGCATCGGGTGCTGGACACACCGCTGGCCGAATCCGGCATTATCGGCACCGCGATCGGCCTGGCCATGCGCGGTTTCCGGCCAGTCTGCGAAATACAGTTCGACGGTTTCGTGTTTCCCGGTTTTGACCAGATCGTCAGCCAGCTGGCCAAGATGCACTACCGCAGCCAGGGCAAACTTCGGATGCCGGTGGTGGTACGTATTCCGTTCGGCGGCGGGATCGGCGCGGTCGAGCACCATTCCGAGTCGCCGGAGTCGTTTTTCGCGCAAATCGCGGGTTTGCGGGTGGTCGCCTGCTCGTACCCTGTCGACGCGTACTGGATGATCCAACAGGCCATCGCCTGTGACGACCCGATCGTGTTCTTCGAGCCGAAGCGGCGCTACTACGAGAAGGGTCAGCTGGACACCACTGACAGCGCGGCGGCTGGATTCCCGTTGTTCTCGTCCCGGGTGCTGCGGCCGGGCCAGCATGCCACGGTGGCCAGCTACGGCCCGTCGATCCGGACCTGTCTGGAGGCGGCGACCGCGGCTGAGGCCGAGGGCACCGAGCTGGAGATCATCGACCTGCGCACACTGTCCCCTGTGGACCTTGATCCGGTGTTCGAGTCGGTGCGCCGGACCGGGCGGCTGGTGGTGGTCAGCGAGGCGCCCAGCGAATCGTCGCTGACCAGCGAAATCGCCGCGCGGGTGCAGCAGGAATGCTTCTATTCGCTGGAATCGCCGGTGTTGCGGGTGGCCGGATTCGACACCCCGTATCCACCGGCGAAACTGGACGACGCGTACCTGCCGGACCTGGACCGCATTCTGCACGCCGTCGACCGCGCGTTGGGTTGGTGAGCCGACGATGCCCGACTTCAAGCGATTCCCGCTGCCCGATGTCGGCGAGGGCCTGACCGAAGCCGAGATCCTCAGCTGGCATGTTCAGCCCGGCGATGAGGTGACGGTCAACCAGGTCATCGTGGAGATCGAGACGGCGAAGGCGGCCGTGGAGCTGCCCTGCCCGTATGCCGGCACGGTGACCGAACTGCTGGCCGAGCCCGGTCAGACCGTCGCCGTCGGCACGCCGATCATCGTGATCGACGCGGACCCGTCCGGCGCCGCTGCTCCGGCTGCGGAGGCTGGTTCCGCAGCGCCCGCGCCTGCTCAGCAGGCCGAGGAGAAGGTGCCGAATCTGGTCGGCTACGGCCCGAAGGAGTCCTCGGCTCGCCGCCGCCCGCGCAAAGGCGACCCCAACCGGACTCCGCCGCCAGCGGCCGTTCCAGCGCCAGCGGCCGTTCCGGTGCCAGCCGCTCCGCGACCCGAACCGGCGCTGGTTGGTTCTGTCACGCCGGCTACCAATGGCAGCAACGGGAGCGTGCGGGCCGGCTACGTGCCGCTGGCCAAGCCGCCGGTGCGCAAACTCGCCCGCGATCTGGGCATCGATCTGCACGATCTGGCCGGTTCCGGCAGCGCCGGGGTCATCACCCGTGACGATGTGCGGCGGGCGGCCGAACCCGAGCCGGCCGGTCCGGTGGTCGCGCCGGTCGGCACGGCGGATCGGGCCGAACGGCGGGTGCCGATTCGGGGCGTCCGCAAGGCCACGGCGGCGGCCATGGTGCACAGCGCGTTCACCGCGCCCCATGTCACCGAATTCCTGACCGTGGACGTCACGCCGATGATGGCGGTGCGGGCGAAACTCAAGAACAGCCCGGAGTTCGCCGGTGTCAAGCTGACGCCGCTGGCGTTCGCGGCCAAGGCGGTATGCCTGGCCGTTCGACGGACGCCGGATGTCAACGCGAGCTGGGACGAGGCGGCCGGCGAGATCGTCTACAAGCCGTACGTGCACCTGGGCATCGCGGCGGCCACACCGAGGGGCCTGGTGGTCCCCAAGATCCGCGACGCCGATCTGCTGTCGCTGCGGGACTTGGCGGCGGCATTGCAGGAATTGACCGACACCGCAAGGGATGGCAAGACGACGCCAACGGACATGCTCGGCGGCACGATCACCATTACCAACGTGGGTGTGTTCGGAGTGGACACTGGCACGCCGATCATCAACCCGGGCGAGTCGGCCATTCTGGCGTTCGGCGCGATCCGGGAAATGCCTTGGGTGGTGGACGGCCAAGTCGTGCCCCGGCAGGTCTGCCAACTCGCGCTCAGCTTCGACCACCGGGTCGTGGATGGCGCCCAGGGCTCGAAATACCTGGCCGACGTCGGCGCGCTGCTCGCCGACCCCGCCATAGCGATCACCTATTAGGCCGTTCGGCCCGCCAGTTCGATATGAGCTGGCGGGCCGAGCACGCGGCTACCCGATCGCCAGGTGAGCCAGCACAGCTTGCATTCCGCTCTTCAATTCCGATACGTCGGTCCGCAAGATTTCCTTCACGACCGTCATATCCGACTTGAGCTCGGCCACATCGGACTTCAACCCGGCCACGTCAGTCTTCAAACCGGCAACATCGGACTTCACGACCGTCATATCCGACTTGAGTTCCGCCACATCCGACTTCAACCCAGCCACATCAGTCTTCAAACCGGCAACATCGGACTTCAAGCCGACTACATCGGTCTTCAGACCGGACACATCGGCTTTGATAACTCCCATCTCGGTGGACAGTTCGCCCACCTTGCCGGTCAGTTCGCCCAGCTTGTGCGTGAACTCGTCCTTGA
>DASZLR010000073.1:0-7205 GCA_035552275.1 Pseudonocardiaceae bacterium | reverse complement strand
GAGTCGTCAACCTCCTTGATCCCCCCATCGTTGCTGCCGGACGACGACCCGCTTCCCTTGCCGACGCCGGCCATCAGCAACAACTTCGCCGACGCGACGTTGTACACCGGGATCAGCTCGTGTGGATTGCCGTTGACCACGTAGACCTGGCCAGACGGCTGCGCGATGACAATGTAGCCGGGGCCCGGCAGAGTCGGACTCGGGCTGAGCAGCGCCACGAGCAGGAAGCCGATCAACCCGACGATGGCGACCACGATTCCCGCCACTGTGGCGCGCTTGTGGGTGCCCATCGGGTCGTGCAACATCACCGCGTCCTTGCGGACGAGTGCCGACTCCATCCGACGCAGCACGAAGCGATACGCCTGGACCTGTGACTTGGTTGTCGGTGTTGATGCCATTTCCGCCCTACAGCTCTCCCGGTCGCGGTACGGTTCGGCAGAGTAGTCGTCCGGAAGATCGCGCGGGGCGGGTTCCACGCAGAATGTCCCCGAGCGTTCATCCGGACGGGAGTCGGGCAGGCCCGGACCGGGCAGCAGAGCGAGGGGAAGACGCAGGCGGATGTCGGTGACCACACCACGACCGGGAGCACCCAACCCCGGCATGGCGACCGCGGCAGCGACGGCCGGCGCGGTGCGCGCGGCGATCACGACGCGCCGACGCACGATCGGCGCCAGTCTCGGCGGCCTGCCGGTGGCCAACATCACGGTGATCGAGATCGGCGCGGCCATCGCGCTGATCCTGCTCCTGATCAGAAACTCCATGGTCTTCATGGCGATCGGCGGCGGTGTGGTGCTGCTCGCGCTGATCATCGCCTTCCTGCGGTGGAGCGGCCGCTGGTTCACCCAGTGGGTCGGGCTCACACTGCGCTACACGTTCCGCTCGCACACCCGGGTGGCCAACCCGGTCGAGCAGACCGCGGACAACCAGATCGCCCAGGAGGACGCCGGCATCACCGGCGCCGAGGACCAGCGGGTGAACCTGCTCCGCCTGGTCGTGCCGGACCTGGTGGTGGCGCACGGCATCGACCACGAGCGCCGGCAGGTCGGCTTCGCCTGGCACGACGGCGCGTGGACCGCGGTGCTGCTGGTCGACCCGACTCCGGCGATGATCACCCCGCTGGGCGCCACACCCAGTCTGCCGATCGGCTCGCTCGCGCCGTGCCTGGAGGACCGGGGCGTGGTGCTGGACGCCATTCAGGTGATCTGGCACTGCTACCCCGGCAGCGCCTCGCTGCCGCTGGATTCCCCCGCGCTGGCCTCCTATCTCGAAGTGCTCGGCGGGCTGCCGGCGGCCGCCCGCCGCACCACCTGGGTCGCGGTCCGACTGGATCCCCGACGCTGCCCGGCCGCCATCGGTGAGCGCGGTGGCGGCGTGGTGGGCGCACACCGGGCGCTGATCGGCGCGCTGTCCCGGGTGCGCAGCGCGCTCGCCGAGCGCGGTGTGCCGACCCGGCCGCTGGACCCGGACGAGCTGCTGCGCGCCGGCATCGTCGCCTCCGAGCTGACCGGCGTGGCCGGCACCTCGGCCAAGGTCGGGCTGCGGGAGAAGTGGGACGGCGTGACGGCGGCCGGGATCGGCCACGCCAGCTACGCGATCACGCACTGGCCCAGCGCCAAGAACCTGCAGAGCATCAACGGGCTGACCGCGGTCCGCGCCCTGTCGGCCACGGTGACGCTGTCCCTGTCGCCGGCCGAGGACGAGGGCGAGGTCGGTCTGCGCGGGATGTGCCGGGTCAGCGCCCGCACCCCGTCCGAGCTGTCCGACGCGAACAAACGGCTGAATCAGTTGTCGCACAAGCTCAACGTGTCGTTGACCCCGTTGCGCGGGCTTCAGCTCTCCGGGCTGGCCGCCACCCTGCCGCTGGGAGGAGCCGCATGAGCAGGCTGTTGGACGCGAACAGCCAGGCCGGCATCGCGCCCGAGTTCACCGTGTCCGCCGCGATGCTGGACACGGTCAGCCCGTCCGGCGACCGGGGCGGCATGGTGATCGGCTCGGGGATGCAGAACGAGCCGCTGAGCATGGCCGTGGTCCGGCCGGCGCCGACCAGGGTGTTCAGCGTCGGCGGGCTGTATCTGGCCCGGCAGTTGGCATTGCGGGCGATGGCGATCGGCGCCTGGGTGGTGATCGCGACCGCGCGGCCGGCCGCCTGGCAGGTGCTGGTCCGCGCCGCCGGCCAGCTCGCCAACGGCCGGCCGGCGCCGTCGGTGCAGATCCGCCGGCTCAACCCGATCGAGCTGCCCAGGGCCACCGAGGAAGGTCCGCTGCTGGTGCTGCACGACGGCGGTTCGACCCCGCAGGAGCTGTTCCCGCCGCGCTCGGCCTGGCAGACCACCGTGTACGTGCTGCCCTACCTGCACCCGCAGGTGACCCAGATGGCCACTTCGGCGGACCTGTGTCTGCTGCAACGCCAGCCCCTGGGGCAGGCGCAACTGGCGTCCCGGATCTGGCGGCTGCACCCGCAGGCCGCGCAGCAGCTCACCACGCTCAAGGACGACCAGGTGATGGCGTTGGGACGCGGGCTGTTCCGGCCGTTCCGGCTCATCACCACCGCCCGCGAACAGCAGATCCTCGGCCCGATCCGGCGCGGGGATTAATGGCTGGCGGAGCTTTGGCAGACTGGGGCGCATGACCCCGAACGTTGGACCGACCGCAGACTCAACCAAGCTGGAACTGCCCGCCGACCTCAAGCCCTCCGACGGCCGGTTCGGCTGCGGCCCGTCCAAGGTGCGCCCGGAGCAGGTCGCCGCGCTCGCCACCGAGGGCGCGAAACTGCTCGGCACCTCGCACCGACAGAAGCCGGTCAAGTCCCTGGTCGGTCGGGTCCGGTCCGGGTTGCGGGAGCTGTTCTCGCTGCCCGAAGGTTACGAGGTGCTGCTCGGAAACGGTGGCACCACGGCATTCTGGGACGCTGCCGCGTTCGGGCTGGTCCGGGAACGCTCGCTGCACCTGACCTACGGCGAGTTCTCCAGCAAGTTCGCCAAGGTCACCGAGGGCGCGCCGTTCCTGGCCGATCCGGTGGTGGTCAAGGCCGATGCCGGCGACGCGCCGGACCTGGCGTCGATCGACCCGGCTGGCGTCGATCTGATCGGGTGGGCGCACAACGAGACCTCGACCGGCGTGATGGTGCCGGTCAGCCGGCCGGCCGGTAGCGAGGAATCACTGATCGCGGTTGACGCGACCAGCGGCGCCGGCGGGCTGCCGGTGCGCGCGGCGGACTTCGACGTCTACTACTTCGCGCCGCAGAAGTCCTTCGCCTCCGACGGCGGCCTGTGGGTCGCGCTGGCCAGCCCGGCGGCCGTCGAGCGGATCGGCGAGATCGGCGGGTCCGACCGGTGGGTGCCGGAGTTCCTGTCGCTGCCGGTCGCGCTGGACAACTCGCGCAAGGACCAGACGTACAACACGCCGGCGATCGCCACGCTCTTCCTGCTCGCCGAGCAACTGGACTGGATGAACGCGCGGGGCGGGCTGGCCTGGACGTCGGCGCGGACCGCGGACTCGTCCCGCCGGCTGTACGAATGGGCCGAGAAAACCGACTACACCACGCCGTTCGTGGCCGATCCGGCGAAGCGGTCGCAGGTCGTCGGGACCGTCGACTTCGTGCCCGAGGTCGACGCCGCCGCGGTGGCCACAACGTTGCGCGCCAACGGAATCGTGGATGTCGAGCCGTACCGGAAGCTGGGCCGCAACCAGTTGCGGATCGGCATGTTCCCGGCGATCGAGCCGGACGACATCAGCGCGCTGACCGAGTGCGTGGACTGGGTGGTCCAGCGGCTGGCCTGAGACGGGGCCGCGAGGATCAGACGTAGATCACAGTCGAATGTCGTGGGACTCGGCGCGCCTCCATCGTCAAGGAGGCGCGCCGACCTACGGTCAAGGTTGGCGAGGTGGAGTCACAGGAGGCTTTGTGATGCGTGCGCTGCGGGTCGTGGGTCTCAGCGACGACGGCAAGTCCGTCATCTGCGAGGATCACGCGCGCAGCGAGCGGTTCACGATCGAGGCCGACGAACGGCTGCGTGCGGCGGCCAGGGGTGATGTCACCCGACTCGGCCAGATCGAGATCGAGCTGGAGAGCCAGATGCGTCCTCGGGAAATTCAGACCCGCATCCGTGCGGGTGAGTCAGTCGAGCAGGTCGCGGCAGCGGCCGGCGTTCCGCAGAGCAAGATCGAGCGGTACGCCTACCCCGTGCTGCTGGAACGATCGCGCACGGCGGATCTCGCGCAGCGCGCGCACCCGATCCGTGAGGACGGGCCGGATGTGCAGACGCTGACCGAGATCACCGCGCACGCGTTCGGCCTGCGCGGTCAGGACTACTCGACCGCGACCTGGGATTCCTGGCGTGGCGAGGACGCCAAGTGGGTCGTGCAGTTGCAGTGGCACACCGGGCACACGCTGAACCGGGCGCACTGGGTGTTTCACCCCGGCGCGCACGGCGGCACGGTGGTCGCGCTGGACGACCACGCCAAGGACCTGATGGACCCGAACGCCGGGGCTCGTCCGCTGCGCACCGTCCGCCCGGTCACCGAGCTGGCCCGGCAGGCCCTGGAGGCGCACGGGCCGGCACCGGTCGACCGACCGGCCGTTGAACCCGAGCCGGAGCAGGAGATTCTGGCCGCGGAGGACGTGGCCGGCGTGCCCGAGCCGACCGCCGTCGAGGAACCGGCCGAGCCGGCGCCGGCGATGGCGGACCCGGAGCCGGTCGCTGAACCGGTCGCCGCGCCCGCGACCCCGCCGGCCGCCGCTGTCAGCCCAGGCAGCGTTGGCACGGACAACGCTGCCGATGAGACGTCCGAGCCGGCGCGCAAGCCGGAGCCGGCCCGCAAGACCGAGCCGGCCGCCAGCAAGCGCGGCAAGAAGAATCATCCGATTGTGCCGTCCTGGGAGGACGTGCTGCTCGGCGTGCGCACCCAGCGCGGCTGATCGCGGGCCAGTCGACTATTCGGCCGGCGCCTCATCGAGCAGCCGGGGATCGAAGCCGGCCTCGGCGCACCACTTCTCGGCGTCCGCCCGCGTCAGCCAGTCCGAGCCGGCCGGACGGCCACGGCCGAGCCGGGTCCAGCCGTCGACGGCGAGCACGTGGTATTGGCCGGCGCGGAGGGCGAGCAGCCGACCGCCGGGGTAGGCCATGCTTGCCTCGGTTCGCAGGAATCGCACCGGAGCCGGACGGGTCACCCATCCATGATCCCGCACTCCACCACATGACACACTCGGGCCCGTTGCCGTGCTGCCGAATGACTGGGAGGTGACGTTGAGCGAGTGGGACAGGTTCGGACGGGACGATGCCGGCCGAGGTCGACCCCATCGTGGTGGACCACCACCCGCCCGTAACGTGCCTCGCGACCCACCGTCGCGGCGCGGCACTCCCCCGGTTCGCGGCGCGGCCTCCCGACGCGCGACGCCGCCGCCAGCTTCGGCACGCCCGCAGGGTCAACCAGGTCAGCAGGGCCGACCGAGCGGACAGGGCAGGCGGACGCCGGACAATCGGTACGGCTCGTGGCCGGAGCCGACCGAGGTGATCCCGAAATCGCCCGACCCGCGATCGACGTGGGCCCGGTTGGCCGGGCGGATCGCGGTCGCGGTGGTCTCGGGGCTGGTGCTCAGCATCACCGGCTATGCCTGGGCGCAGTACCACATCCTGGACAGCGGCATCGACAAGTCGGACGCGCTGGCCGGTGAGGCGACCTCGCTCAACGGCGACGCCAACATCCTGATCATGGGCCTGGACAGCCGGCTGGACGAGAACGGCAACGCGCTGCCCGCCGACATCTACAACGCCCTGCACGCCGGGGACAGCAGCGACGGCGGTTACAACTCGAACGTGCTGATGCTGTTGCACGTGCCCGCCAATGGCGGCAAGGCGACGGCCATCTCCATTCCCCGGGACGATTATGTCCAGTTTCCGGGCAGCCCGGACGGCGTGTCCGCGGGGAAGATCAAGCAGGCCTACGGCTTCGCCAAGGACCAGAAGGAAAAGGAGCTGGCCAGCCAGGGCGTCACCGATCGGACCCAGTTGGAGCAGCAGAGCCGGGACGCGGGGCGGAAGGAAGAGGTCGACACCGTCCGTCAGTTCCTCGGCGGCGCCACCATCGACCACTTCGTCGAGGTGACCCTGGTGTCGTTCTTCCAGATCGCGCAGGTCGTGCAGCCGATCACGGTGTGCGTGAACGAGGACACCCAGGACAGCTACTCGGGCGCGAACTTCCACCAGGGCCAGCAGCAGATCAACGCCTCGCAGGCGGTCGCCTTCGTCCGGCAGCGCCGCGACTACGTACACCCGGCGCTCAACTTCACCGACCTGGACCGGGAACGCCGGCAGCAGGCGTTCATCGCCTCGCTGGCGTACCAGCTCAAACAGGGCGGGGTGTTCACCGATCCGGGCAAGCTGTCCCAGTTGCTGAGCGTGGCGAAGGCGAACATCGCCGTGGACCAGAATCTGGATCTGCTGACGTTCGCGCAACAGGCGTCGAACCTGACCGGCGGCAATATCACCTTCTACACGATGCCGATCAAGACCTTCGGCAAGGTCGACGGCCAGGACGTGAACATCGTGGACACCGGCCAGGTGCAGGCGATCGCCAGCCAGCTCCTGTCAGGCTCCTCCAACTCGTCGGGTTCGGCTGGCTCGTCCTCGCCGGCCGCACCCGCGCCGACCGGGTCGAGTCTGCCGGTGCCGAGCGGAACCGTGGACGTGGTGAACGACTCGGGCGCGACCGGCCTGGCCGCCAAACTGGAGAAGGCCTTGACCGCCAAGGGTTACACCCAGGGCAGTGCCAGCACCGGCTCGCGCATCCGCAGTTCGTCCACTGTGTACTACGGCTCGGGCGCGTCCTCGGCCGCGTCCACGGTCGCCGGCATGCTCGGGATCTCCAACACCCAGCCGAACTCGAGCCTGTCGAGCGGCCACGTCCAGGTGACCGTCGGCACCGACTTCAGCATGCCCGCGTCGCTGGGCGACGGCAGTTCCTCATCGGGCACGTCGTCGTCCTCGTCTTCGGGTTCGGCGGCGTCCAGTGCCGCGCCGCCACCCGGCTCGGCCGCCCCGGCCAACTCCAGTTCGTTGAGCGCGGTCAGCGGCGGCGGTATCCCCTGCGTGAAGTGATCGAGGTCACTTGATCTAGTCGAACAGGCGTTCGACAAGCGCTGTGATTGTGGGTAGGTTGGGGTTATGGGCACTTACCTGGATCCGTCGCACGCCACCGAGGTGTGG
>DASZLR010000072.1:0-9539 GCA_035552275.1 Pseudonocardiaceae bacterium | reverse complement strand
GCCCGGTTCTGCGCCCGCTGTGGGGCGCCGACCCGGCTGGAACGGGCCGGCTGGACCAGCCGGTGCACCGACTGCGGCCGGGAGGAGTACCCGCGCACCGATCCGGCGGTGATCTGCCTGGTGCACGACGGAATCGGCGTCAACGGCGGGCAGGTGCTGCTGGCTCGCGGCGCGAACTGGCCGGAGAACCGGCTGTCGGTGCTGGCCGGTTTCGTAGAGGCCGGCGAGTCGCTGGAGGACTGCGTGCGGCGGGAGATCGCCGAGGAAGTCGGCGTCGAGGTGCGGGACGTCCGGTACCTGGGCAACCAGCCGTGGCCGTTCCCGCGCTCGCTGATGATCGGCTTCGCGGCGGTCGCCGACCCGTCCGCGCCGCTGAAACTGGCCGACGGCGAGATCGAGGAAGCCCGCTGGGTCGACCGCGCCGCGGTGCGCGCCGCACTGGCCGGCGAGGGGCCGCTGGGCCTGCCCGGACCGGTGTCCATCGCCGGTCAGATGCTCACCGCCTGGGCGGGTTGATCACCCGACCGGGTTCGCGTGGCTGTTTGCCCTTGTGACCATGTTGACACAGGGTGTTACGGGTGCGGATGCGTCTGAAGTCCACTGTGGCCACCGGTGTCGTGCTCGTGTCGGTGTTGGCGGTGACCACCGTGCACCGATCCCAGCCGATCACGGCCGCATTGGCCACGCAGGCCCGGCAGCCGGTGATCGCGCTGCTCCGGGACCAGCCGACCGGCGGCGCTCGGACCTTCGCCCCCGGCGCTGACCAGCTCCCGCTGATCAACCAGCTCAAGGCGGCTGGGGCCACCGGGATCAGCCAGTTCAGGCTGGTCAACGGGTTCGCCGCGACCGTCACACCGGCCCAGCGCGACCAGTTGGCGAACGATCCCCGAGTCGCCGCCGTGCTGCCCGACCGGCCGATCCGGCTCGCCGACCAGCCCGCCGCGCCCACCGGGCCGACAGGGCCGGCCCAGCCGCTGTGCCCGGCCGATCCGAGCAAGCCGTTGTTGGAACCGGAGGCGTTGCAGGTCACCAATGCCGCGTTCGCCGATCCGAGCCGGCCGCAGGCCCAGTCGCTGGCCACCGGCCAGGGCGTCAAGGTGGCGTACCTCGCTGATGGCGTGGACACCGCCAACCCGGATTTCGTGCGGCCGGACGGCACCAAGGTCTTCAGCGACTACCAGGACTTCACCGGCGAGGGCACCGCGACCACCGGGGACGACCGGGAGGCGTTCGGCGACGCCAGCACCATCGCCGCGCAGGGCCGGCAGCGTTACGACCTGTCCGATGTCGCCGCGCTGCCCAAGGGCTGCACGATCCGGGTACTCGGAATGGCGCCCGGCGCGTCGCTGGTCGGGCTGAAAGTGGTGGCGTCCAACGGTTTCGGCTCTACTTCCGCGCTGCTCCAGGCCATCGACTACGCGGTCACCGTGGACCACGTCGACGTGCTCAACGAGTCGCTGGGCGGCAACCCCTACCCCGACCACAACACCGACCCGTTCACGCTGGCCAACCGGGCGGCGATCGCGGCCGGCACCACGGTGGTCGCCAGCGCCGGCGACGCCGGCTACCGCAACACCATCGGCAGCCCGGCCAGCGACCCGACGGTGATCACCGTCGGCGCGTCGACCACGTTCCGGTTGCAGGCGCAGGTCCGCAGCCAGTTGCCCGGCATGACCGGCTGGGAGAGCGACAACGTGTCCGCGATCAGCTCCGGCGGGGTCGCCCAGAACGGCCGCGTCGACGATCTGCTGGCGCCCGGCGACGAGGGCTGGGCGCTGTGCACGGCGAATGCCGCGCTGTATCAGGGATGCGTGAACTACCAAGGGAAACCGGCGGCGGTCCAGCCGTTCGGCGGCACCAGCGAGGCCGCTCCGCTGGTGGCCGGCGCGGCCGCGCTGGTGATCGAGGCGTACCAGAACGCGCACGGCGGGATTCGGCCGACGCCGGCCCAGGTCAAGCAGATCCTCACCAGCACCGCGACCGACGAGTACGACCCGGCGGATCGGCAGGGCGCCGGCCTGCTCAACGCGCTGGCGGCGGTGCGCGCCGCGCAGGGCAGCGACGGGCTGCTGTTCGACTCCGGCCAGTTCACCGCGACCGACGCGCCGGGCGCCGCCGAGGGCTTCAACCTGCGGGTGACCAACGTCGGCAAGACGGCGCGGACGATCACCGCGCACGGCCGGGCACTGTCCACAGTGACCTCCGACGATCGGGGCGCGATCCAGTTGGACACGACCGCGCCCGCGCCGACCTTTCCCGGGCCGTCCGGAACGCCCGAGGACTACGTGACCCAGCCGTTCACCGTACCGGCGGGGGCCGATCATCTGGACGCCTCGATCGCCTGGCAGTCGCCGACCGGTCCGCCCATCGCCATGGCCGTGCTGGACCCGAAGGGTGATCTGGCCGGCTTCACCTTGCCGCAGGCCATGACCGGACCGGACTTCGGGCATGTCGACGCGCACACGCCGATGCCCGGTGTCTGGCACGCGGTGATCTACGGCCGGCGGGCGGCCACCGGGTTCAGCGGACTGGTCAGCTATCGGTTCACCACCAGCAAATACGCGCCATTCGGGGCGGTCACGCCCGGAACCCTGACCCTCGCGCCAGGGCAGTCCGGCCAGCTCCGGATCACCGCGAGCACCCCCGCCCAGCCCGGCGACCAGGTGGCCGCCATGGAGCTGGACACCGCCGGACCGAACAACGCCGCCGGACCGAACACCAACACCGGGCCGCGGTTCGCGCTGCCGGTGGTGCTGCGCAGCCTGCTGTCGGGCGATTTCTCCGGGACGATCACCGGCGGCAACGGCCGGGGCGGCAGCCCCGCGCAGCAGAACACCTATCTGTTCGACATGCCGGCCGGCAAACGGGACGCGGATATCGACGTGACGCTGGACGGCGATGTGCGGCAACAGGTCTACGGCTATCTGGTCAGTCCCGACGGCCAGATTCTCAGCCAGGCCACCACTGTGCGAGCCACCGACGCCAACGGCGATCCCACCGCGTTCACCGCGTCGCTGCGGTCCACAGTGCACAATCCTCGACCGGGTCGATGGTCCTATGTGGTCATTGTCGCCAATCCGGTGAGCGGATCCACCACCGATGAGCGGTTCACCGGACACCTACGGTTCGACCAGGTCGACATCACCGCCGCCGGCCTGCCCAACGGCGCCGTGCTGCCGGCGGGCAGGCCTCGGACGTTCACCGTGCGGGTGCACAACACCGCCGGAGTCCCGGAATCCTTCTTCGTGGACCCGCGATCCACCGCGGTGACCGACCTGCGACTGGCGGCCGACGGCGCCGAGTCCGGGGTCAGTATGCGGCCGTTCGCGCAGGCCGGCTATGTCGTGCCGACGGAGACCACCGGGCTGGTCGCGGTCGCGTCCGGCTCGGCGCCGGTGACCGCCGATCTGGCGGCGGCGACCGGCCAACCCGAGGTGTTCGGCACGCCGGGGCCGGACAACGTGGCGATGACCTATGTGGACTCGCCGGCCGTCAGCCCCGGTTCCTGGCTGTTGCAGGCCGATCCGGTCGGACCGTTCGGCGGCTCGACTCCCGGCACCGCCGATCTCGAACTCTTCGCGCACACCCTGGCATTCGATCCGGCGGCCACCTCGTCCACCGGCGATGTCTGGCAGCACGGAACGAAGGCCACTCCGTTGGCCATCGCCGCCGGTCAGACCGGCACGATCACCGTCACGCTGACCCCGGACCAGGCCAGGGGAGCCGCCGTCGCCGGGTTCCTGTGCGTGGACGACACCGCGGCCAACGGGAGTGCCGACGAGTTGATCTCGATCCCATATCACTACACGGTGGGCTGACCGCTCGCTACCCTGGGCGCGTGGGTTTGTTAGACGATCTTGAGTCGTTCGGCAAGGACGCGGTGTCGGATGCCGAGGGCGTGCTCAACGACGCGGGGCACGCTGTTGGGCACGTGGTTGATGACGTCGCGCACGTGGCCGGGGATGGGTTGCAGGCGCTGGGTTTGGACAGTGCGGCGCAGGCGGTGGACTCGTTCGGCGACCATGTCGCCGACGATCTGGGTGACGCTATCGCCGAGGCTCGGTTGGGTCAGAGCACCGATCCGACGAAGCTGGTGCATGGTGATGTCAACGCGCTGACCGGGACGGCGCAGAAGTTAGCCACGTTCGCCACCGCGTTCGCCGAGACGGCGCAGGGCCTGTCGGCGGTGGACACCCAGCATTGGGTGGGGCAGGCGGCGGACGCGTTTCGGGCGAAGTTCGATCCGCACACGAAGCAGTGGTCCGACGCGCGGGACGCATGCGCGAAGGCCGGGTCGGCGATGGATTCCTATGCGCAGACGGTGACCTGGGCGCAGGGGCAGGCCCAGCAGGCGATTGATCTTTATCAGCGCGGTCAGCAGGCCAGCCAGCAGGCGGCGGCCGCCTACAACCAGCAGGTCGACGCATACAACCAGGCGGCGCAGGGCTACAACCAGGCGGTGTCGGCCGGCCAGAGTCCGGGCGCCGCGCCGACCAAGCCGGGTGCGTTCAGCGATCCGGGCGCGGCGCTGCGGCAGCAGGCGCTGGAGCTCTTGGACGCGGCGCGGGCGAAGCGGGACTCGGCGGCGGGGGAGGCCGCCTCGGCGGTGAGCGCGGCCACCGAGCTGGCGCCGGCGCAGCCGTCGTTCGGGCAGCGGTTGGCCGACGATTTTTCCGACACGGTCAGCGGGGCGAACCTGGGCGTTGTGCATGTGGCCGGTGGGGTGGTCAAGGGTGTGGCGGGGATCTGGGATCAGGTCCGGTCGGTGAATCCGTTCGATCCGTACAACATCACCCATCCGGCCGAGTTCGTCGACGGCCTGTCGAACACGGCGGCTGGTCTGGTGCATATGACGCTGCATCCGACGGCGTTGGTGCGGTCGTTGGTCGGCACCGGTTGGGGGTCGGATCCGTTTGAGGCGTTCGGCCAGTTGATCCCGAACGTGGCGCTGGCGGTGGCCAGCGATGGCGGGGGCACCGCTGCCAAGGCCGGCGCCGACGCGGCCGCGAACGCCGCCCGCGATGCCGGCGAACAGGCCGGTCGGGACGCGGCCGGGGAAGCGGCCGACAACGCCCGACCACCCCAGGACATGACCTGCGAGAAGGACCCGATCGATGTGGTGTCGGGCAACATGGTGTTGCCGGAGACCGACGTGGACCTGCCCGGTCTGGTCCTGCGTCGCACCCACATCTCCGCCTACCGCAACGGCCGCTGGTTCGGCCGGTCCTGGGCGTCCACTGTGGACCAGCGATTGATCGTGGACGACCAGGGTGTGCTGTACACGGCACCCGACGGGGTGATTCTCTTCTATCCGCACCCGGGAGTGGACGCGCCGGTGTTGCCGGAGGCCGGCGCGCGCTGGCCGCTGGCCCGCTGCGCTGACGGCGGCTACACGATCACCGATCCGCGGTCGGGTCAGGTGCTGCACTTTGAGCGGCAGATCGGCGGGGGCTGGCCGATCACCGCGAGCGCCGATCGGGCCGGGCGCCGGATCACCTTCCACTACAGCCCGGACGGCACGCCGATGGAGATCGTGCACGACGGCGGCCACCGCGTCCGGATCACCGTCGCCGACGGTCGCGTCACGGCGCTGCATCTGGCGGATGTGGAGTTGATGCGCTACGGCTACATCGAGGGAAACCTGACCGAGGTCGTCAACGCGTCGGGACAGCCGTTGCGGTTCGAGTACGACCACGCCGCGCGGATCGTCGGCTGGGTCGACCGCAACGGTTCCTGGTACCGCTACACGTACGACGGCAACGGGCGTTGCGTCGAGGTGGCCGGCATAGCCGGCGTGCTGTCCGCCCGTTTCGACTACGACCCGGACAACCGGACCACCGTGATGACCGAGCCGAATGGCGCGGTCACACGATATGAATACAACGAGCGGCTGCACATCACTGCCGAGACCGATCCGCTGGGCCACACCACCAGGTCCGAAGTGGACGACTTCGGCCGAGTCCTGTCGCGGACCGATCCGCTGGGCCGGGCTTTCCGCTACGAATACGACGAGATCGGGAACCTGCTGGCGGTGACCCGGCCGGACGGCACCCGATCGCTGGCCGAGTACAACGAGCAGAACCTGCCGGTGGTGCTGGTCGAGCCGGCTGGCGGCCTCTGGCGGTACGGCTACGACGAGCGCGGCAACCGCACCACGAGCACCGACCCGGCCGGCGCGGTGACCCGGTACACCTACGACGACCACGGTAACCTGGCCGCCGTCACTGACCCGCTCGACGCGGTCACCAGGGTCGAGACTGACGCGGCCGGGCTGCCGGTCGCCGTCACCGATCCCACCGGCGCCGTGACCCGCTCCGTCCGGGACGGGTTCGGCCGGGTGGTCGAGGAGACCGATCCGGTCGGTGGGGTGACCCGGTATGGCTGGACCATCGACGGCAAGCCCGCCTGGCGGACCGCGCCCGATGGGGCGACCCAGCGGTGGAGCTACGACGGCGAGGGGAACCTGATCGAGCACACCGACGCGCTCGGTCAGGTGACACGCACCGAATACGGCCATTTCGACCGGCCGAGCGCGAGTGTCGCTGCGGACGGCGCGCGGCTGGAATACCGGTACGACGCCGAGTTGCGGTTGGTGTCGGTCACCAACCCGGAGGGCCTGACCTGGCGCTACGAATACGACCACGCCGGGCAGTTGGTGAGCGAGGCCGACTTCAACGGCCGGACACTCCACTATGGACACGACCCGGCCGGGCAGTTGATCCAGCGGGTGAACGGCGCCGGCCAAGCCGTCCGCTACACCCACGACGCGCTGGGCAACGTCATCGAGCAGCATGCCGGCGACGAGGTGACCCGGTTCAGCTATGACCCCGTTGGCCGGCTGATCCACGCCAGCAACCCGAACACCAGCCTGGCCATCACCCGCGATCCGTGCGGTCGCATCCTGGCTGAAACCTGCAACGGCAACACCGTCACCAGTTCCTACGACCCAGCGGGCCGGCGCGTCCGGCGCGGCACACCGAGCGGCGTGGAGTCGGTGTGGGACTACGACCCGGCCGGGCGGCCCACCGCGATGCACACCGGCGAACACACCCTGACGTTCAGCCACGACGCCGCCGGCCGGGAAGTGGAACGCCGGCTGGACACGGCGTTCGAGCTGGCGCAAACCTGGAGCCCGGCGCACCAGCTCGTCTCGCAGACCCTGGTCGGCGGCGAACCGCGCACGCCGGACGCGATGCGGATGCTGCAGCGTCGCCAGTTCAGTTACCGGCCCGATCGCCATCTTGTTGGTGTCGCCGACCAACTGACCGGGGCACGTCGGTTCGACCTCGATCCGGCCGGTCGGATCACCGCCGTCCATGGGTCGGTGGGTATGGAGACCTACGGCTACGACCGATCCGGCAATGTCACTCAGGCCGGGTGGCCGGTGGCCGACCACCATGCCGCCGACGCGCCCGAGCGTGACCCGATCGGCGGTCGGGACTACACCGGAACGCTGATCACCCGCGCCGGCACCATCCACTACCAGCACGACCGCCAGGGCCGGGTGGTGCTGCGGCAGCAGAAACGGCTGTCCAGCAAGGACTGGATCTGGCGCTATGCCTGGGACGCGCACGATCGGCTGATCGGTGTCGTGACGCCGGATGGCGCTCAGTGGCGTTATCTGTATGACCCGCTGGGTCGGCGGATCGGCAAGCAGCGGATCGGGGCCGGTGGCATGGTGGTGGAGCAGACCGACTTCACCTGGGATGGCGACACGCTGATCGAACAGACTCATGACAACGCGCAGGTGATGACCTGGGATTACCTGCCTGACACTTTCCGTCCGGTGAGCCAGACCGAACGGACGGCGGTGATGGGGCCGTCCGCGCCCGGTCAGGAGTGGTTCGACCAGCGTTTCTACGCGATTGTCACTGATCTCGTGGGCACGCCGACGGAGCTGGTCGACCCTGCCGGCAACCTCGCCTGGCACCAGCGGACCACCTTGTGGGGTGCGGCTCTGGGTCGGTTGACTGGCCGGGCCGGCACGCCGCTGCGGTTCCCCGGCCAGTACCACGACCCCGAAACCGGGCTCTACTACAACTACCACCGCTACTACGACCCACTCACCGCCCGCTACACCACCCCCGACCCATTGGGCCAGGAACCGAATCCCGCCAACCCCCACACCTACGTCCCCAACCCCCTCACCTGGCTCGACCCCCTCGGACTCATCTGCGAAGATCCCGCTGCCCGAGATCCCGACGAACTCGACAAGCTTGCACGTCAAGCGCAGCGGGAGATTGGCCGAGGCACAGCGCCAAGCCCAGTGTTGCGACAGGTTCACCGAATCGACGGCCCCGAGCAATCAATCCCCGGGAGCCAGTGGCACGCGCAACGAAGTGGCCGGGGTGCTCCCGCGCTGAATCAAGACGGGACTTTCCGTCACGGTGATCCTGGTTTCTCGCGGAAGACACTCGATTGGCTTCGACAGTTCGGCTGGGACGTGTAATGGACCTAGAACCTCGTCTCCGAGAGAAATTCTCAGAGCTCATCCGCTCTGAGGGTCTCGATGAGCTTTCCGAACCCATATTGCTCGATGACTACTTTGATGAGGTGCCGCTGTACTCGCGCTATGCGCAGCTTGATTTCCTTCGAGGGATGTCAACTGATAGAAAGAATCGGGTGTTGGTGGCTGCCGCTGTCTGGCATCTTGAGTCTATCGTGTCGCGTCTTCAAGGTCGCGCTGAGAACGAGCCCTTGGACTACATGTGCATGGTCTCAATTGCCGACTGGGAGTATTTCGATGCTGACGGTGACTTGATTACGCCGCAGTTTTGGTGCGCTAACCCGAGTCGCGGAGTTTTTGAACATCTTCGAATCTATGCTCCAACCAGCAGGTATTCGGAGTTTGTGTCGAGCGTGATAGGTGGTAGCGAATCCCTTGAGGTAGGTGAGAATTATGGCAGAGCGAACACCGTCGGGCATGTCGAGAGGGTCTACGTGATTTCAAAGAGCCTCTCTGTTCCAGGGCTATCTGTGAGGCGTAAAGATACGCAGGGATAGCGGGTGTGTTGATTCTGGTGGTCGGCAATGGCTATTGGCTCGGTGGGCGAGTTTATCAGGCTTCGATACAGTGAAGACCCGGACGACTACCGCCGCGCCGCAAGTGAGCCAGCTTCGCTGGATGTTTGGTGCCAGGTTGTCGACAGGTACCCTGAAGCGAGATTCTGGGTCGCTCAGAACAAGACCGTACCGCTAGAGATCCTCGCGATCCTCGCCTCTGATCCTGATCGTCGGGTAAGGAGCATGGTAGCGCGCAAGAAGAGGTCGACTTCGGATATCCTCGCGGTGCTGGCAGATGACGAGGATGATGCAATAAGGATGAGCGTCGCAAGGCATAGGAATACACCGCGCGACGCATTGGAGACGCTTCAATCTGAACGGTGGGCCCAGATTCGTGAGATCGCGGACGAACGACTCTCAGGCGCGTCGACGGCGGGTGAGGATGGCGGCTCCGGCCGCAACAACACCCGCCGCGGCGCCGACTAGGCGGGACAGTTCGACCGCACGGGTGACATGGCCGGCATCGGGGTTGCGAC
>DASZLR010000071.1:0-3103 GCA_035552275.1 Pseudonocardiaceae bacterium | reverse complement strand
TGAGCTGATCGACTACTCGACGGTCGATTTCGGCACGACGGTCCGCGACGTCAATGTGGTCTTGGACCTGATCGGCGGCGAGTACGGGTCGCGGTCGTTGCCGACCCTCAAACCCGACGGTCGGTTGGTGGATGTGGTGGGCTCGGAAGCCGAGGGCGAACCCCGCTACAGCCGTTTTTTCGTGTCGCCCTCGGGTGCGGATATGCGGGCGATCACCGAATTGGTGGAGTGCGGTCAGCTGAGGGTGTCTGTCGATCAGGTGCTGCCGCTTGCTGAGGTCGCCAAGGCGCACGAACTCAGTGAGTCTGGTCAGGTGCGCGGCAAGATCGTGCTGACGGTGCCGTAGCCGTCACCTCAGCTATGCCGGCCTGCTGGATGGCGCGCGACTGGGTGTTCAGCCCACCTGGGTGGAGTCCTGTCGCGCGCTCCACCAGCGTCGCCCGGCGTCGGGCAGGGTCGAGATCGGGTCGTAGTAGGGGTGAGGCCGGTTGAGCGCGTCCGGATCATCGAGTTCGATGCCGGTCAGGTAGTTCTTGGTCCAGTACGACACGCCCAGCTCGCGGTCGTAGTCGGCGAGCTGGTGCACCCACCGTTTCCCGACGTAGGGCACGTCGCAGACGATCCGCGGGGTGGCGTAGCCGGGCAGGTAGCCCATGATAGCGTGCTGCAGCGCCTGCGCCTCCCAGACCGCGACCCGCCAGTGCTCGGCGCCGGGGATCATGTCGCACATGTAGAAGTAGTACGGCAGGATGTTCGCCTCGTCCTCCAGTGCGAAGCACAGGTCCAGCAGGTCGGCCGGGGTGGCGTTGACCCCGCGCAGCAGCACGCCCTGGTTGCGGACGTCGCGGACGCCGACTTCCAGCGCGGTGCGGGCGGCCTCGGCGACCAGCGGTGTCACCGACTGGGCGTGGTTGACGTGGGTGTGGATGGCGAGGTTGACGCCGCGCCGCTGGGCGGTGTGCGCGACCCGTTCCAGCCCCTCCACGACCTTCGGTTGCAGCCAGTGCTGCGGCAGCCCGGCCAGTGCCTTGGTGGCCAGCCGGATGTCGCGGACGGTGTCGACGTCCATCAGCCGCATCAGGAACGATTCGAGCTGGTGCCATGGCACGTTGGCGACGTCGCCGCCGGAGACCACTACGTCCCGCACGCCGGGCGTGCTGCGCAGGTAGCCGATGATCTGGTCCTGCCGGTCGACGGGCTTGAGCGCCAGCTTGTGCTTGTCGACCGTCGGGGTGGAGTTGCCGACCAGGTCCATCCGGGTGCAGTGCCCGCAGTACTGCGGGCAGGTGGACAGCAGTTCGGCGAGCACCTTGGTGGGGTAGCGGTGGGTGAGGCCCTCGACCGCCCACATCTCGGCCTCGTGCAGCGAGTCGCGGGTGGCGTAGGGGTGGCTGGGCCAGACCGGGTCGCGGTCGGAGCGGACCGGGATCATGTAGCGGCGCACCGGATCCGCGTAGAACGCTTCGGTGTAGTCGGCGGGTTGCGCGTGTGGCGCCATGGTGTTGAGCATCTGCGGAGGCAGCAGCATGGACATGGTCGCCACGTTGGTCTGGTCGGCGGCCAGGTCGGCGTAGAAGCGGTCGTCCAGCAGGTCGCCGGTGACCTCGCGGAGCTGCCGGGCGTTCTTGACGCAGTGCGCCCGCTGCCACTGCGCGTCCCGCCATTGCGCGTCGGTGACGTCCCGCCAGCCGGGTAGCCGGCGCCAGTCAGGCTCGACGAGCGCACGGCGGGCGTACTCGTAGGGCTGGTGGCCGGTCCGGTGCCGGGGCTCGACGGTGGCCGTCATACCTACTCCTATCCGTCGACATCGCGTGAAGATATACTCTCATATCGTCAATACAGCGTAAATCTTACTGTAGGCGGTGTGGTGGTGGGTCGATACGGACTGCATCGGGTGATCGACCCGGCCGGCGTGCTGCCGCAGCAGGCGCACCGGCTGGACGCCGACCCGACGCTGGCGCCCGACGAGGTGCGCATCGACGTTCGCCGGCTGAACCTCGACGCCGCGTCCTACCGCCAACTGCGCGAGCGGCATGGAGCCGGCCAGCCGTTGCGCGACGCCGTCCTGGCGATCATCGCCGAGCGCGGCAAGATGCAGAACCCGGTCACCGGTTCGGGCGGCATGTTGCTGGGCACCGTCGCCGAGGTCGGCCCGGAGTCGCCGCTGGGGCTGGCGCCCGGCGACCGGGTGGCCACCCTGGTGTCGTTGACGCTGACCCCGCTGCGGATCACCGATGGCCTCGCGGAGTGGGACGGCACGAGCGAGCAGGTGCCGTGCGCCGGCACGGCGGTGCTGTTCGGCCGGTCGATCGCCGCGAAGCTGCCCGGCGACCTGTCGGAAGAACTGGCCTTGTCGGTGCTGGACGTGTGCGGGGCGCCGGCGCTCACCGACCGCGAGGTCCGCCGTGTCAGCGCCGAGCTGGGCCGGCGGCCGGCGGTATGCGTGCTCGGCGGGGGCGGCAAGTCCGGGTCGCTGTCGCTGGCCGCCGCGCGCCGGGCCGGAGCCGGCCGGTTGGTGGCGCTGGTGCCGACCAGCGCCGAGGCGGAGGCGGTGCGTGCCGCCGAACTGGCTGATGAGGTGGTGCTCGCCGACGCCCGCGACCCGGTCGCGGTGGCCAGCGCGATCGGCGAACCGGTGGATCTGACCGTGGTGTGCGTGGACGTGCCCGGCTGCGAGCACGGCGCGATCCTGGCCACCGCCGACGGCGGCACGGTGGTCTTCTTCTCGATGGCGACCTCGTTCTCCGCGGCGGCACTGGGCGCCGAGGGGCTGGCCGCCGACGTGCGGATGCTCATCGGCAACGGTTATGTGCCCGGCCATGCCGAGTTCGCGCTCGACTTGCTGCGCACGCAGCCGGGGGTTCGCGCGTTGTTCGAGCGGCGCGAGCGGCAGACTCAACCCACATGACGACCGAGTTGTTGTGCCACGGCCGGATCTACTCGCCGGAGGCGCCGGACGCGACCGCGATGGCGGTGACCGACGGGATCGTGACCTGGGTCGGCCAGGACGGGCCGGGCCGCGCGCTGCACCCGCAGGCCCGGATCACCGACCTGGATGGCGCGTTGGTGGCGCCCGCGTTCGTGGACGCCCATGTGCACGTCA
>DASZLR010000070.1:0-5010 GCA_035552275.1 Pseudonocardiaceae bacterium | reverse complement strand
GTCAGGGGTGGCCACGTTTCCGACAACGGCGTTCCGAAGGTCAGTTGATCGCCGTCGCAAGTGGATGATCTGCGCCGAGCTGTGGACCGCACCGGCCATAGTGGACGGTTGCTCGGCTGGCCCGGAGTCCAGGCCGGCCAGACGAGTTGAGATGCCCGCTTCGCCGGACATCCGCCCGGCGGTGGCCCGCACCGCGTCGAAGGCCAGGTGGGTGGTGTGCAGGACGTCGGCCGGTTGTAGGCCGGGATGCTGCGCGGCCTGCTGCACAGCGGCAGCAGCATCGGCGGTCAGCCGGGCCAGTCGGCCACGCATCACCACGTCTGCTGCGTACTCAAGGTCGACAGTGGGGCCGCGCTCGACAATTCGCATCAGCCCGGCCACATCGACGCCCGGTCCGTGCTGCGCTTGGTGGCGTTGCTGCTCCCACGCGACGGTCACCGGATCGACGCGGCGGCCGGTGGTGTGGGCGCCGGCGTGCACCTCGATCGCGGCCCGGTACGTGTTGCCCAGTTCAGCTTTCTGGAAGTCCTCCGGGTAGAGCCGGTCGATCAGCCGGCCCAGGGTGTCCGGGCGGATGAGCACCGAGGCGACGACGGTCTCCTCGGCTGCGGTCAGCTGCTGAGCATCCGGTGGTGGCGCCAGCAGGTCCAGTCGAGACGTGACCGATTCCGGCTCCACGGGTTCCACGGGTTCCACGACAGCATGCAGCGACCGGGTCGCCGGTGGGTCGAGCGCGATGGCGATGGCATGATCGCCGGTGACCGCGGACCATCGCTGGCGCGCGGCGTCGACCCGGTTCAGCGCGGTCTGCACGGCCGCCAACACTGCGGAGGTTTCCAGGTCCGCGCGCTGCGCCACCTGCATCCCGGCGTGCTGGACCTCCCGGCGGATAGACGCTTCCAGCACCATCTGGGCGTAAACCTCAGGCTGCACGGCGCTGCCGCCGGGTGCGGTCGCCATCAGCGTGTGCAGCAGCGGCGCGGTGATGAACCGGTCGCCTGGCTCGGCCGAGGCGTTGATCCGCTCGAACAGCGACACAGGATCCACGCCCGGCACGGCGTAGGCGTTGCGAGCGGCCAACGGCAGCACGCTGTCGATCTCCAATCGCTCGGCCGCGGTCAACCGTTGCAGCAGGCCGGGAAACTCGGCGGCGTACTGCGCCACCTCGTTGGCGGACATCTGGCGTCTGGTATCGACGTCAATGTCCACCCAGTCCTCGGGCGAGGCGCGCATACCGGCGAGTTCGACCGCGATCCACCGCGCGGCGTCGAGGCTGGCCTGGGCGTCGGTGCGTGCCGACCCGGGACGGTCGTACTCCATCCAGTCCCATGGCACCTGCGCCATCGCCTCGGCCACCATGTCGCGCACGTGCCGGTACACGGCGGCGTTGGCCGGGTTGCGGAAATCGTTGGGCTCCAGCCATTCCGCGATGTCGATTGTGCGACCCGGCTGCCACAACAGCGTGCCCACCAGGGCGCGTTCGGCGAACTCGCGCGGGGTCAGCGGCGTCAGCGCCCCTGTCATGACGGTCCACCACGTTCGCGGGCGCCGGCCGCCGCGCCACGGGCGGTGGCATATCGGCGCGCGTTGCGGTCGAGCATGGCCGTCTGGTCGGAGTCGGAGACCGGCTGGTAGTCGGTAGCGTCGGCGGGCACTGCCCACCACTGCCCGTCGTACCGCACCGGACCGGGCACGCCCTCGGGCAGCAACGGCACTGCCTCACCAAGCTGTACCAGGTTGGCCATGTCGGTGCTGGTAATGATCTTGAACTCAGTCATCGTTCTCGGCGCCTCTCCCCGTCGCGCAAAATTCCATGTCCAGTTATGTCCCTGCCGTCGATCATACGATCGTGAGCCATTCCGTCAACTGGTGTTCGATATCGCGTCGCCTTGTCGACTACGGATCCGCGTCCGGGCTGATGTCGACATCGCGGTCGGGCTCAGGTGCCTCTGGCTCAGTCGGCGTCGGCGGATCGAGCCGGTCCGCCAGTTCCGACAGTTGTTCGCGAAGTCGTGCGGTGCGTGCGGCCAGGCGCCGTCCGAGGTGCGGCTCGTCCGCGATTGGTTCGGCAAGCATCGGGTTGTCGTCCAGGAACCGCTCCACCCAGGCGCGGGCGCGCGCCTGTTCACCGTGCTGTCCACCGGGCAGCAGGACTTCGATCGAGTCGTCCAATCGGTACCGCTCGCGATAGGCAGCGACCTGACCGGCACGCGCGATCCACACGTCCCGGGCGGCCGGGTCGTTCGGGATCGACCCCAGGTGCCCGGCCCACACGGGGTGCTGCTCGGCGGCGCGCCGGCCGAGCACGTGCACTCGGCCGGCAATCTGTTCGGCGCGGATGCGCAGCCATTCGCCGACTTCGCTCACGTCCTCGGCCATCTCGGGCGGCGCGGTCGCGTCATCGGCTGTGGTGGGTGGGGTGGGTATCCACCCAGGCAGTAGGTGGGGGCGGTTCGGTCCCGGTCGCGGCGTGGGCATGTCGGCGGTGATCCGATAGTGCAGCACTTGGGCGATCGACTCGGCGGGGTCGTGCGGGTCGTCGGTCAGCCGACGCTGGTGGGCGCGAGTGCGCAGCAGGCCAGCCGGGTCGGCCCCGGCATCGCGGGCCTCGTGCAGCACCGCCGCCAGCGCCGGCCACGCCTCGTCACGCAGGATGGCCTCGGCATGTTCGGGCAGCCCGATGCGGACCCATGCCTCGGCCTCGCCCGCAGCGTCCGGTCCGCGGTAGACGTACAGCGCGTGCATGTATTGAAGTACGACGGTGTCCAACCGATACGGTGCGTCCAGTGCGTCCCGGATTTCTTCGGTGGCCGAGTGTTCCGCGCCTTCGCGACGCAGGATCATGGTCAGCGCGGCGGCAGCCTCGGTGGTTTCCCGGTTCCGATAGAACAGGTCTCCGGGCAACAGTTCCGGCTCGTCCGGATGCAGCATCTGTTCGGTGTCCAGGTAGGCGTAATTGCCCTCGATGCCGCGCGACAACGCCACCAACGCCGCTTCCCGGAAGGCGACCGGTGACAGGAACGACCGAGCGACGTCCACGGTCATGCCCTGGGCACGGTGGATGGTTGCCGCATACCCGAGTTCGGTGTACTCGGCGACGTACCACGCCGGCAGGGTGATCGTGCCGCCATGGGCGGCGTGCCGGACTTTCAGCCGGCCGTCCCGATACTGCTTGGCGATCTGCCACAGGTCCCCGTTCTTCACATAATCCCGGCCGCCGTTCACGCTCAACCGACGCCGGTTCAGCCGGGTGACCACACGATCGCCGACCCCGGCAACGGTGCCGTCGTGCAACTCCACACCCGTCATCGCCACCAGGCCGGCGGCGCGGCGGTCGGTCTGCGCCCGCGCGGACAGTTCGCGAGCCACCTCGTTGGAGTCGGAGATCATGATGCTGGTGCGCCCGGCGGTCAGGTCGGCCTGCCAGTCGGCGTACAGCCGATCCAACACAGCGGCGCGTGTCCCGCCGGCGAGCCGGTTGTTGTCCGCGTAGAAGCCGATCGCGGACTCGTCGCCGACCCGGAACGCCAGCACAGCAGTTGCTTCGTCCTCGCGGGCGAAGCGGTGCACCTCGGTCAGCTCGACGCCGGGCATGTCGAGCACGTGCAGCAGCCGGAACCAGCCGCCGGCCTCCACCGCCGCGAGCTGTCGATGGTCGCCCACAACGCGCAGAACCGCGTCTCGTTCCTCTGCGAGCTGCCGGATCTCATCGACCATGCGGGTGCCGGCCATGCCCGCTTCATCGACCAGAAGCATGTCCCCGGCCCGTACGTCGATGTCGACGCCGGTCTGGTGGGCGACGGCCAGACTGTGCAGGGTGTCCGCTCGCACTCCCAACTCGTCGCCCAACACGCTGGCCGCAGCGGCGGACGGGGCCAATCCGATCACCCGGCCGCCGGTGGTTTCCCACGCCTCCCGCACCGCTCGCATGGCCGTCGACTTGCCGGTGCCCGGTGGGCCGACCGCCCGCGCCAACGCCGCGCCGGAGGACACGAAGTGTTCTACCAGCGCCCGCTGGCCGGGGTTGAGCTGTTTGTGCGCGGCGCGCTCGAACCGGCGGATCGCGGCCTGCCGGTCGCGCCGGGACACCACGGGCCCGCGCCGGCCGCGCGCGGCATCGACCAACCGGGTTTCAGCGTCCAGGATCTCTTGGCTCGTGTGCAGCTCCGACCCGTGCCGGTGAAACACCGACTCCCCGTCGGCTCGCTGCAACAACCTCGGTGTCGCGTCGAGATCTACCGCGAGCCGGAACGAATTGCGTCCCAGGGCGTGCGCGACGACGGACTCAATCGCCTGCTGCCGGGCGTTCACCGAGTCAAACGCGACCGGCTTCAGTTGGCGGATCGTCTCGGCCCGCACGTGGTAGACGTTCCACGTCGAGCGTTCCATCGACACCACATCCATGACGGTCGCCGCGACCTCACCAACGTTCACCGACTCGGCGGCATGCGGCGCGGCCGGGTTGACGCACCCGCCGATCACCCGGTCGATGTCCGCGCCGGGCAGCATTCGCCGGGCCGCACCGGTCCACTCGGTGACTTGTTCGGCGAGGGTTTTCAATTCCTGCTTGTCAGGTCGGCCGGCGAGGGTCGCCTGCTGAGCGAGCCGCATCTGCACCGACCTCGGCGGGGTGTGACCGTACCGGTGCACGTAGTCGGCGACCAGTTCGTCGTAGCCCGCCTCAACCTGTTCCCGACGGCGGGAGAAACCCTTGATCCACGCCTCGGGCATCCCCTCGATCTCACGCACGACGCGCTTACCGGCGCCCTTGGACACATCCGCCCACCGCACCCCGAGCCGGTCAGCCAGCCCTTGCTCGATGGCGGCGTTGTACTGCTCCGACATGGACACCGCGACGCGGAACAACTGCTGGCCGTCAATCGTCCGCCAGATCCCGTCTGCCGCACGGACCCTGTTGGCCAGCGCCAGGTGGCTATGCAAGTCCGGGTCACCGGCGCGCGAATCGCGGTGCAGGAACGCTGTCGCCACGAATCCGGACGTGTCGACCTG
>DASZLR010000069.1:0-22964 GCA_035552275.1 Pseudonocardiaceae bacterium | reverse complement strand
CGCGCTGGCCGTCGCCGGGGTGCTGATCGGCCGGCGGTGGGCGCGGCCGATCGTGCTGGTCATCGTCGTCCTCGGCACGCTGTGGCACCTACTGGTCGTGCTGGGCGGTGGGCCTGGCCCGGCCCGCGTGGTTTCCGCGGTCCTGGTGGCCGCGCTGGTGTACGCGATCGTGCTGATGTTCACCGGTCCGGTCCGCGAGCACTTCGGGCTGTTCCGATGAGCGGCGCTGTTCCGGTGAGCGGCGGGCTGGACCCGGTGATCGCCGGGCGGCTCAAGCGCAACGCCGACGGCCTGGTCTGCGCGGTGGCGCAGGCGCACGGCACCGGCGAGGTGCTGATGGTCGCGTGGATGAACGACGAGGCGCTGCACCGCACGCTCACCACCCGCAAGGGGACCTACTTCTCCCGCAGCCGGCAGGAAATCTGGGTGAAGGGCGAGACCTCCGGCCACACCCAGCACGTGCGCGAGGTGCGGCTGGACTGCGACGGCGACACCGTGCTGCTCGTGGTCGAGCAGACCGGCCCCGCCTGCCACACCGGCACCCGCACCTGCTTCGACGCCGACCTGCTGTTGGCTTCCGATTAGCCGTCGTTGTCAGAGGTCGGCGGTACCGTCGGGTGCGCAGCTGAGTCGGGGATGACTGAGTCGGGGAGTGACATGGAGGGACACCTGATGGACTTCAAGCTCGAACTGATCGCGGTTCCGGTCTCCGATGTGGACCGATCCAAGGCGTTCTACACCGAACAGGCCGGATTCACCGCCGACCACGACTACACGGTCAGCGACGACATCCGTTTCGTGCAGCTCACTCCGCCCGGCTCGGCCTGCTCCATCGCCATCGGCAAAGGACTCTCCGATGCCGCGCCCGGCTCCGTCGAAGGACTCCAGCTTGTCGTCTCCGACATCGACTCCGCTCGCGCGGAACTGGCCGAGCGCGGCACGAAGGTCAGCGAGGTCGAGGTGTTCCCGTGGGGACGGTTCGTGTTCTTCGCCGATCCGGACGGAAACCGTTGGGCCGTGCAGGAAGTGCCGCCGCGCTAGATGATCAGGTGCGCGATGAGCACGAATCCGAGCCCACCGACCGACAAGATCGTCTCCATGATCGACCAGGTCTTGATGTTCTGCCACACGGTCGTGCCGAAATACTCCTTCACCAACCAGAAGCCGGCATCGTTGACGTGTGAGAAGAACAGCGAGCCGGCGCCGATCGCGAGCACCAGCAGCGACGTCTGAGCGGTGCCCAGCGAGGTCGCCAGCGGGGCCAGGATGCCGGAAGCGGTCACCGTCGCCACGGTGGCCGATCCGGTCGCCAGCCGGATCAGCACGGCCACGAACCACGCCAGCAGCAGCACCGATATCCCGCTGCCGGTGACCCAGTTCGCGACGAGCTTGCCGATGCCGGTGTCGATCAGGATCTGCTTGAACCCGCCGCCAGCGGACACGATCAGCACGATGCCGGCGATCGGCGGCAGCCCGGACTGCAGCGAGTCGCGGACGGCCTGCCGGTTCATTCGCGCGCCGCCGCCGAGCGTGAACATGGCCACCACCACGGCGATGAGCAGCGCGATGATCGGGGTGCCAAGGAAATCGAAGACCCCGCGCACGGTCGAGCCGGTGACGGCGATGTCCACAATGGCCTTGCCCAGCATCAGCGCGATGGGCAGCAGGACGCTGCCGATCGTGACGGCGAACGACGGGCGCGGGACATCGTCGTCCCGTTCGGGCGTCTGGAACAGGTCCGGCGCGGGCACGTCCACCCAGCGCGCGGCCAGTTTGCCGAACAACGGACCGGCGATGACCACGGTCGGCAGCGCGATCAGCACGCCGAGACCCAGCGTCACGCCGAGATTGGCGTGCAGGGCGGTGACCGCGACCATCGGCCCGGGGTGCGGCGGCACCAGCCCGTGGATCACCGACAGACCGGCGAGCGCGGGAATGCCCACCTGGATCAAGGACTGTCCGGAGCGGCGGGACACCAGGTAGATGACCGGCATCAGCAGCACCAGGCCGATCTCGAAGAACATCGGCAACCCGATCAGCGCGCCCACCGCGGCCATCGCCCAGGGCAGCGACCGCCGGCTGGAATGCCCGACGATGGTGTCCACGATCTGATCGGCCCCGCCGGAGTCGGCGAGCAGCTTGCCGAACATGGCGCCCAGCGCGATCAGGGTTCCGACGCTCGCGGCCGTGTCGCCGAACCCCTGCCCGAAGCTGGTGACGGCCTTGCTCATCGGCATGCCGGCGATCGCCGCGACCACCAGCGAGCCGATGGCCAGTCCCAGAAACGGATGCACCTTGAACTGGGTGATCAACACGATGATCAGCGCGATGCCGATGAGCGCGGCCGGCACCAGTCGTCCGGCGGACGGCCCAGCAGCCAGATGTGTCGAAGCAGCCGCCAGCTGGGTCGACGCGGCCAGCGCGGCGGTCACGCGGCACCGCCGATCCGAGGGCTGATCCGGGGCAGGTGCGTGGCGGCGAGGTAGCTGTCCACGATCTCGTCCACGTCGTTGTCGAGATCGAGCACGATGCCGTGCTCCTCGGGCGCGAGCGGCTCCAGAGTCTCGAACTGCGAGTCGATCAGCGACGCCGGCATGAAGTGGCCGGGCCGGCCGGCCAGCCGACGGCGGACGACCTCGATCGGACCGTCCAGGTGCACGAAGCTCACGGTCGGCGCGGCCGCGCGCAGCAGGTCCCGGTAGGACCGCTTGAGCGCCGAGCAACTCGTCACCCCGCCGTCGTCGACGTGGTCGGCCAGCCACTGTCCGATGTAGTGCAGCCAGGGCAGCCGGTCGGCGTCGTCCAGCGGGATTCCGGCGGACATCTTGGCGACGTTGGCCGCGCTGTGGAAGTTGTCGGCGTCGGCGAACGGCACCCGCAGTCGCTGGGCGAGCGCCGCGCCGATGGTCGTCTTGCCCGAGCCGGAAACGCCCATGACAACCAACAGCGGCGCCGCGAACGTCCGTGGTCGCATCCCTTGCATGACCTCACCCTTCGTTGGGCTGTCGTGATTGATATGACTTTAACACCACAGCGAGCCAATTAGACATATCTATATCGATCAGGACGAGCGCGAGGGCTCAATCGTGCGAGGATTGGTCACCGTGAGGACAACAGAGCTGACCAGTGGTGATCTGCACACGGGTGTCCTGGACCAACTGGGCGCCCTGATCACGTCCGCCGCTCTGGCCGAGGGTGACGTGCTCAAGATCGAGCAGCTGGAGACCCGCTTCGGGGTGTCGCGCTCGGTCGTCCGCGAAGCGATCCGGGTGTTGGAGTCGATGGGCCTGGTGCGCAGTCGTCGTCGGGTCGGCGTCACGGTCGCACCGCACGGCGAATGGAACGTGTTCGATCCGCGGATCATCCGCTGGCGGTTGGACGGGGCCGGCCGGGAAGTCCAGTTGCAGTCCCTCAGCGAGCTGCGCCGGGGTGTTGAGCCGGTCGCGGCGTCGCTGGCCGCCCAACGAGCGACGCCCGAGCAGTGCGGGGTGATGACGGGCGCGGTGATGGACATGGCCGTGCACGGCAAGTCCGGCGACCTCACCGCTTATCTGGACGCCGACGTTCGGTTCCACCGGGCGCTGTTGGCGGCCTCCGGCAACGAGATGCTGGCCGCGCTCACCGATGTGGTCGCGGAGGTGCTCGCCGGCCGGACCCACCACGATCTGATGCCCGCGCGGCCCAATCCGGCGGCGATCCGGTTGCACGCGGACGTCGCGCAGGCCGTCCAGAGCGGTGATCCGACGGCGGCCGAGACCGCCATGCGGGACATCATCGATGAAGCCGCACAGGCGATGCTGGGTGATTCGGGCGGCGATTTCTAGCCGGCGGACGTGATGTCGGCGGTCAGGTACCGCTGGAGGGTGGGCGCGATCATGGCCACCACGGTTTCGATGTCCGCTGACATCAACGGTTCCAGGTCCAGCACGTAGCGCGCCATCCCCAGGCCGATCAGCTGCGAGGCGCACAGCGACGTTCGCAACTCGGCCCGGTCCACGCCGATGGTGTCGGTCACCCGCCGGATCACCGCGTTGAAGACGAAATCGCGCATCGTGGCCGCCGCCGAGTCGTTGCCCGCGATGTTCCGCATCAACGCCCGGAACCGGCTGCGGTGGGTGTCCCAGGCGGTGACGAACACCCGGATGATGCGCTCGGCCACGGTGTCCGGATCGCCGCTGATCGCCGCGTCGATCAGCGCGGTCGGGTCGAACGGCGCCTGAATGGCGGCCAGGAACAGCCCGCGCTTGCCGCCGAACCAGTGGTTGACCATGGCGGCGTCCACCCCGGCGCGGGTGGCGATTCCCCGGACGGTCGCACTGTCGAAACCCTGCTCGCCGAACACTTCCAGGGCCGCGGCCAGCAGTGCGGCCCGAGTGTCCTCTCCGGACGGTCGTCGGCCGCGACGTCGCCGGGTCCCCGGTCCCTCGCTGTCGGTCAGCTTGTCGGTCAGCCGCTCCACCACGTCCGCCATCTTGTCGGCTTGTGCCCGGTCGGCGCGAGTGCCGAAGATTTTCAACGCCTATTGAAATGGTACGCCAGTTGCCGGCCGGGTCCGCGGGCCAGGCAGAATGGCGGCATGGTCACCGCGAGCAGCACCGGCCCATCGGGCCTGGGCGCGGTCACCCCGACACGGGACGAGTTTCGGGCTCTGGCCGCCGACCGCCGGGTCATTCCGGTGGTCCGCCGAGTCCTCGCCGACGACGAGACCCCGGTGGGCGTGTACCGCAAACTGGCCGGCAACCGGCCGGGCACGTTCCTGTTCGAGTCGGCGGAGAACGGGCAGTCCTGGTCGCGGTGGTCGTTCGTCGGCGTGCGCAGCGAGGCCGCGCTCACCTCGGTCGACGGCGAGGCCGCCTGGGTCGGCCGGCCGCCGGTCGGGCTGCCCGCCGGCGGCGATCCGCTGGCCGCCCTGCGGGAGACCATGCGGCTGCTGCACACCGACCCGTTTCCCGGGATGCCGCCGCTGACCGGCGGCATGGTCGGCTACATCGGCTACGACGCCGTGCGCCGGCTGGAGCGGCTGCCCGAACTCGCCGAGGACGATCTGCAGGTGCCCGAGCTGGTCATGCTGCTGGCCACCGACCTGGCCGCGCTGGACCACCACGAGGGCACCATCACGCTGATCGCCAATGCGGTCAACTGGGACGACTCGCCCGAACGGGTGGACGCCGCCTACGACGACGCGGTCACCCGACTGGACGCGATGACCGCCGGACTGGGCGCGCCGGCGCCGTCCACCGTCGCGGTGTACGGCCGACCGCAGCCGGCGTTTCGCCGCCGCCGCACACCCGCCGAGCACCACGCCGCCGTCGAGGCCGCCAAAGAGGCGATCCGCGCCGGCGACGCCTTCCAGGTCGTGGTGTCCCAGCGTTTCGAGCTGGAGACCACCGCGGATTCCCTGGACGTCTACCGGATGCTGCGCACGACCAACCCCAGCCCGTACATGTATCTGCTGCGGCTGGACGGTTTCGACATCGTCGGGTCCAGCCCGGAGGCGTTGGTCACGGTGCGGGACGGCCGGGCCACCACGCACCCGATCGCCGGCACCCGGTGGCGCGGGGTGGACCCGGAGGAGGACGCGCTGCTGGAGAAGGACCTGTTGTCCGACGCCAAAGAGCGCGCCGAGCACCTGATGCTGGTCGATCTGGGCCGCAACGACCTCGGCCGGGTGTGCAAGCCGGGCACCGTGCGGGTGGTCGACTTCTTCCGGGTCGAGCGGTACAGCCATGTGATGCACATCGTGTCCACCGTCACCGGCGAGCTCCGCGACGACAAGACGGCGTTCGACGCGGTGGCCGCCTGCTTCCCGGCCGGCACGCTGTCCGGCGCGCCGAAACCGCGGGCGATGGAGCTGATCGAGGAACTCGAACCGACCCGGCGTGGCCTGTACGGCGGCGTGGTCGGCTACCTGGATTTCGCCGGCGACGCCGACACCGCGATCGCCATCCGCACCGCGCTGATCCGCGACGGCGTGGCGTATGTGCAGGCCGGCGGCGGGATCGTGGCCGACTCCGATCCGGTCGCCGAGGACACCGAGACGCTGAACAAGGCGCGGGCAGTGCTGTCCGCCATCGCCGCCGCCGAAACGATGTCGGCCCCTGCAACCCAGCCGACCCCGTCAGCCCCGTCGTCCGCGCCCCAGCCCACGCCGTCAATGCCGGGACCGGCGGTCCGTGCCTGACTCGCGCCGTCCTCGGCCCGGTCGTCGTCCACTGTGGATAGTGGTGGCGTTGCTGGCGCTGGCCGCGTTGGCGCTTTGGCTGGCGTCCCGGCTGGCGTGGTCCTGGTCGCGGCAGCCGACCCCGCTGCACGGCCTGGTGGTCGATCGCGAGGACGGCTCGCAGGTGCGGCCCGCGTTGGTGCCGCTGGCGTTGCTGGCGCTGGCGTCCATCGCGGCGATCCTGGCCATCGGCGGCTGGCCGCGCCGGGTCGTTGGCGTGCTGGTGGCGCTGATCGGCGTCGCGGCCGGCTGGCTGGGCCTGACCGACGTGCCCAGCGCGCGGCCCGCGGGCTTCCCGACGGTGGAGGTGCTCACCGGGCACGGGCTCGCGGTGCTCGGCGGGGTGTTTCTTATCGTCGCCGGGGTGGTGGTGATTCGTACCGCCAACCGGCTGCCCCGGCTGGGCGCCGGCTACCAGACGCCGCGGGCGGCCCGCAAGGTTCGCGACCCGGACCAGGAGTTGTGGCACGCCCTGTCGGAAGGTCACGATCCCACCACTGGGGACTGAACTCACGCTGACTCACATTGGCCATACCCCAACCCGGTCAGCCCGGCAACCGGGGCTAGCATCCTGTGAGCGGGAAGGGGCATGTGCGGTGAGTGAGGCTTCGGGCTACCCAGCTTCGGGCTACCCATCTGGCGCGGCGAATTCGGCCATGAGTGCGAAAAGCAAGATGAGCACGATGAGCATTGCGTGCGAGGTGCTGGCATGAGCGTCCTGGACTCGATTGTCGACGGTGTGCGCGTCGATCTGGCCGCTCGCGAGGCGGCGGTTCCGTTCGATGAGATCAAGGAGGCGGCGGCGAAAGCCCGGCCCTCCCTGGATGTGATCGCCGCGCTCAACGCGCCGGGTGTCGGGGTGATCGCCGAGGTCAAGCGGCGCAGCCCGTCCAAGGGCGAGCTGGCGTCGATCCCGGAGCCGGCGGCCTTGGCGAAGGACTACGCCTCGGCCGGGGCGCGGGTGATCAGCGTGCTGACCGAGGAACGGCGGTTCGGCGGCTCGCTGGACGACCTGGATTCGGTGCGGTCGGCGGTCGACGTTCCGGTGCTGCGCAAGGACTTCATCATCAGTCCGTACCAGGTGCACGAGGCCCGGTCGCACGGCGCGGACATGGTGCTGCTGATCGTCGCGGCGTTGGAGCAGAACGCGCTGGTGTCCTTGTTGGACCGGGTGGAGTCGCTGGGCATGACCGCGCTGGTCGAGGTGCACAACGCGGAAGAGGCGGACCGCGCGCTGGAGGCCGGCGCGGCGGTGATCGGGATCAACGCCCGTGACCTGCACACCCTGGAGGTCGACCGGGACGTGTTCGGAAAAATCGCTCCCGGTTTGCCGCCCGAGACTCTTAAGATCGCCGAGTCCGGGGTTCGGGGCCCGGCGGATCTGATGACGTACGCGGGCTACGGAGCTGATGCGGTGTTGGTGGGCGAGGGGCTGGTCACCAGTTCCGATCCGAAGATGGCGGTCGTGCAGCTGGTCACCGCCGGCTCGCATCCGGCGTGCCCGAGGCCCGCTCGATGAGCGTTGGTCCGACGGACGCGCACCGGCCGAGCGAGCACGATCCGGACGGTCGCGGCTACTTCGGCCCGTACGGCGGCCGGTTCATGCCCGAGGCGCTGATCGCCGCGCTGGACGAGCTGTCCGCCGAGTACGACAAGGCGCGGCTGGATCCGGCGTTCACCTCCGAGTTCCAGCGGCTGCTGCGCGGTTACGCCGGCCGGCCGTCGCTGCTCACCGAGGTGCCCCGGTTCGCCGAGCACGCCGGTGGGGCGCGGATCTTCCTCAAGCGCGAGGACCTCAACCACACCGGCTCGCACAAGATCAACAACGTGTTGGGCCAGGCGCTGCTCACCAAGCGGATGGGCAAGAAGCGGGTGATCGCGGAGACCGGCGCCGGCCAGCACGGCGTGGCCACCGCGACCGCCGCCGCGCTGATGGGCCTGGACTGCACCATCTACATGGGTGAGGTCGACACCAAACGGCAGGCGCTGAACGTGGCCCGAATGCGGCTGCTGGGCGCCGAGGTCATTCCGGTCACGACCGGCTCGCGCACCCTCAAGGACGCCATCAACGAGGCGTTCCGGGACTGGGTGACCAACGTCGAGCACACCCATTACCTACTCGGCACCGCGGCTGGCGCGCATCCGTTTCCGGTGATGGTGCGCAACTTCCATCGGGTGATCGGCATCGAGGCGCGCGAGCAGATTCTCGAGCAGGCCGGTCGGCTGCCGGACGCGGTCGCCGCGTGCGTCGGCGGCGGGTCGAACGCGATCGGCATCTTCCACGGCTTCATCGACGATCCGGACGTGCGGCTGGTCGGCTTCGAGCCGGCCGGGCACGGCATCGACAGCGGTGAGCATGGCGCCACTCTCACCGAGGGCACGCCTGGGCTGCTGCACGGCTCGCGCTCGTATCTGTTGCAGGACGACGACGGCCAGATCACCGAGGCGTACTCGATTTCCGCCGGCCTGGACTACCCGGGCGTCGGGCCGGAACATTCCTGGCTCAAGGATTCCGGCCGCGCCGAGTACCGGTCGGTGACCGACGCGGAGGCGATGGACGCGTTCCGGCTGCTGTCCCGCACCGAGGGGATCATCCCGGCGATCGAGTCCGCGCACGCGCTGGCCGGGGTGCTCACGCTCGGCCAGGAGCTGGGCCGGAACGGGCTGCTGGTGGTGAACCTGTCCGGTCGCGGCGACAAGGACATGGACACCGCGGCCGCCTGGTTCAACCTGGTGGACCCGCCGGCCGGAGGGGATTCCTGATGGGACGGCTGGACCCGTTGTTCGCGTCGACCCGCGAGGCCGGCCGGGCGGCCCTGGTCGGCTATCTGCCGGCCGGCTATCCGACGGTCGAGGACTCCAAGAAGCTGTTCGGCGCGCTGCTCGACTCGGGCTGCGATCTGGTCGAGGTCGGCATGCCGTTCTCCGACCCGGTGCTGGACGGGCCGACGATCCAGGCCGCGTCGTCCGAGGCACTGCGGGCCGGGTTCCGGCTGCGCGAGCTGTTCGGCGTGGTGGAGTCGGTGGCGTCGGCCGGCGGCCGAGCCGTGGTGATGACGTACTGGAATCCGGTGTACCACTACGGAGTTGACGCGTTCGCGCGTGACCTGGCGTCGGCCGGCGGGCTGGGGATCATCACCCCGGATCTGATTCCGGACGAGGCGGGCGAATGGCTGGCCGCGTCCGCCGAGCACGACCTGGACCGGGTCTTCCTGCTCGCGCCGTCCTCGACGCACGAGCGGATCGCGATGACCACCGAGGTCGGCAGCGGGTTCGTCTACGCCGCGTCGGTGATGGGCGTGACCGGCGCGCGGGACGCGGTCGGCTCGGGCGCCTCGGACCTGGTGACTCGGATTCGCACCCACACCGAACTGCCGATCGGGCTGGGCATCGGGGTCCGCGACGGCGCCCAGGCCGCCGAGGTCGCGTCGTTCGCGGACGCGGTGATCGTCGGCTCGGCGTTCGTCAGCCGGGCGCGAGAGGGCGTCGAGCCACTGCGCGAACTCACCCGCGAACTGGCCGCCGGCGTCCGCTCCCCGGTCTCGGCTTCGCCAGCCACGATCGGGTGAACCGCTACCCGCAAGCGGTCCGGGCGTCTTTTATCGTCAGTGTCGTCCGAGATGCTGCCGCCGTCGAGATCGCCGTATCCCGGCAGCGGATGCGCCAGCTCACAATGCGGCCCCCGACGTTCCCAGTCCCTGGTGCTCGGCTGGCAATGGGTCCACTGTGGACCGAGGACGCCATCGGATGGTTCGACAGTGTGTGGGACCGGAAGCCGGGCCGCCCGCGCTCGGTCATCCGGCACGATTCCGTTTCCGCATGACTCCTGACGCGGCATTGTCCCAGCGCGGCGGCGCAGTCGGTCGAATCATCCACAGGTAAACCGGCCATCCACAGGCTGATCGGTGTCGGCCCGTGATCGCATCATGATCGGATAGACTGGCGACGGGGCCGCCCCCTGGGAGGGCGGGGGGCTGTCTACGTGGTGTTTTGCGGTTGAGGTGGCGCTGTCCGGCTCAGTTTTCTTCGCTGGCTGACAGCCGCTCTCCGAAGGTTTCCAGGATCGGGGATGCACCCTGTTCGGCGTTCGGTCACTACCGAACGCCGAACAGATCTCGTTCGGTTGCCGGGTGCTAACGTCGGGCGTTGACGCTGGGCTTACCGGGGCGCACTACGGTATGCGGCGTGACCACCTTGGCCGTGCCCAGCAGCCTTCCCGGACTCGTGCATGCCTACATCCCGAGTCCCGACCGCGGGGTGTGGCATCTCGGCCCGATCCCGATCCGGGCGTACGCGCTGTGCATCATCGTCGGCATCATCGTCGCCATCTGGTGGGGTGAGCGCCGTTACGTCGCCCGCGGCGGCCGGCCTGGCTCGGTGATCGACATCGCGATCTGGGCCGTCCCGTTCGGCCTGGTCGGCGGCCGGCTCTACCACGTCGCCACCGACTGGTGGCGGTATTTCGGCGCCGGCGGCGACCCGCTGGGCGCGCTGAAGATCTGGGACGGCGGCCTGGGCATCCCCGGCGCGATCATCCTCGGCGGCGTCGGCGCCTGGATCGGCTGCCGGCGGCGCGGGATCCCGCTGCCGTTCATGGCCGACGCGGTGGCCCCGGCGATCGTGACCGCGCAGGCCATCGGCCGGGTCGGCAACTACTTCAACCAGGAGCTCTACGGCGCCCCGACGAAACTGCCCTGGGGCCTGGAGTTGTTCCAGCGCGTCGATCCGAGCACCGGCGTCGTCGACAACCTCAACGGGGTGGCGATCAACCACACCCAGTACTCGGTCGTCCAGCCCACATTCCTCTATGAGCTGATCTGGGATCTGTTGATCGCGCTGGCGGTCGTGCTCGCGGACCGTCGCCTGCGGCTGGGCCACGGCCGGGCGTTCTCGCTGTACGTGGCCGGCTACGCGTTCGGCCGGTTCTGGATCGAGCTGATGCGCGTCGATCCGGCGACCCGGGTGTTCGGCGTCCGGATCAACGTGTGGGTGATGGCGGTGCTGTTCGTCGGCGCGGTCAGCTACTACATCGTGGTGGCCCGGCGCGGTCCGCGCGAGGATCCGACGACCTTCGGCGACTACGAGCCGGTGACCGACAGCGGTGTTGACGGCGGTGTGGAGAGCGGAGCCGAGGGCGGTGAGGGCGACAGTGGCCCGGCAGCCAGACCGAACGAGCCCGCCGAATCGGCCGAACCAACTGAATCGAGCGAGGCGCCGGAACCGGCGAACGCCGCGAGCGGTCCGCCGGCGGCCGGCGCGCCCTCGGGCAGTGCCGGGGAAGACCAGCCGTAGTACCTGCTGTTAACCTCGTGGTGGCCGCCGCCGGTCAGCGTTATCGCTGGCCGGCGGCGTGTATCTGTGGCCAGTGTGGGTCACGGGTGATCACCGTCGGCCAAGTGGACCAGCCGCCACCAGGCGATCGGCGTATCCTTAGCAGGACGAAGCGTTAAAACGTCTATACAGGGTGTCGCCCTACAGGGCGCGCGCGTTAGCGCAAGATGGCGAGGATCACCTTTTCGCCGGTAGACGAATGTTTCGTGGCTGTTAGAGTCGTGTCAATATCGCGGGCCACCGCCGTCCCGTATGGGAACCGCTTCCACCAAGCGAGGACGACGAGGGAGGTCTTTGAGCTGTGATCTTCTCCGCCATCCCCGGCCCGCAGGGCCTGTACGACCCCCACGATGAGAAAGACGCGTGTGGGGTTGCGATGGTTGCCGACGTTCTCGGACGACGGTCGCACAGCATCGTCGCCGACGCGCTGACCGCGCTGGCCAACCTGGATCACCGTGGCGCCGCCGGCGCCGAGCCGACCAGCGGCGACGGCGCCGGCATCCTGCTCCAACTGCCCGACCGCCTGTATCGCGAGGAAGTTGACTTCGCGCTGCCCGAGCCGGTCGAGGCCGGCGAGCACGGCTACGCCGCCGGCATCGTTTTCCTGCCCGCCGACGAGGAGACCCGGGCTCGCTCGGTGGAGCTGATCGAGAAGATCGCCGGCGAGGAGAACCTGCGGGTGCTGGGCTGGCGGGACCTGCCGGTCGCGCCCGACGCAGCCGATGTCGGTCCGACCGCCCGCTCGGTGATGCCGCACTTCAGCATGCTGTTCGTGTCCGGCGTGGAGGACGCCGAAGGCCGATGTCCAGCCGGGATCGACCTCGACCGGCTGGCGTTCTGCCTGCGCAAGCGCGCTGAGCACGACACCACCGTGGCCGGCTGTGGCGTGTACTTCCCGTCGCTGTCCTCGCGCACCGTCGCCTACAAGGGCATGCTGACCACCACCCAGCTTCCGGTCTTCTTCCCCGACCTCACCGACGAGCGGCTGGTCAGCGCGATCGCGTTGGTGCACAGTCGGTTCTCCACCAACACCTTCCCCAGTTGGCCGCTGGCCCATCCGTACCGGTTCGTGGCGCACAACGGCGAGATCAACACCATCCGCGGCAACCGGAACCGGATGCGCGCCCGCGAGGCGTTGCTGGAGTCCGTGCACATTCCCGGCGACCTGACCCGGCTGTTCCCGATCGCCGACCCGGAGGCCTCCGACTCGGCGTCCTTCGACGAGGTGCTGGAACTGCTGCACCTCGGCGGTCGCAGCCTGCCGCACGCGGTGCTGATGATGATCCCGGAGGCGTGGGAGAACCACACCTCGATGGACCCGAAGCGGCGCGCCTTCTACCAGTTCCACGCCAGCCTGATGGAGCCGTGGGACGGCCCGGCCTGCGTCACCTTCACCGACGGCACGCTGGTCGGCGCGGTGCTGGACCGCAACGGCCTGCGGCCGGCCCGCTGGTGGCGCACCGCCGATGACCGGGTGGTGCTGGCCAGCGAGTCCGGCGTGCTGGACATCCCGCCGGACCAGGTGGTCGAGAAGGGCCGGCTGCAGCCCGGCCGGATGTTCCTGGTCGACACGGTCGAGGGCCGGATCGTCGACGACGACGAGGTGAAGGGCCGGCTGGCCGCCAAGGAGCCCTACGAGGAATGGCTGCACGCCGGCCACCTCTACCTGGACGACCTGCCCGAGCGCGAGCACGTGATGCAGAGCCACGATTCCGTGGTGCGCCGCCAACTCGCCTTCGGCTACACCGAGGAAGAACTGCGGGTGCTGCTCGCGCCGATGGCCGAGAAGGGCGCCGAGCCGATCGGCTCGATGGGCACCGACACCCCGCCCGCCGTGCTGTCCCAGCGATCCCGGCTGCTCTACGACTACTTCAAGCAGAACTTCGCCCAGGTGACCAACCCGCCGTTGGACGCGATCCGCGAGGAGATCGTCACCTCGGTGTCCCGGATCATGGGGCCGGAGCAGAACCTGCTGGAACCAGGACCGGTGTCCTGCCGGCACATTCTGCTGCCCCAGCCAGTGATCGACAACGATGAGCTGGCCAAGATGATCCACATCAACGACGATGGCGACCTGCCCGGCTTCGCCTGCGTCGTGTTGTCCGGTCTGTACGAAGTGGACGGTGGCGGCGAGGCGCTGGCGGCGGCCGTCGAGCGGGTGCGCCGCGAGGCGTCCGAGGCGATCGCGGCCGGCGCCCGCACGCTGGTGCTCTCCGACCGCGACAGCAACCACCGGATGGCGCCGATCCCGTCGCTGCTGCTGGTCTCGGCCGTGCACCACCACCTGATCCGCACCAAGGAACGGCTGCGCGTGGCGCTGGTCGTGGAGACCGGCGACGCCCGCGAGGTGCACCACATCGCGCTGCTGCTGGGTTACGGCGCGGCCGCGGTCAACCCGTACCTGGCGTTCGAGACCGTCGAGGATCTGGTGGCGCGCGGCGCGATCACCGGCACCGAGCCGGCCGCCGCCGTCCGTAGCTACGCCAAGGCGTTGGTCAAGGGCGTGCTGAAGATCATGTCCAAAATGGGCATCTCGACCGTCGGCGCCTACACCGCGGCCCAGGTGTTCGAGTCCCTTGGCCTGTCCCAGAAACTGCTGGACGAGTACTTCACCGGCACCATGTCCAAGCTCGGTGGCGTCGAGATGGACGTGCTGGCCGAGGAGGTCGCCGTCCGGCACCGGCGCGCGTACCCGGACAACCCGACCGATCGGGTGCACCGCCGGCTGGAGGTCGGCGGCGAGTACGCCTACCGGCGCGAGGGTGAGCTGCACCTGTTCACCCCCGAGACCGTGTTCCTGTTGCAGCACGCCACCACGACCGGCCGTGAGGACGTCTACCGGCGCTACACCGCCGAGGTCGAGCGGCTCAACCGCGAGGGCGGCGCGCTGCGGGGGATGTTCAAGTTCCGCACCGGCGACCGGCCCCCGCTGCCGATCGACGAGGTCGAGTCGGTCGAGTCGATCCTGACCCGGTTCAACACCGGCGCGATGTCCTACGGCTCGATCTCCGCCGAAGCGCACGAAACCCTTGCGGTGGCGATGAACCGGCTCGGCGGCCGGTCGAACAGTGGTGAGGGCGGCGAAGACGCCGACCGACTCTACGACGTGAACCGGCGCTCCCGGGTGAAGCAGGTCGCCAGCGGCCGGTTCGGCGTGACCAGCGAATACCTGGTCAACGGCACCGACATCCAGATCAAGATGGCGCAGGGCGCGAAGCCCGGCGAGGGCGGCCAGCTACCCGGCTACAAGGTGTGGCCGTGGATCGCGCGCACCCGGCACTCCACCGCCGGGGTCGGGCTGATCTCCCCGCCGCCGCACCATGACATCTACTCGATCGAGGACCTGGCGCAGCTCATCCACGACCTGAAGAACGCCAACGAGCACGCCCGGGTGCACGTGAAGCTGGTCAGCGAGCTGGGCATCGGCACGGTCGCGGCCGGGGTGTCCAAGGCGCACGCCGACGTGGTGCTGATCTCCGGGCACGACGGCGGCACCGGCGCCGCCCCGCTGAACTCGCTCAAGCACGCCGGCACGCCGTGGGAGATCGGCCTGGCCGAGACGCAGCAGACGTTGCTGCTCAACGGTTTGCGGGATCGCATCACCGTGCAGGTGGACGGCGCGATGAAGACCGGCCGGGACGTGCTGGTCGCCGCGCTGCTGGGCGCCGAGGAGTTCGGTTTCGCCACCGCGCCGCTGATCGTGGCCGGCTGCGTGATGATGCGGGTGTGCCACCTGAACACCTGCCCGGTCGGCATCGCCACCCAGAACCCGGAGCTGCGCAAGCGGTACACCGGCAAGCCGGAGTTCGTGGAGACGTTCTTCCGGTTCATCGCGCAGGAAGTGCGGGAACTGTTGGCGGAGCTGGGTTTCCAGAACATGGACGAGGCCATCGGACACGCCGAACTGCTGGACACCGATGCCGCCGTGGAGCACTGGAAGGCACACGGCCTGGACCTCACGCCGGTGTTCGCGGTGCCGGAGAACCGGTACGGCTCGGCCCGGCGCAAGGTCCGCGAGCAGGACCACGGCCTGGCGCAGGCCCTGGACCGGACGCTGATCGAGCTGGCCGAGGCGGCGCTGGAGGACGCCCATCCGCTGCGGCTGGAAATGCCGGTGCGCAACGTGAACCGCACCGTCGGCACCCTGCTGGGCGCCGAGGTGACCCGGCGCTACGGCGGCGAGGGCCTGGCCGACGACACCATCCACATCACCCTGACCGGCTCGGCCGGCCAGTCGCTAGGCGCGTTCCTGCCAGCCGGCATCACCCTGGACATGGTCGGCGATGCCAACGACTACGTGGGCAAGGGACTGTCCGGCGGCCGGATCATCGTCCGCCCGCACCCCGAGGCGAACTTCGCCGCGGAGAGCCAGGTCATCGGCGGCAACGTGATCGGCTACGGCGCGACCGCCGGTGAACTGTTCCTGCGCGGCCGGGTCGGCGTCCGGTTCGCGGTGCGCAATTCCGGCGCGCTGGCGATCTGCGAGGGCGTCGGCGATCACGCCTTCGAGTACATGACCGGCGGCCGGGCGGTGGTGCTCGGTCCCACCGGGCGCAACCTGGCGGCCGGCATGTCCGGCGGCGTCGCGTATGTGCTGGACCTGGATCCCGAGCAGGTCAACCCGGAGATGGTGGACCTGCAACGGCCGCCGGCCGACGACCTGCGCTGGCTCCGCGAGGCGGTGACCCGGCACCAGGAGCTGACCGGCTCCACGGTCGCCGCGTCGCTGCTGGGCGACTGGACCCGGCGCGCGTCGGGCTTCACCAAGATCATGCCGCGCGACTACCAGCGGGTGTTGGAGGCGGAGCGGATCGCCCGCGCCCAGGGCCGCGACGTGGACGAGGCGATCATGGAGGCGACCCGTGGCTGACCCCTTTGGTTTCCTCAAGTACCAGCGGTCCGAGGCGCCCAAGCGTCCGCACGCCGAGCGGGTGCACGACTGGCACGAGGTCTACGCCGAGGTTGAGCCCGCCGAGCGGGACGCCGAGGTTCGGGTGCAGGCCGCTCGGTGCATGGACTGCGGCATCCCGTTCTGCCACTCCGGAACCGCCGGCTGCCCGCTGGGCAACCTGATTCCGGAGTGGAACGACCTGGTGCGCCGGGGCGACTGGACGCAGGCCAGCGAACGGCTGCACGCCACCAACAACTTCCCGGAGTTCACCGGCAGGCTGTGCCCGGCGCCGTGTGAGGCAGCGTGCGTGCTGTCGATCTCGCCGGATGCCGGCGGTCCGGTGACGATCAAGCGGGTCGAGGAGACCATCGCGGACGTGTCCTGGGAGCACGGTCTGGTGCAGGCGCAGCAGTCCGTGGTGTCCTCGGGCAAGCGGGTCGCGGTGGTCGGCTCCGGGCCGGCCGGCCTGGCCGCCGCCCAGCAGCTCACCCGGGCGGGCCATGAGGTCACCGTGTTCGAGCGGGACGACCGGCTCGGCGGCCTGCTGCGCTACGGCATTCCCGAGTACAAAATGGAGAAGTCCGTTTTGGACCGTCGATTGGCGCAACTTCGGGCCGAGGGAACGAAGTTCGTCACCAGCTGCGAGGTCGGCGGCGACAAGCCCGACGACCTGTCGGTGGCGGAGTTGCATGCCCGGTTCGACGCGGTGGTGCTCGCGGTCGGCGCGCTGCGCGGTCGGGACACCCCGGACGTGCCCGGTCGCGAGCTGGTCGGCGTGCACCTGGCGATGGAGCACCTGGTGCCGGCCAACCGGGCCTGCGAGGGCGACGGGCCGAGCGCGATCGACGCCAAGGGCCAGCACGTGGTCATCATCGGCGGTGGCGACACCGGCGCGGACTGCTACGGCACGTCCACCCGACAGGGCGCGGCGTCGGTGACCCAGCTCGACCAGTACCCGCAACCGCCGACCGCCCGCGACGACGACATCTCGCCATGGCCGACCTGGCCGTGGATCCTGCGCACCTACCCCGCGCACCAGGAGGGCGGCGAGCGGAAGTTCGCGGTCGCCGTGCAGCGGTTCATCGGCGACGACGACGGACACGTGCGCGCGATCGAGCTGCGCGAGGTGGTGGTGCGCCGCAACCCGGAGACCGGGCGGCGCGAGGTGATCCCGATGTCCGAGCAGGTCGAGACCATCCCGGCGGACTTGGTGCTGCTGGCGGTCGGCTTCGAGGGCGTCGAGCACATGCCGCTGCTGGACGGGCTCGAGTTGTCGTTGACCGGGCGGGGCACGCTGTCCTGCGGTTCGGACTGGCAGACCGACGCGCCGGGCGTGTTCGTCTGCGGGGACGCGCACCGGGGCGCGTCGCTGGTGGTGTGGGCGATCGCCGAGGGGCGTTCGGTCGCGCACGCGGTGGACCGCTACCTCACCGGCGCCTCCGACCTGCCCGCCCCAGTCGCCGCCAACCTGCTCCCACTCGCCGTCGTCTGACATAGCCTCGCGCGACCGTTGGACCTATGTGGGAAACACTGTGCGGGCAAGCCATTCCGGGTAGTCGGCCTGCGCACGGGCGGCGGTGCTGACGACGACGTGATCGCGGGAAACGGCATGCCGGAACGGACCGTCCAGGCTGATCACGTCGACAGCGAGCAGCACCTGCTGGCCACGGCTGGCCAGCAGGTCGGCCTCGGCTCGGGTGGCCTTGCGCGCCGCGTGCGCCAACTCGAGCTTGTGCCCGCGCTGGTCTCGGCCGGCGCCAGTCCACCAGCGTTTGAACTCGCCCTCGCCGTCGGCCAGCAGTCGATCCAACTCGGGATCAACGTCCAGGCCCGGTGCGCCGGCGTGGGCGGCGAGCGCGACCGGGCCGCCGCGCAGGTGCGCCAGCAACGACGACCACCAGTGACTCCACGCCAGCGCGAGCCGATCGGACCCCTCGGTCGACCGTTCCGGCGCCGGGATCGTCAGGTGACCCGCGCCCGGGAGGGTCGGCAGCCGGAGGGCGTCCCGGAAGAACAGCGCCCGATGCAATTCGCGCGGGGTGTCGACGGCAACCCGCCAACGAGCAGGCTGCGGCGAAGACGTTGCGACGTACATGTCTTCCTCTCTACGCCGCTGTTCGGGGAATGTCCACGACGGTCATTCCCCGAACAGCGGGTCACCCCAGACTGGCCGTCTGACTAGCTGACGCCCTCGGTGTCGGTCGGGTAGTCGATGGTGCACACCGTTCCCGAGTCAATCACGACATCGCCGGACAGATCCGCGCTGACAGTGCCGGCGCCGGTGTTGTCGTCGGTGAACGCGTCCCAGGCACTGGCGCCGTTGTTCGCGGTCACCGGCAGGTTGAATGTGTTGTTGGCGCCGGTGTCGGCGTTGCTCCAGCCCACAGTCGCCGAACCGTAGGCGATCGGACCCAGATACGACTCGGCGCCGGTGTTGAATTCGGCCGTGCCGCCGCCCAGATCATCGATGTAAATGTAGCTTTCCCCACAGTCTCCCTGGACGGAACCGTTGGGTCGTGCCCGGTCCGCCGACCCCGTGCGCACCACCTGGTACTGCTGGGCACTGACCGTGATGGTGCGGCCGTCGTCCAGGAGCAGGTTCTCCGCAGCCCCGTTCGGCACGGCACGTACCACCTGGTGCGCGGTCAGCGGAGCCGTCAGCACGGTGGTGTGCCCGGTGGCAGCGTTGGCACCCGGCGCCGCGACCAGCGTGACGGCGGCCGCGGCGCCGATCAGGGCGCCGGTGATACCGAGTGTTCGGACCCGGCGTGAATGGATGGTATTCATGTGCAACCCCCTCATAGGATGGCTGGCGAAAGCCAGCCAGAAATGCGGAATGGCCAAATTGACCATTCCCGAACAGCGTGCCGTTGTGCCGCTGCTCAGTCCATGTTTTCGGTATCGCTGAGATCGTTGAATCGGCAGACCACGTCGACAAGCGACATGAAGCGTCCACCGATCAACTGTTCGTGCTCAATATCATCCCCAGTAATCCCCCGTGTCACTCGACTCGCCGTCGCGGGAACAGCCCATTAGCGAGCTAACCCCCACAAGCCACCATACACGCGTTCCGGCCGGCGTCCATCACTCTTTCGGTTGAGCGCCGTCACACCATCCCCGAATGGCGCTTATACAGCGCAGACGGACTGGATGCGGGACACCCGGAAGGAACGATCTTCCTTGCGGGCGTGGCACCAGGCGTGCAGGCGGTCGCCGTAGTGGTACTTCGGCGTGATGACCCGGCGGGAGTGTCCGATGCCCTGCTCGATGTAGTCGATCTCGACCGGTGTGCTGCCGTCGATGGCGTCGGCGAGCAGGTCGATTTCGGCTTGTGACAACCGTTCCGCGCGGTCCCGCACCACCTCTGCGGTGTTCCGCGACCAGCCGGAGTTCCGTCGCGTGGCGGGCTCGGGCTCGGGCACGTCGCCGGAGAGCAGGATGCGGGCCAGCGATGCGGCCTGCTCGGGCTCGACCACCGTCCGACAGGGCGGCGGCACGATGGAGTGCGGTTGCTCCGGCGTCGGTGCCCGGCGCACCTCAGGCCGTTCCACCACGGCCTGCCCATCCTTGCTCTGCACGGGCGCGTAACCGTTGCGGCGCAACAGCTCGATGGTGTCCCGCACGGACCCGGCGGACGCGAGCACGGTCGGCGCGAGCAGCTGCGGGCGGAGCGTGGTCAGCCCGCTGTGCGCGGCGATCTCGGCCAGCAGCGCGGGGTCCTCGCCGATCACGCAGCAGCCGACCGAGCGCACCGCCAGCTCGCCGTGCCGGCGGCCGACGTCATTGATGAGATACAGCAGCGGCTGCGGCAGTTCGCCGCCGGCGGACACCTCGGTCAGCTCGGTGGTCAACTGAGCCGCGGTGCAGCCGGTGTCCAGCGCCCGGCGCACGCTGGCCGGGCTGAACCGCCAGACCGAGGCGGTGTCCCGATCCTGCGCGTCCGCCACGAGATTGAGCAGCGCGGCCAGCCCGGCGGACGGACTGCCGGCCACCACGGCGGTGAGATCGACCTGGAACCGCGCGGTCGTCGTCGCGGAGGGCAGCGTGTCACGCAGCGATTCGGCCAAGCCGGGCGCTGTCATCTCGGGGTCGACGACCAGCGTCCGGCCCCAGGACGACAGCGCCCAGCCGGAGGTCACGCCGAGCCGTTCGGCCTCATCGAACAGTGTCTCGACCCGCGTCGTCAGACTGTCCCGGTCCTGGTGGACGCGCGGTCGCAGCCAGCACCGGTGCGCCACCAGCTCACCGAGGTCGAGCAGCGCGTGGCCCGGCGGCGCTTCGGCCAGCCAGCCCAGCAGTTCGTGCCGCAGCTCCCGATCGGCACTGTCCTTCATGGACAGCAGTGCGGACGTCGACTTCAGGTCGTGCACCGGAAACGTCGGCGCCGCCGGCAGGTTCCACCAGGTCGACAGCAGCACGGGCAACCGCTGCGCCGGCGCGTTGGCCAGCCAGGCGTCCGCCCGTGCGGTCGGCAGGATCAGCTCGTTCGGATCCCGAGTGATCCACGGATGGCTCGGCGATGGCGGTGGGGGCGCGTCGAGATCCTTGGCCAGCAGGCCGGCTTCGTAGCCGAGGGTCAACCACAGCCGCACCTGTTCCTCGGTGGTGGACAGGATTCGCGCGACACGGCGCAGTTCCCGAGTCCCGACGCCGCCGGGCGCGTTCTGCAACACTGCCAGCGGCGACCGGTCGCACAGCTCGATCAGCTGCGCCACACCGTCCACAGTGTACATCGCGGACGCGCTGGCCGAATTGTCCACACCGGACTGGGTGTGCTCACCGAATCGCGGAACGCGTGGCGCGCTGCGGATCGGCACCGCGTGGTCCGGGCCGCGCAACGCCAGCGCGATCTCCTTGGGCATCGTCGCGGTCGTCTGGTCGGCCGGCAGCAGCAGGCCGCGGCTCATCAGCCACTGCTGCGCCGGCGGTCCCCACAGGTCCCGCTCCTTGAGTGACAGCCGCCCCGGCGATCGAACGGTCGGGTCGTGCCACACCAACTCGTCCAGCAGCGGCCGCACCTCATCCGGTGCGCCCGCGACGATGGCGCGCACCCGATCGGCGTTGGCGAGCACGGTGATCAGGTCGTTCACCGCGTCGGTCTTGGACTTCCGGGCCCGCAGGCCGTATGCCGCCGCGATGCGGTGCAGGGTGGTGTTCACCAGCGGTGTCAGCAGGTCGCGGAGGCTCGCGCCGAAGCCGAGCCCGGCGGAGTTGCCGGCGTGCAGCGGTTGCGCCAGCCGCAACGATCCGCCAGTGCCCGGCCACACCAGCGACCGGCGCCGCAGTTCGGTCAGGCACCGGTCGAGCTCCGCGCGCTTCTCCCGGGTTCCGGCGCGGACCAGCCGGCCGAGATCGCCGGTCAGGCAGCCGTCGCCGAGGGTTTGCACCGCCTGCAACAAGTCCAGGGCGGCCTGGTCCAGCGCGTCCAGGGCGCGGTACACCGAATTCGTCACCGAAAGCCGTTCGGCCAGGGCCTCCATCGACTTCGGCGGTGGGCTGGCGGCGTCCGGGCGGCGCCGGAGGATTTCGGCGAGTGCGTCCGCGTCGAGCGTGCGCAGCCAACCGGACAACGTGTCGTGCTTCAACGGCATGAGGATCTTGCTCCAGGGCGGTGTCCGACCGCGCACAGTCTGCCGCAGAAGTCACGTTTTAGGCTGATCCCGTGGACGGGTTCACCGGATTTGGCGAACGGTCGATCGACTTCTTCGACGGCATCATCGCGGACAACTCGAAGGCGTACTGGACGGACAACCGGGACGTCTACGAGTCGGACGTGCGCGCGCCGATGCTCGCGCTGCTGGCCGAACTGTCCGACGAGTTCGCGGACATGGGCCGTGCCAAGGTGTTCCGGCCGTACCGGGACGTCCGGTTCGCCAAGGACAAGTCACCGTACAAGACGCACTGCGGCGGCGTGATCGAGCGGGCCAGGGGAGCGGGAGCCTGCTACCTGCAGGTCGGCGCGGACGGGCTGCGGGTCGGCGGCGGCTCGTTCCACATGTGGCCCGCTCAACTCGGCCGTTACCGCGTGGCCGTCGCCGAGGACCGGCGCGGCGAGTCGCTGGCGAAGATCCTCGACCGGCTGACCGGCGACGGCTGGGAGGTGCGCGGCGAACAGTTGCGGACCGCGCCGCGCGGCTTCACCGTCGACCATCCGCGGATCGACCTGCTGCGCCGCAAGGCGGTGTACGCGATGGTCCAGTGGGAGCCGGACGACGCGCTGCACGACCGGCGTACGTTGGATCGGGTCCGCGCGGCGTGGCGGGTGTTGCGTCCGTTGAACGAGTGGGTTGCCGATCACGTCGGCCAGCCGGCCGATCGGCGGGTCAGCGGGTAACAGAGAGGAAATGAGGCGGAAACTCCTCCGGCCGCGCTGGATCGGTCCAGGAGAGGGGTCTACGCTATGGGAATTGTGAACCGACGAGCGAAGATCGTCTGTACGATGGGTCCGGCGACCAGCACCGCGGACAAGCTCCGCGACCTGGTCGCGGCCGGGATGGATGTTGCCCGGCTGAACTTCAGCCA
>DASZLR010000068.1:0-19319 GCA_035552275.1 Pseudonocardiaceae bacterium | reverse complement strand
GGATGTCTCGCCAGGTCAGCGGCGTGCCGTCGGTCCACCGCGCCTGGGGATTGATGTCCAGGGTGACAACCTGCGGGTTGGTCGAGGTGACCGCGGCCGAGGTCAGGTAGTCCGGATTGATCTTCGAAGTGCCATCGGGCTGGATCAAGAACAGCCTCGGCATCAACGCGTTGAGCAGCAGCGGCTCGTTCTCGTCGTTGCCGTCGATCTCATTGCCGTTCCAGTTGGGCTCCCAGAAGTCCAATGGAAACACGAAGTTGCCGTCCGCCAGGGTGGCTGGATCGTGCGGATTGATGTCCAGGGTCTGGTTCGCCAACTGCTGGTCATTGGCCAGGCTCGGCCCACTGGAACCGCAGCCGGCCAACACCATCGCCGCGGCCAGCACAGCCACCACCAGCACCGCGCCGCGTTCCTCGTATTTCCGGCTCAGCACCGTTCGACCTCCCGTGATGGTGAATGCCTGACAGCTTAGGAATCATCCCGATGTTCGGCCCCCGGTCTCATCCTCTGGACCGGGTTGACCGTTGACAGGAATGAGCCGCATCGAATGCGGATAATGGCAGGCAACCAGATGATCCTCGTCTGGTCCGAACGGCCGAAGCGGTGGGGCCGTCTCGACGCATTCCCGGCGTTCGTGGCTGGACAGCTCGGTGAAGGTGCGGCAGCGAGTGCGGAATCGGCAGCCGGACGGCGGATTCGTGGGGTTCGGCCGCTCGCCGGTGAGGACGATGCGCGGCCGGCGACGCTCGGCCACTGGATCGGGAATCGGCACGGCCGACAGCAGTGCCTGGGTGTACGGGTGCGCGGCGCGGCCGAAGATGGCGTCGGCCGCGCCGATCTCCGCGATCCGGCCCAGGTACATCACCGCGACCCGGTCCGCGACATGCCGGATCACGGAGAGATCGTGCGACACGAACAGGTAGGACAGGCCGAGCCTGGCCCGCAGATCGGCCAGCAGGTTGAGCACTCCGGCCTGCACCGAAACGTCCAATGCGGACACCGGTTCGTCCAGCGCGACGAGCTTTGGCTCGGGCGCGAGCGCGCGGGCGATGGCGATGCGCTGCCGCTGGCCGCCGGAGAACTCGCCCGGATACCGTGCGGCGTCGGCCGGGCTCAGGCCGACCAGCCGCAGCAGTTCCGCCACGATCGCCCTCGCACTGCGGGCCGATCTCCCTTGCGACCACAGCGATTCCGCGACGATGTCACCGACCTGCATTCGCGGGTCCAGCGCGGCGATGGGGTCCTGGAAGACGAACTGGATGTCGCGCCGCAAGGCCTTGCGACCGGCCCGGTCCAGGGTGTCGACCGGCGAGCCGAACAGCTCGATCGAGCCGCGCTCCGGCGGCGCGAGTTCCAGGATCTGGGTCAGCGTGGTGGTTTTCCCGCACCCGGACTCCCCGACCAGGCCCAGCGTCTCGCCCTCGACCAGATCGAAGCTGACCCCGTCCACCGCGTGCACGGTGCCGACGGAGCGGCGGAACACCAGCCCCTTGGTCACCGGATAGTGCTTGACCAGTTCGGACACCACCAACACCGGCTCGCGGTTCGTGCGTTGCGGCGGGGCGCTCGGGGCTTCCAGTGCCGGGGTGCGGTAGATGCGGGCGGCCGTCGCCACGGGGTCGGGCTCGGCCAGTTCGGCGACTCTGGCCAGCCGAACGCAGGCCGCGCGGTGGTTCGGGTCGGCGGCGTCCGGCACCGGCAGCAACTCCGGCTCTGCCGCGCGGCAGGCGTCCTCAGCCAGTGGGCAACGCGGCGCGAACGGACAGCCGGTCGGAATATCCACAAGGGATGGTGGGCGGCCGGGAATCGGCACCAGCGCACGGCGTCGCGTCGCGTCGGGCCGGTCGTCCAGCCGGGGAACCGCGCCGAGCAGGCCAAGGGTGTAGGGCATTCGCGGGCGCTGGTAGAGGTCCTCGACCGCGCCGGCTTCCACCACCCGTCCGGCGTACATCACCAGCACGCGGTCCGCGAGCCCGGCGACCACGCCGAGATCGTGGGTGATCAGCACGATTCCCGCACCGGTCACCTCCCGCGCGGTGGCCAGCACGTCCAACACCTGCGCCTGCACGGTCACGTCGAGCGCGGTGGTCGGCTCGTCCGCGATGATCACGTCCGGATCGCTGGCGATGGCGATAGCGATCACCACCCGCTGCCGCATACCGCCGGAGAACTCGTGCGGGAACGCGGCCGCCGCGCGGGCCGGGTCCGGCAGGCCGACCAAGTCCAGCAATTCCACCGCACGACGATGCGCGGCGGCACGGCTGATCGTCCTGTCGTGCGCCCGGACGGCCTCCGCGACCTGCGCGCCCACCGGGTAGACGGGGGTCAGGGCGGACATCGGGTCCTGGAAAACCATCGCGATCCGGCGGCCGCGCACCGCCGACATCTCCTTGTCGGACCGGCCGAGCAGTTCCTCGCCGGCCAACCGCACCGAGCCGGTCACCGTGGCGCTGTCCGGCAACAGGCCCATGACCGCCAGCGACGACACCGATTTGCCGGAGCCGGACTCACCGACGATGCCCAACGCCTCGCCGGCTCGGAGGTCCCAGCTCACTCCGCGGACCGCTGGCGTCGGCGTGTCGTCGCTTGAAAAGACGACACGCAGATCGCGGACCTGAATTAGTGGCGCGCTAGCCATGAGTCGGTCCATGATGGCGATCATGAACATCATGACTACGAGCGCCACGACCACCCGAACGATGCAGCCGCCGCGTCCGACCAGAACGGCCGCGGAACCGACGGCGGGAGCCGGGATCAAGCGCGTCCCGCACACCGTCCCCGACCAGGTTCACCGCCAGCACGGTGAGCACCAGAAACCCGGCCGGCTCGAAAAACAGCCACGGGAAGCTCAGCACCGAATCGGTGGAGTCGGCGATCAGCGTGCCCAGCGAGACATCCGGCGGCTGCACGCCGAAACCGAAGTAGCTCAACGAGGTCTCGGTCAGGATGGCCACGCCCACGTTGATCGTCGCATCCGCGATCAACAGCGACGACATCTGCGGCAGGATATGCCGGACGATCACCCGCCAGGCCGGCACACCCATCAACTTCGCCGCGCGCACGAACTCCCGCTCGCTGATCGTCAGCGTCATTCCACGCACGACCCGCGCGGTGATCATCCACATGAACGCGGCCAGCAGCACCACGAAGAACAGCCACGACCGGCCCCGGAACGCCGGCGACAGCACCGACAGGATCAGGAAGTTCGGCAGGATCAGCAGCAGGTCGACCAGCCACATCAGGGTGCGGTCCAGCGCGCTGCGGAAGTAGCCGGCCACCGAGCCGACCACCGCCGCCGTGGTGGTGGACGACACCGCGACCAGCAGCCCGATCACCAGCGATTTCTGCAGCCCGCGCATCACCCGCGCGTACATGTCGAAGCCGTCCGGGTCGGTGCCGAACAGATGCGCTCCGGACGGCGCCGACAGGAACGCGTTCGGATCAGCCTGCTGATAACCCCACGGCCAGTACCACGGAAAGGCGAAGGCGAGCACGAACAATGCCACGATCACGATCGCGCCGAACATCGCCAGCCGGTCGTGCCGCAGGCGGCGCAGCACCGACCGGGCGCGCGAGGCGACCGGCGGCTGATCTTCTTCAACGATGATCGACACGGGCTACATCCGCACTCTCGGATCGAGGGCGGCGTAGGCGAGGTCGGCGACGAGACCGGAGACCAGCACGCAGATCGCCATGAACAGGGTCACCGTCGCGGTGAGGTTCGCGTCCTGGGTCTGGATTCCGGTGATCAGCCAGTCGCCCATGCCGTACCAGCCGAAGATGTACTCGGTGAACGGCCCGCCGACGATCAGCACGGTGAACCCGTAGCTGAACAGCGCCGCCATCGGGATCAGCGCGGTGCGCAGGCCGTGCTTGACCAGCGCCCGGCCGTAGGTCAGGCCCTTGGCCCGTGCGGTGCGCAGGAAGTCCGCGCCCAGCACGTCCAGCATCGCGTTACGTTGGTACCGGCTGAAATACGCCGCCGAGCCCAGCGAGATCGCCAGTGTGGGCAACACGATGTGCCGCAACCGGTCCAGCAGTTCGGCGCCCAGCCCGCCGGTGAAGCCAGGTGTCGCCTCGCCGCTGAACTGCAACAGCGGCACGCCGACGGCCAGGTTCAGTTGAGTGGCACCGAATTTCAGCAGGGTGCCGAGCACGAACACCGGGGCCGCGATGAGCACATAGGACGCGAACGCGGTCACGTAGTCCGAGGTCCGGTACTGGCGGACCGCGCCGAGCACACCCAGCGCGACACCCAGCAACACGCCCAACAGCGTGCCGAAGCCGAACAGCCGCAGGCTGACCCCGACCCGCGACCACAGGTCCCGGCTGATCGGATCGCCGTACACCGTGAGGCCGAAATCGCCGTGCAGCGTGCCGCCCAGCCAGCCCAGAAACCGTTGCGGGATGGGCTGATCGAGGTGCAGCTGATGCGCCTTGTCCGCGATGGTGGCGGCCGGCGGCGGCGGATTGCGCCGCTTCAGCGCGGCGATCGGGTCGAAGGTGAGCGCGGCGAGCGCGTACGTGCCGAACACCGCGAGCAGGCAGAGCACCAGGTAGTTGGCCATCCTGCGGGCCAGGAACCTGAGCACGGCCGGCGCCCCTCCTCCACGGTCGGTCAGGCGAGACTAGCGGGAACTCTCCGTGTCCGAATGATGGCGCGGGCCATCGACCACATGCCAGGATTCACGGTTAACGAGCGGCGCGGCTCAGGAACTGGACAGCGGCAGGTAAACGCGGAACGTGGTGCCGGCGCCGACCGTGGTGTCCACCTCGACCCGGCCGCCGTGCGCGGCCACCAGCGCCGCCACGATCGCCAGGCCCAGCCCGGTGCCGCCGCTGACCCGGCCGCGCGCCGGATCGGCCCGGTAGAACCGCTCGAACACCCGCTCGGCCTGCTCGGCCGACAGGCCCGGTCCGGAGTCCGCGACTTCGAGCACCGCCGAGCCATCCTCGGTGCGCAACCGAACTTCGACGGGTGTGTCGGGCGGGGTGTGGTTGATCGCGTTGCTGACCAGGTTGCCGATCACCTGCCGCAGCCGGGCTTCATCGCCGAGCACCGGCACCGCCACCGGCTCGTCAGCGTCGTCAAAGTCGTCGGCGTCGTCGGCGTCGTCGGCGTCGTCACCGTTCCCGGCAAAGCTGCCGGCGTTCTCGGCAAAGCTGTCAGCCGTGTCCTGAGTGGCCTGAGTGGCCTGACTGGCCTCTGTGGTCGGATCGGCCGGCGGCAGGCGGAGGCCGATCGGCCGGCCGGGATCGGTGGCATGGGCATCGTGTACCGCGTCGACCACCAGCACACCGAGGTCGACCGGGGTGCGTTCCAGCGGCCGCTGCTGGTCGAGCCGGGCCAGCAGCAGCAGATCGTCCACCAGCAGGCCCATTCGCGCGGCGGCGTCCTCGATCCGCCGCACCACGCTGGCCACGTCCTCCGGGTCAGTGACCGCGCCCTGCCGGTACAACTCGGCATAGCCGCGAATCGAGGTCAGCGGGGTGCGCAGTTCGTGGCTGGCGTCGGCCACGAACCGGCGCATCCGTTCCTCGGACCGTCGGGCCGAGGTCTCGGACAGTTCACGGGCCCGCAGCAGGCTGCCGATCCGGTCGACCATGGCGTTGAAGGCGCTGGCCAGCCGGCCCACCTCGGTCCCGGGCCGACGCACCGGAACCCGCCGGGACATCTCGCCACCGGCGATTGCCTCGGCTGTCTGCTCGACCTCTTCCAACGGCGCCAGGCTGCCGCGCACCAGCGCCAGCGCGGCGATCCCCATCAGCACCAGCCCACCGAGCGCGATCAGCAGGAACCGGCGGGTCAGGTCGCCGTTGGCAGTGTCCACGTCGCTCTGATCGGCGGCCACCTGGACGACCACCGGCGGGCCGCCGTCCGCTCCGACAACCTGCACCGCCAGCACCCGCCACTGCCGCGCACCGTCCTTTGCGGACACTGTGAACGGCTGGTCCAGCACCGGATTGTCTGGGATATCCGGCAGATCGCCGGCGGCGACCGGGCCGCTCTGCACAACGGTGAGATGGTTCTTGTCGCGCGTCTCCACAACATAAGCGGCAGCGGGGAACCCTGGACCCTTCGTGGGCTTGAGCGCCAGCGGGTTGGACGCGAATCGGGCGATCTGGCTGGTGGTGTGTTCCAGGCGGCTGTCCAACTGGCGCAACAGATATTGCCGCATCTCCGCAGACGCGGCCCACCAGGTGCCCAACAGCGCGGCGGCCAGCAACACCACCATCACCGCGACGAGCTGAACCCGCAGCGGCAGGCGGCCCAACCTCGCCAGCCAGGCGAGAGGGCGCCACCGAGCTCGTCCAGCCATGTTCACACCAGCACCCGTCAGCCGTGTCAGCGCGCGGCGAGCCGCAGCACGTAACCGATCCCCCGCACGGTGTGGATCAGCCTCGGCTCGACGCAGTCCACCTTGCGCCGCAGATAGGAGATGTATGACTCGACCACGCCCGCCTCACCGTTGAAGTCGTAGCGCCAGACCTGGTCCAGAATCTGGGCCTTGGACACCACCCGGCCGGCGTTGCGCATCAGGTAGTGCAGCAGCTTGAACTCGGTGGGCGACAACTGAATCAGCTTGTCGTCGCGGCGGACCTCGTGGCTCTCGATCCGCAGTTCCAGGTCGGCGTAGCGCAACGGAGCCTCGGTCGGCTCGGCCACACCTCTGGTGCGGCGCAGCACGGCGTTCACTCGGGCGATGACTTCCTCCAGGCTGAACGGCTTGGTCACGTAGTCGTCGCCACCGATGGTGAGCCCGGTGATCTTGTCGTCGGCGCCGTCTCGGGCGGTGAGGAACAGCACTGGCACGGTGTGGCCGCCGGCCCGCAGCCAACGCAGCACCTCGAACCCGTCCCGGTCCGGCAGCATCACGTCGAGCAAGATCATATCGGGCGGCCGGCGCTCGACAGCACGCAACGCCTCGGTGCCGGTCGCCGCGGTGGCGACGTCGAATCCGGCGAACCGAAGGCTGACCGCCAGCAGGTCGCGGATGTTCGTGTCGTCCTCTACCACGAGCAGCATCGTCCGGTCGGCCATTGCCCGCTCCCTCGTTGCCAGCGGTCTCCCTGACCAACGATCCTGGTCAGCCGGAGTGTGCGCCTGCTGTGAGTTTCCTGCGAGTTCGCTTAGAGGTTCTCGCCGGGCTCGGACTCGAGTTCGGGTTCCGGTGCGGGGTTCTTCTGCTTCTTCGGCCGGGCGCGGACGGCCAGCGCCGTGTGCCGCAGGGCGTCCAGCACCAGCAAGCCGGCCAGCAGCACCAGGCCGATGGCGCCGGACATCCAGTCGCCGTAGAACACGGTGGACACCAGCGGCGGCTGGCCGGGCACCGGAGTGACGATCTGCCCGATGCCGTGGTGCCAGCACCACACGCCGAACACCGCGGCAGCGGCGGCCACCAGCAGTTCGCCGAGCGCCACCCAGCCCCGCCAGGGCTGGTGCAGCCGGGGAGGCGGGCCAGCGCGATGAGCCGGGACGCTGCCGGTGTCGATGGTGCTCGCGGGCGTCACGGTGGATTAGCCTCTCACGGCTGGATCAGCGGGCGCAGCGCGGCTCGTAGAGCTTCCGGATCCCGGGCCCAGGCGACCACGATGCTGTCGTCGGTCAGCTTCACCGGCAGCTCGCCGAGTTTCTTCGGGACGGTCCAGCCGCCGCCGAGGACCCGGGCGCCGACCGGCTGGTTCACCTCGTCAACCTCGGCGATCCGCTGCACGGACAGGGTTTCCCGACCTTGGCGCAGGGTGAGCGGGGTGAGCGTCACGGACCAGAAGCGGCGGCGGGCCTGTGCCCACAGCGCGGCGAGACCGCCCAGCGCGAGGCCGACCAACACCCAGTCCAGCACGTGCACCGGCCCGGTGGTCGCCTCGACGCCCCCGCCGATCAGGGCGAACAGCGGTCCCCAGACGACCGGCCACCAGCTCGACCCGATCTCCCGGTACAGCACCGGTCCCGACTGGCTAGGGTCGTCAAAGTTGTCGTCGGTGTCCGCCGGCTCAGTCATGATTATTCGGCGATGATTGTTCGGCCGTCATGAGCGGTTCAGGCGTGCCCGCTTCGCGGCGGTGAAGAACTCGGACGACGTCGGCATGTACAGCATGGCGACCGTGAGCAGCGCGACCACGAGGAAGATCAGCGTCGCCCAGTCGATCCCGCCGAGCAGATTCGCCACGATGCCGAGGACCACCAACACGGTCATGGTGATCCGCGCCCAATTCCGACCACTGAGCATGGCGAGGTCGAGCAGCAGGTAGAACACCGCGAACAGCACCGAGGTGACCGCGACCACGACCACGGTGTCCTTCGCATAGGTGGCGTACTGGCTGGGCTGCAGCCCCTTCGGATGGTTCGCCGACAGGCCTTGCAGGATGGCGTTCTCCTGGCGCAGATATAGCAAGCCGCCGACCGCGAAGCCGATAGCGCTGAGCAGCGACAGCGAGAACGCGATCTTGACCGTGACCGGAGCCTTGGGCTTCGCCGGCCGCTCTACCGCCTCGTTGCCGCTGGTCGGGTAATTCGGGAGCGTCACCTGCCGCACGTTATGCCCAGCGGAGCGGGGTGTCCATCTCGGGGCGGTTCCAGCTCAGTCGCGGTCCAGCCAGCCGGACGCCTCGGCCGCCCAGTACGTCAGCACCAGGTCGGCGCCGGCCCGGCGGATCGCGGTCAGCGTCTCCAGCACGGTGCGCTGCCGGTCCAGCCAGCCGTTCGCCGCCGCGGCCTCGACCATCGAGTACTCGCCGGACACCTGGTAGGCCGCGACCGGAACGTCGGAGATCTCGGCGACCGAGCGCAGCACGTCCAGGTAGGGCAGGGCGGGCTTGACCATCACCATGTCCGCGCCTTCGGCGAGGTCGAGATGCGCCTCGCGCAAGGCTTCCCGGCCGTTGGCCGGATCCTGCTGGTAGGTCTTGCGGTCGCCGGTCAGGGTGGATTCCACGGCGTCCCGGAACGGACCGAAGAACGCGCTGGCGTACTTGGCCGAGTAGGCCAGGATGTTCGTGTCGAGATAGCCGGCGGAATCGAGGGCTTCCCGGATCACGCCGATCTGGCCGTCCATCATCCCGCTCGGGCCGACCACATGGGCCCCAGCACTGGCCTGCGCGACCGCCATCTCGGCGTAAACCTCAAGCGTCGCGTCGTTGTCGACTCGGCCATCCGGGGTGAGCACGCCACAGTGGCCGTGATCGGTGAACTCGTCCAGGCAGGTGTCGGCCATGATCACCGAGTCGTCGCCGAGTTCGGAGCGCAGGTCACGGAGGGCCGCGTTCAGCACACCGTCCGGGTCGGTCGCGCCGGAGCCGACCGCGTCCTTGGTCACCGGCACGCCGAAGATCATCACCCCGCCGACGCCGGCGGCCACCGCCTCAACGGCGGCCTTGCGCAGCGAGTCGGAAGTGTGCTGGAGCACGCCGGGCATGGACTGAATCGGGATCGGCTCGGTCGCGCCTTCTTTCACGAACATCGGCAGCACCAGTTGGCGCGGCCGGATCGTGGTCTCGCTGACCAGCCGGCGCAGCGCGGCCGTGCCCCGCAGCCGGCGGGGCCGATGAGTCGGAAACACCGCACGCCTCCTTGTCTCAGGCAGTCAGCGTAGCCCCGTCACGAATACAGGTCGGCGAGCCCGACCAGCACCACATCATCGTTGCGCTTCGACTCGGCGGTGAGCTCGGCGGTGAAGCCCGCGCCGCCATAACAGGCGAGCTTGGCCGTCTCGGCTCCCAGCTTGCCCTGCGCGGCCAGCAATCCACGAATGTGCCGCAGCCGGTTGAGATGGCCCATCCCCATTGTCTCGCCCCATTTCACCTCGCCAATAGCGAGAATGGGGCGCTGGTTGTCATCAGTCAGGCCGAAGACGACGACATCAACTTCGTGGTTGGTTTTCGCCGCTGGATCGTTGACTGTCCCGGCACAGACCCGATTCGGATAGTCACCGAACAAATCAGGCCCGGCCATGTGCCTGGTCCAGTAGCGACAGGTTCGCTCGAAATGTGGCCCCAGCACCTGCCCGGTGAACCGGTGCTGGTTGCGCCGCCACAACTCGGTGGCATCCCTGCTGTGTTCCAGGTCGGTCCAGATCGGCCGCATCACCGCGTGATAGAAGGTCAACAGCGGCTCCGCGATCCGAAACGTCGTTCGGTTGTCTCGGAACGCGTCGTGCTCGGGGACTACCAGCCCGGCGTCCTCCAACACAGTGCGGTAATGCCCAACGCCTCCGCGAGCGGTGTTGCCGTCAGCGATGGCGGACAGGATGGCGTGGTGGGTGCGAGTGCTGTTCACCCCCAACTCGTCTTCGAGTAGATAGCGTGATTCCCGCAACAGTGGGCCCGCCCTGTTCAATACGGTGCGCACGACCCAGGAGTCGAAGTCATCGGGTCCGTCCGGCGTGTCGCCTCCGACGAACTCCCAGCGATAGGCGGGCGTGCCGCCAAGAATCGCGTTGACCTTCATCGCCAGTGCAGGATCATCGATCCCCCAGAACCGCGCGGCCGACCGATAGTCGAGCGGACGCACGATCAGTTCCAGCCCAGCCATTCCACACAAGGGCGCGTTCCCGGACAGCAGCCGCTCCATGAGAGCGACGTCCGATCCACACAGCAACAGGCGCGCCCTGCCATGTGTCGACGGCATCGTGCCAGTCCGCGAACCGCAACGGCGCCCCGACACCGATGAACTCGGCTACCACCGACCCTATGTGCCGCAACGACTCGCGGGCCGTTGTTTCCTCGCTGGCGAAGCAGAGCCCGCTGGTTTCCGCGCACAACTCGGCCAGTAGGTATGACTTGCCTTGGAGACGACGACCGGACACCACACCCAAGGTCGCGCCAGCGGTCGCGTTGGTGACGAACCGGGACAGGGCATCCCATTCCCTGTCCCGGCCGACCACATTTGCGGATGTCCCTACGAGCACTCGCTACCGGCGGGCGCGTTTGGTCTTGCGGGGTGGTGGGAGGGCGCCTTCAGCGCGCAGCCGGGCGGCGTGCTCGGCGAGCGCGTCGACCAGCGCGGCCACGTTGGCGAACTCCGGCTGAACATCCACCCGCAGGCCGAACTCGTGCGCCGTCTCGGCGGTCTTCGGCCCGATGCACGCCACCAGCGTCCGCGCGTGCGGCTTGCCGGCGATGCCGACCAGGTTCCGGACGGTCGAGGACGAGGTGAAGCACACCGCGTCGAAACCGCCGGACTTGATCATCTCGCGGGTCTCGGCGGGCGGCGGGGCGGCGCGGACCGTGCGGTACGCGGTCACGTCGTCGATCTCCCAGCCGCGATCGCGCAGCCCGGCGGCCAGTGTCTCGGTGGCGATGTCCGCCCGGGGCAACAGAACCCGGTCCACCGGATCGAGAATGTCGTCGTAGGGCGGGAAATCAGCCAGCAGGCCCTCGCTGGACTGCTCTCCGCTGGGCACCAGCTCCGGGATGATGCCGAACGAGCGCACCTTCTCCGCCGTCGACTCACCGACACAGGCGATCTTCACACCCGAGAAGGCCCGCGCGTCCAGCCCGAACTCGCGGAACTTCTCCCACACCGCCCGGACCGCGTTGGTGGAGGTGAACACCACCCACTGGTAGCGGCCGTCGACCAAACCCTTGACCGAGCGTTCCATCTGCGCCGGACTGCGTGGCGGCTCGACCGAGATCGTCGGCACCTCGACCGGGATCGCGCCGTGCGAGCGCAGCCGCGAGCTCATGTCGCCGGCCTGGTCCTTGGTGCGCGGCACCAGCACCTTCCAGCCGTACAGCGCCCGCGACTCCCACCAGGACAGCTTGGTCCGGTGCGCGGCCGCCGCGCCGACGGTGATCACCAGGTGCCCGGACAGCTCACCGGCGTCCGCCGCCAGCGAGGCCAGCGAGGTGTCGATCGTGCGCTGCCCGTTGCCAGTGCCATCGGCCGTCACCGCGACCGGTGTCTGCGCGGCCATGCCGTGCTCGACCAGCGCGGACGCCGCTTCGGCCAGGTGGCTGCCGGTGGCGTGCAGCACCAGGGTGCCGGGCACCGCGGCCAACGCGGCCCAGTCCACATCGCCGCGCACGTCGACCTCGGTGCGCACCGCGCCCAGCGCGACGCCGGCATACGCGGGCACCGACGTCCCAGCCGGAACGCCGGGCACCACGTCGAAGTGGACGGTGGTCTTGGCCACCGCCTGCGCCTCACGCACCACGGCGTCCAGGGTCAGCGGGTCGCCGGCCACCAGCCGCACCACGGACCGGCCGGCCTTGGCCTCGTTCACCAGGTCCTTAGCCACCTCGGCGGGCTCGCCCACCGCCGGCCGCAGCTCCACCGACTCGCCGATCTGGGCGAGCACGGTGGACGGCACATCGGGGTCGGTGACCACGAGTTCCGCGTGCTTCAACAGCTCATCGGCACGAACGGTCAACAGTCCGGTGTCGCCGGGACCGGAGCCCACGAAGGCGATTCGCCCGGGGGCCTTTCGTGTCATTTCAGGCACTCTCCATCGATTATGACTCGGGGCCGGACAGCACGCCGGCACCGAGATCGAGCAGCTCGGCGGCCAGCAGCCGGCCGAGCTCGTCCGCTTTGGTCAGGTCGGCAACGGCCGAGGCACGCAGCAGCTCGTTGTCCGGGGTCGCCGCGACTCCGCGCAGCGACAACCGCAGGATCGTCCGGCCCTGGTCGTCGAGATCCTCGACCACATCGGCCAACGCCCCGATCGGCGCGCGGCAGCCCGCTTCGAGCGCGGCCAGCATGGCCCGCTCCGCGGTCACCGCGGCCCTGGTCGACGCGTCGTCCAGCACAGAACCGAGCAGGTGCTCGGTGTCCATGTCGTTCACCCGGCATTCGATGGCCAGCGCGCCCTGGGCCGGCGCCGGCAACATCTGAATGGGGTCAAGCGTTTCGGTCACCTCGTCCAGCCGGCCCAACCGGGCCAGGCCGGCGCGAGCCAGCACCACCGCGTCCAGCTCACCCTGGTGGACCTTGCGAATCCGGGTGTCCACGTTGCCCCGGATCGGCACGATGTTCCAGCCCAGGCCCAGTGCCGCCAGTTGCGCGGCCCGCCGGGGCGCGCCGGTGCCGATGGTCGAACCGTCCGGCAGCTCGCCGAGGGTCAGGCCGTCGCGGGCGATCAGCACGTCCCTCGGGTCCTCGCGGACCGGCACGGCGGCCATCGCCAGCCGAGGATCGGGCTCGGTCGGCAGGTCCTTGTAGGAGTGCACGGCCACGTCGACCTCGCCGGCCGCCAGCGCGTCGCGCAGCGCCGAGGTGAACACGCCGATGCCGATCTCGGCGATCGGCGCGCTGGACCGGTCGCCGGGCGTGGAGACCGTGACGATCTCCACCACCGCGCCGGCGGCCTCCAGCGCGTCGGCGGTGCGTTGCGCCTGAGCCAGCGCCAACGCGCTGCCCCTCGTGCCAAGTCGCAGGGTCGTCGTCAAGAACCCTCACCATCCACAGTGGACTGAGTCGGGTCGGTCGCGGGGGCGGCGCTGAGCACGGCCGGCGCCTGCGGGTCGAGCTCGAACAGCTCGCGCAGCGCATCCGCGTAGCTCGCACCGCCGGGCGCGGACGCCAACTGCTTCACCCGCACGGTCGGCGCGTGCAGCAGCTTGTCCACCACCCGTCGAACGGTGTTGGCGAGTTCGTCGCGCACGTCCGTGCCGAGTTCCGGCAGCCGGCCGTCCAGCCGCAGCAGTTCGGCTTCCACCACATCGGCGGCTCGCCGGCGCAGCGCGGTGACGGTCGGGGTGACCTCGGCGGACCGTTGCGCGGCAAGGAAATTCCGCACCTCGTCGCCGACGATGCCGCGCGCCCGACCGGCGTCCCGGCCGACTGAGGCGTCCTCAAGTCGGCGGGACAACGTGTCCAGGTCGATCACGGTCACGCCGGGCAGCGCCGCGACATCCGCGTCAACATCCTTGGGCAGCCCCAGATCGCACACCACCAGCGGCCGCTCCCGGCCCACCACGCTCGCGGCCACGGTCCGCGTCGAGACGACCGTGCCGACCGCGCCGGTGCAGGTCACCAACAGATCGGCGTGCGCGATCTGGCCGGCCAGGTCCGCCAGGCCGACGAAATCGGCGGGCACCCCGGCCTCGGTGAGAGTGCGCGCCAGCCGCGCGCCGTTGTCCTCGGTGCGGTTGATAATCGTCACTTCGCCGATGGCGGCGCGGCGCAGCGCGGCGGCGGCCAAGCCGCCCATCGAACCGGCGCCGACGATCAGCGCCCGCCGGCCGGCCAGGCCGCCGAGCACGGTGTCCGCGTCGGCCAGCGCCTCGCCGACCACCGATGCGGCGACGTGGTCGATGCCGGTCTCGGCGTGCACCCGCTTGCCGACCCGCAACGCGAACTGCACCAGCTCGTGCAGCGCGCGGCCGAGTGTGCCGCTCTCGTCGGCGGCGGCGTACGCGGTGCGCAGCTGGCCGAGGATCTGCGCCTCGCCGACAACCATCGAGTCCAGCCCGGCGGTGACGGTGAACAGGTGCTCGACAGCGGCGGCCGAGTAGTGCACGTAGCTGTGGTCGCACAGTTCGGCGACATCCATGCCGGCGTGCCGGGCGAGCACACTGACCACGTCCGAGAATCCGCCGTGGAAAGTCTCGACAACGGCGTAGACCTCGACCCGGTTGCAGGTCGACAGCAGCATCACCTCGCTGACATCGCCGCAGCTCAGCAGCTCATGCAGGAGTTTGGGCAGGTCGGCGGTGGGCACCGACGCGCGCTCCAGCATCGGCACGCCCGCACTGCGGTGCGACATCCCGACGGCAAGCACGTTCACCGGGGAATCACCATCCCGTTCACGCCGGACACCTCCGCACCGTTCACCGTCCTGCCGTGCCGCCCGGGGGCACGGCGCTGCGGACCCTGCTCGTCGGCGCGTCGAGCCACGTGGAACGACAGCACCTGCATCTCGACGGCAAGGTCCACTTTTCGCACCTCGACGTCGTCCGGAACCTGGAGAACGACCGGTGCGAAGTTCAGGATGCATCGGACGCCCGCGGAAACCAAACGGTCGGCGACCGCCTGGGCCGCGATGGCCGGGGTGCAGATGACGCCGATGGACACCTCACGCTCGGCGCAGACCCGCGGAATGTCGTCCAGATGATCGACCGGAATGCCCCCGACCGGCACACCCATCAGATCGTCGTCCACGTCGAACAGCGCGGTGACCGGGAATCCACGACCGGGAAAGCCGCCGTAGTTGGCGAGAGCGTGACCAAGATTACCGATGCCGATGACCGCGACGCTGTGCTTGCGGGTGAGTCCGAGGATGCGCTCGATCTCCTCGATCAGCACCGCGACCTCGTAGCCGACGCCCCGCGTGCCGTATGAGCCGACGTAGGACAGGTCCTTGCGCAGCTTCGCCGAGTTGACCCCGGATGCGGTGGACAGTTCCTCGCTGGACACGGTGTTCACACCCTGCTCGGACATGCCGACCAACACTCGGAGGTAGACGGCCAGCCGGGCGACGGAGGCCTCCGGGATGCCGCGCGCCCGCTCCCGAACACCGGGACGCTCGCCGGTTTCCGGGCCGGGAATGTCGATATCACCGGAAACGGGCGGCATTTCCTCGGTGACGGCATCAGCCGGGGTGGGCGAGCCAGACCGCCCTCGGCCACGTTGCACCGTCACGTTGGTTCTCCGTTGCTGGTCGAATAGGTCGGCTGGCACCACGACGAGTGACGTCAACACGGTATCCAACTTGTGAACGGATGCACAAAGTCGCCGGTAAGGACGGTGGTGGCCGCGATTCCGGCCTTCGTCGGGCTGGCCAACAAACGGACAAAACGGGCTAGTCGGCGTCAGCTCGCGGTGAACGAGGCGGATGGCCAACCGGTCGCGCCGTCCGGAATGACGTCTTCGACCGCGCCCGTCTGGGTGTAGCCGGTGTCGTCGGTGGCCCGCGCCTCGACGGTGTGCGAACCGGGCCGGACGCTGACCGTCGCTCGCCACATTCGCCATGTGTCTTTGCTCACCTCCGTTGCCAACTGGGCGGTCTGCCACGGACCGCCGTCGACTCGGACCTCGACCTTCGCGATGCCCTTGGTCTGCGCGAACGCGATGCCGGCCACCGTCACCTGCCCGGCGGGCACGGACGCGCCGGAGCTCGGCGAGTCGATCCGCGACTCGGTCTTCACCGGAGCCAGCGCCGAATAGCCGCGCGGGATCCAGTAGCCCTGATCGGCGACGAAGGTCGTCAGCTTGAGGTCGGTGACCCATTTCGTCGCGGAGACGTAGCCGTACAGGCCGGGGACGACCAGCCGGGCCGGGAAACCGTGTTCGACCGGCAGCGGCTGGCCGTTCATGCCGATGGCCAGCATCGCGCCCCGGTTCGGGTCGAGCAGGGCGGACACCGGCGTGCCGGCGGTGTAGCCGTCGACGCTGGTCGACAGGAGTTGGTCGGCGTCCGGGTGCACGCCCGCTTCGAGCAGCAGGTCGCGCAGTGGCACGCCGATGAAGTAGGCGTTGGAGATGTACGGGCCGCCGACCGGATTCGACACGCAGCACAACGTGATCACCCGCTCCACCAGCGGACGGTTGCGGATGTCGTTGTAGCGCAAGGTCAGTTCGCGGTCGACCATGCCGTGGATGCGCAGCGACCAGGCGTCGGTGGTCAGCTGCGGGACGGTGATCGCGGTGTCGATTCGGTAGAAGTGCCCATTGTCGGTGACGAAGCTCGGCGTTCCATCGGCCGTGAAGTCGGCGCCCGCCGGGACCTTCGAGACTGGGAACGCCGGCACCAGCGGACCCACGGCGGCGCGTGACGCGGTTGTCTTGGCCGCCGAACCGCCCAGCCATTGGCCGGCGAATCCGGCGATGGCCGCGCCGGCAGCCACCACTCCCGAAGTGATCAGGAAGCGCCGCCGATCCGCACCGAGCCCGAAGGTCGCGACCGACTCGCCGTTGACCGGGAGGGTGCGCTGGGCCGCGCTGCGCAGCGAGCCGAACACGACCACGCCGGCGAGCAGGCTGGCCAGTGGCGCGACGAACGCGAGCTGGCCGAGGTCGGTGCGGCTGAGCACCGCCCAGAAGCCGAGCACGCCGAGGGCGACGGCGATCGCCATGCCCGGCCAGGCGCGACGGCGGGACAGCAGGCCGGCGACGATGCCGAGCAGGAACAGCACCACGCCCAAACCGATGAACAGCACGGTTTTGTCGTTGGTGCCGACGTTGCGGATGGTGAACTCGCGGACGGCGGTCGGCGTGCGGTCGACCACCTGCTCGCCGACCGCGATGAACGGGGACGCGTCGGCCCCGACGAAACCGGCGACGAGCATGCCAGCGGTGATCGCCGCGCCCATCGACAGCACGCCGACGAGCGACGCCACCCACCACCGCAGCGCCGAATCCTTCACGGTTCTATTCGACGCCCGTCCGGCGGTCTTGGCCAGCGACAGGCCAGGTTGACCGGAATCCGTAAGGAACCCGTCACCAGTTCTCAGCGATCAGCGGCCACCTGGCCGATGAACGTCCGGAACGCTGACACCGGCAACGCCAGCGAGCCAGCCTCGGGCCGCTTCGAGTCACGGATCGCGGTCGTCACGGCCGCATCCCAAGCGATCTCCACACAGTCGGTGTTAGAGCCGCTGTAGGTGCTCTTACGCCAGGTCCGCTGTTGGTGCATCTTGTGGGTTCCTTTCAAGTCCATCCACCACGTCCGCGATCAGTCGGGCCGATGCGCTCTCGTCCAGCGCGACGGCCGTCAACTGCTCGATGACGTGATCGTAGCTGTCGATGTCCCGCTTCGTTTCCAGAAAGTGCGTGTATTCCCGACTTTCCAAGTGCACCACGCCGCGTCGATCGGGCAGGTTCAACCGCACGATCGGCCCGTCCATGCCGGGATGGCCGCGGTCAAGGTTTGGCACAATCCGGATAGTGATCTTCGGCTTGCCACCCGCTTCGAGCAGGTACTTGAGCTGATCGCGCAACACCTGCTTCCCACCGACCCGATGGTGCAGCGCGTCTTCGGCGATCAGCGCGGTGAACGGCGTGACCGGAAAACGGAGTACATCCTGGCGCTGGATTCGGGCGGCCAAGCGGTCCTTGGCTTCGTCCTGCGACAGCCCGCCGATCTCGTTCAGCACCGCGAGGATGTACGGCGCGGTCTGCAACAAGCCGGGAATCAACAGCGGATGGAACACTGTGATCGAGTCGGCCCGCTGTTCCAAACGACGCAGCGTCTCGATCTGCTCTGCTGCGGACGTTCGCAGCAGCCAGCCGGGCTTGTCGGCCTCCAGCGCCATCGCGAGGATCGCTTTTCGTTGCGCGCCACCGACGCCGTAGATGGCCAGCAGCCCGGCGACGTCCTCGAACTTGCAGCCCTGTTTGCCGGTCTCCATCTTGCTCAGCTTCGGCGGACCGGAGTCGATGCTTTTGGCCGCTTCTTCCAACGACTTCGCGGCTCGCTTGCGCAACTTCCGCAGCTCCGCGCCCAGATGCTCGGAGCGCAGCGTCGTTTCGGTGTCCTCCATGGACTTCTCTCCTGTCGGTAGCGCGAGGGACACCTATCCTGTCCGAAGAGGACGCCGAATGCCCGGTATTCTCAGCTGCCGCAACGAAGTCCACCCGAAGTGACCAAGGCTTGCACCCATCGAAAACGGGCCAACCGGACACCGGTCAGACTGGCCCCGCGCGCCGCCGATCGCTGCCATGATGGACCGCGTGACCGATGAATCGGGCGAGATCAAGCAGCCGAAGGATTTCGGCGAATGGGCGCGTCAGCAGGCCGCGCTGTGGGCGAAAATCGCGGACACGTACGGCTCTACCAGCGAGACCGTCAAGAAAACCGTCAAGGAGCTTCCGGGGCTGATCAAGTTCGCGGGTCTTGAGCAGGACTCGGCCGACCTGATCAGAACTTTCGGCGGCGGCGAGCAGAAGCTGTTGTTGATGTCCCAGATCTATGGCGCGATGGCGATCGCCTACGACGAGATGGTGGCGGCCGGCGGCCCCGACAATGCCGAGGACTACGCGAAGTACAAGGAGACCGGCGAATGGCTGTCCTCCCTCATGCCGACCTGGGACAGCGACCTGCCCGACCACTGACCGTGCCCGCCTGTGATCGGGGATGCTCCGGGCGAGTGATTTCTGCCCTGAGTTGAGTCGGTTTCCCCATTCCCACCCGTCCGAGCTACTGACCTGGCTACTGTGCTGGGTCGGGGCTACGGACGGCGAAACTGGGAGGCTGGGATGGCCGGGGACTTCAAGGAGCTGAACCCAAAAGGTCAGGGCGCGCAGGACAACCCGCAGGCGCAGGTGCCAGCGGGTGATCAGCAGCAGATCAAGGAGATTCAGGGCGAGACGGCCCAGACGATCGCCGAGGACGCGACGATCGCTGTGGTCGGCCCTGGCGCGGCGGCCGCGTTCGCCG
>DASZLR010000067.1:0-2054 GCA_035552275.1 Pseudonocardiaceae bacterium | reverse complement strand
TGCCCGCCATGGTGGCGCGCCGGGCAGGCAAGGTCACCAGACATCCTCCACGGTGCGCAACGGTCCCGGCCGGCCCGGCCATCTCCCCGACCACGAGGGTACGGGCCCAGGGCCGACACTGATCGGCAAACTGTTACACTTTGTTATCGTCCATCGTAATTATGTAACGAATCTCCGGGGCGGTCCGGGGCGCGTGATCAGGCTGACCGGCGGGGAGTAGAGCCGGGACCGGCCCGGTGCCGTTTCGGTGTGGCGCAGCCGGCCGGGCGAGCTGCCCGCCTTCGCCCAGGCCGCCATGGTGTGGACCGACGCGGCGCGTTACGACGCCGCGCTCGTCTTCCCGGCCGACGCCCCGCCCGACACACTGGTGGTGTGCACGAGCGGGCTGGCGAATGCCGGCCCCCTGATCCGCGACGTCGCGGCGGCCAACTGGGCCGCCCGGCACGACCTCGGCGGCGGCCCGCCGCCGACGACACCGGCCTGGCCGAAGGGGTGGCGACCGATAAGGATCAGGAGGCCTAGCGATCCATGGTCCCGAATCAGTAATTCGTTCACAGTAGGCGGCGAGGGTTTCCAGGATCTCGTCGGCGCTTTTGGTTCACACGAACGGCTTCGGGTCCTTGTTCCACTCGTTGATCCACTTGCGGATGCCAGTTTCCAGCTCGGTGACGCTGCGGTGCGCTGACCTGCGGAGCTTGCGGTTCGTCAGCTCGTCGAACCACCGTCCACCTGGTTGAGCCAGGACGAGCCGGTCGGCGTGAAGTGCAGGCGGAACCGGGGGTGGCGGGCCAGCCACTGCTGGATGGCGGGGGTCTTGTGAGTGGCGAGGTTAGTCCAGGACCAGGTGCAGGCCCAGGTCTTGGTCGACATGTGCCGGTTGCGCGAATAACTCGGATCAGGTGATGCCTAGTCACCTGATCGCTCGGCATGCTCGACGCGTACTTATAGACGAAGAAGCCGTCCCGATTGGATGCCCAGCGGCTCGCAACCTCGCGGACGATCTCATCGCTTCGCAGACACCCAAGCTCGGACCGGCCACGCAAAGGAGCAAGCATGACCACGTCATATTCCACCCCAACCGACACCGAGGACCGCCTCGCGATCCTCGAGTTGATCGGACGCCTCGTGCTGGTGCTCGACGCGCGCGACTGGGACGCGCTCGGGCAGCTGTTCACCGACACGGTTTACAGCGACCGCACCTCACTCCTCGGTGGCGAGCCAGTGACCGTCGGTCGCGCCGAGTTCGTCGAGGGATGGCGCCAGACGCTGCAGAACCTCGACGCAGTCCACCACATGATCACCTCTCACGTGATCACCCTCGACGGCGATCAGGCAACCTGCGCGGCCAACATGCTGGGCACGCACGTGTACACCAACCACTCTGGCGGTCCCATCTGGACGGTCGGCGGCCGCCACGACTACCAGCTCGAACGGACCGCCGACGGCTGGCGGATCTCCGGACTGACGTTCACCCTCAAATGGGCGACCGGCAACATGAACATCGTGAACCTCGCGGTTGCCGGACAACGATAGTGACTGCGCACCTGCCTTTCAGGCGGCCCACTCGGCGATGGTCCAGCAGTTCTTGCGCGGCAGGTCCGACAGCAGCCCCAGCACCAAACCCCGTACCCGGCGCCGGGTTCAACCCGAGCGAACCGGCCGGCTATCCGGCTCATCAGGACCTCTGAACGCCTCCTGCCAGCGGGCAGGGTCTACGTTGTGACCTGCGGCCACCGCAAGATCGTTAGTCTTCACACACCGATGATCAGCGGTGGCCGCAGCCTTCCTACAGCCGACCCACCAGCAAGATCACGGTCTACGGCTGGAGGTCGCGCTGGTACCAGGTGCCCGACTTACCGCCGAGATCGGCCGGGGCGGCCGGGCCAACCGGGACGAACCCGGCCTTGGTCAGCACCTTCTGGGACGCGGCATTGTCGTGGGAGGTGGCCGCCCGCAGTGTGCGCAGCCCGTGCCGCGCCGCCGCCATCCGGCACAGCTCCCGGACGGACGCGGTCGCCACGCCGCGGCCGGCGACCTGCTGCGCGACCCGGTAG
>DASZLR010000066.1:0-7159 GCA_035552275.1 Pseudonocardiaceae bacterium | reverse complement strand
GGTCGACCCGCACCATCCCGGCCGCGATCCGCAAAGCCGTGGTATTCCGGGACGGCGGGTGCGCCTTCCCGTCCTGCCCGCGTCCACAGCACTGGACCGATGTCCACCACATCCGGCACTGGGCGGACGGAGGCCCCACGGCGTTGGAAAATCTCACCCTGCTCTGCCGCGAGCATCATACCCTCGTGCACCACTCCCGCTGGAAAATCGTGATGGACAAAGGGATACCAACCTTCATCCCACCGTCCTATATAGACCCACAGATGAAACCCCGAACCAACCCATTCCGCCGCTATGAACTCATCCACTGAACCGTCACGCGCGCTTGGCGCGGCTGGGAGCGACACGGGGCGGCTCGCCGGGCTGCTTCGGGTAGACCGGCGGCCATGGGGCGTCCATCATGCCGTCGATCAGATCCTGGCGGTACATGTCCAGGAGCGGCTGAATCGACTGTGGACGGTCGTTCATCTCGGCCCATGGGTCGCCGCGGCGCGCCACGAGATCGGGCACGGTGGCGATGGTCAGGGTGTCCGGAGCGACGTCGGTCAGCTCGTCCCAGGTGATCGGGGTGGAAGCCTGGGCGCCAACCCGAGGCCGGACGCACCACGCGCCGAAAACCGTTTTGTGCGGGGCATTCTGGTTGAAGTCCACGAAGACCCGGCGGCCGCGTTCCTCCTTCCACCACTGGGCGGTGATCAGGGTCGGATGGCGGCGTTCCAGCTCACGGGCGAGGGCGACGGCGGCGGCGCGGACCTGGTAGCCGTCCCAGCGGGGCAGCAACCGGACGTAGATATGCAGGCCGCGCGAGCCGGTCGTCTTGATGTGCGGCAGGATGCCGAGCTCGCCGAGCAGTTCGCGGGTGCGCACGGCGGTCTCGCGAACGTCGTCAAAAGTGATGCCGGGCGACGGGTCGAGGTCGATGCGGAGTTCGTCGGTGATCTCCGGATCGGCCGCGTGGATCGGCCAGACGTGGAACCCGATGCAGCCCAGGTTGATCGCCCACACCAGGTGAGCGAGATTCGCGCCCACGAGTGCGTCGCTCAGCGTGCCGCTGGGGGTGGACACCACGGTCGTGGTGAGCCAGGGCGGTGCCGACTTCGGTATCCGCTTCTGGAAGAACGACTTCCCGCTCGCGCCCTCGGGATATCGCTCCAGCAGCAGCGGCCGGCCGCGGACAGTGGACATGATCGGCTCGGCCACGGCCTGGTAGTACCGGATCAAGTCGAGCTTGGTCTCGCCCCGCTGCTTGAAGAACACCTTGCCCGGATTGGACACCGCGACGTCCGTGCCGTCGATGTCCAGCGTGATCGACTCACTCACGACCGCACTCCGAACCGCCGGACCCCGAACACCGTGGCGAGTTCGGCGGGCGCGGCCTCCTGGAGCTGGGCGTACGTGCACGATTCCGGCGTGCGATCGGGACGGAAGCGGACCAGCCGGCTCATGTGCCGGAATCGCCCGGACTGCAGGTGTTCGTACCGCACCTCGGCCACCAGTTCCGGTCGTAGCGGCTCCCAGGACAGGTCCTTGCCGGCGCTCCACCGGCTCACGGCCCCCGGCGTCCGCTGGCCGGCGTGCTGCCCGGCCACCGCCGTCACCCATTCCGCCCAGGGGTGCCCGTCGAGGGCGTTCTCCCGCAGCGGCGCGAGCTCGCTCACCAACTCGGCGCGGCGGGCGGCGGTGAAGCTGCTGGCCACGCCGATGTGGTGCAGGGAGCCGTGCTCGTCGTACAACCCGAGTAGCAGTGATCCGATCGTCTCGCCGTCCTTGTGCCAGCGGAACCCGGCGACCACACAGTCGGCGGTGCGCTCGTGCTTGACCTTCCACATCACCCGTTTGTCCTGCTGGTACGGCAGGGTGACGTCCTTGGCCATCACGCCGTCGAACCCGGCGCCCTCGAACCGGACGAACCAGTCCTGGGCGACGTCCGGGTCCTCGGTCAGCGGTGTGAGATACACCCGGGAACTCTCGATGAGGACCTCGGCCAGCAGTTCGCGCCGGACGGCGAACGGCTCACCGGTCAGGTCGCGGTCGCCGACCGCGAGCAGATCGAACGCCACAAAGCTGGCCGGTGTCTCGGCGGCCAGCTTCTTCACCCGGGACGCTGCCGGATGCAGCCGGAGTTGCAGAGTGTCGAAGTCCAGTCCGGTGCCGGTGACGACGACGATCTCGCCGTCCACCACACACCGTGGTGGCAGGGCGGCCGCCAGCATCTCGGCAACCTCGGGAAAATACCTGGTCAGCGGGCGGTCGTTGCGCGACCCGAGCTCGATATCAGGGCCATCGCGGAACACGACGCAGCGAAAGCCGTCCCACTTCGGCTCGTACACCAGTCCGGGCGCGCGGGGCACCTCGCGCACCGCCTTGGCCAGCATCGGTCGCACCGGCGGCATCACAGGCAGGTCCACACGAGACAGGTTACGGCTCGAACAGTGTCGGCGGCTCGGCCTGACGAGCCTCCGGCCACCGGTGACGGCGCAGGTCGACGCGCTCGCCGGCCGCGAGCACCCCCTCCGCGCGCAGCAGTTCCAGCTGTTCCCTGGCCAGGTGCGGGGCCGGGGTGCCGTCGGCCCGCAGCACCCGGTGCCACGGCAGATCGTGCCCGTCCTCGGCGAGCACCCGGCCGACCAGCCGGGGCGATGGCGCGCGGGCGATATCGGCCACGTCGCCGTAGGTGGCCACCGAGCCGGCCGGAATGGCGGCCACCACCTCACGAATCCGCTCGTGCAACTGATCGTCCATCATCCCTGCCCAACGAATCGAGTGATCAGCTCGGCGGTCTCCGCCGGCCGTTCCAGGTAGATCATGTGCCCGCAGTCAAGGTTGACCAGGGTGAACTCGCTGCCCAGCGCGAGCCGGCAGCCGTTGACGAAAGCCGGCGAAACATACGGTTGGCCCAGCGCGCGCACCAGCAGTGTCGGCGTTCCGGGGCTGGGCAGCACGGCCGCGCGGCTCATCTCGCTCCACGCCGTCACGACCGCCGGCGGGCAGTACCGAAATCGCCAGGTCTTCCCGACCTGGCCGACGTTGTCGTGCACTTCCGCGTCCACCGCGGCATCGGGGACCACCGCTGGCCAGCTCGCCCGCTGCTCGGCCCAGGCCTGCTTCCGGCTGCCGAACAACGGCTCCGGCTGGCTCGCGCCATCCAGCGCCAGCTCCGGCCGCAGGCCGATTGACGGATCCAGCAGCACCAGCTTGCTCACCCTCCCAGGCGCCAGCCGGAGCAGATGCAGCGCGACCGCCGCGCCGAACGAGTGCGCCACAACGGGCACCGCCGCCAGCCCCAGACCGTCGATCACGGCCAGCATGTCGGCCGCGTGCTGCTCCAGGGTCCACGGTGGCAGCGAGGTCGACCGGCCGTGCCCGCGCAGGTCCGGCGCCAGCAGCCGGTACGGGTGGCGCCCGTCCAGTGCCCGCCAGCGTCGGCCGTGACCGGCGAGGCCGTGCAGCGCCAACAGCGGCGGACCGCCGGGCGACCCGAGCTCGTGCAGGTGCAGCGGAGGCCGGTCGTCGGACATGATCGCATCAAATCACTTCCGCGCCTTGTGAGCGTCAGAATATGAGCACACTGATCTTCGACGCGGACTACCAATACTGGACGGCTTACTCGGTGACTGAGGGTGGCCCGATAGCGCCCAGGGTGTCGGCGGCGGTGATGTCGGTCGTGCGTGGTTCCATCACGGCGTGACCCTGGTGCGCCCCGATGTGCGAGAGCCGGTCAGCTGGGATCCGGCCGCGAATCGCGTGCTCGAGCATTCCGGCGGCCTGCTGCGGGTGCTTGGCGGTCCGGGCACTGGCAAGACGACCCTGGTCACCGAACTGGTGGCGGACCGGATTCTCGGCCGGCACGCCGACCCGGAGAGCGTGCTGGTGCTGGCCGCCAGCCGCCGCGCGGCGACCGCGCTGCGCACCCGGATCAGCCGGCTGCTGAGTACTCCAGAGGGCGGGCTCCGCACCGCCCGCACCCCCCTGGTGCGGACCATTCACTCGTACGCCTTCGGGGTGCTGCGAGCCCAGGCCGCCCTGCACGGCGAACCGCCGCCTCGACTGTTGTCCGGCCCGGATCAGGACGCGGTGGTGCGCGACCTGCTGGCCGGCGACATCGAGAGGGGCGCGATCGACTGGCCGGTGAAACTGCGGCCCGCGTTGGGTTTGCCGGGCTTCGCCGCCGAACTGCGGGATCTGCTGCTGCGCGCGGCCGAGCGGGGGATCGGGCCGGACGATCTCATCGAGCTGGGCCGCCGGCACGATCGTGCGGAGTGGGTCGCTGCCGGCACGTTCGGCCAGCAGTACGAGCAGGTGACGTTGCTCAGCGGTGGCGGATCGCTGGACGCGGCCGAACTGGTCGCCAGCGCACTGGCCGCGTTCGACAGCGATGACGAGCTGGCGGTGACCGAGCGCGCGCGGGTGCGGCACCTGTTCGTGGACGACGCACAGCATCTGGACCCGCAAGCGTTCCAACTGGTCGCCCGACTGGCCGCCGGCAGCGCGGAATGCGTGCTGTTCGGCGACCCCGACCAGACGGTGTTCTCCTTCCGTGGGGCCGATCCCACCTTGTTGACCGATGTCGATTCCGCGCGGACCGTGGTACTCGCCGTCGATCACCGCATGGCGCCGGCAGTGTCCACGGCGGTGCGTCGGCTCACCGAACGGCTGCCCGGCGCCGGACCGCACCGGGTGCCGACTCAGTCCACAAGCGACAGTTATGGCCAGGACAGTGATGGCCAGGACAGTGACGGTCAGCCTGCCGGCCGGGTCGCGGTGCGGCTGTTCGCATCCGCCGCGCAGGAGGCCGGCTGGGTCGCCGATCAACTGCGCCGCGCGCATCTGCTGGACGGGGTGCCGTGGTCGGCGATGGCGGTGTTGGTGCGTTCGGCGGAGCGTTCGCTGCCGGTGCTGCGCCGGGCGCTGCTCGCCGCCGGGGTGCCGCTGGCGGTGCCGGCCGAGACGGTGCCACTGGCCCGGCACTCGATGGTGCGGCCGTTCTTGGAACTGCTGCGGGCCACCGACTGTCAGTTGGACGAGGACACCGCGGTCGCGCTGCTGTCCGGTCCGCTGGGCGGCGCGGACGCGCTGGCGATGCGGCGGCTGCGGCGTGGGTTGCGGCGGTTGGAACTTGCCGCCGGGGGCGCCCGGTCCAGCGGGGAGCTGCTGGTGGAGGCGGTGTGCTCCGGAGACGCGCTGGCCGCGCTGGACGAGGGTGCGCGTGGGCCGGTGCGGCGGATCGCGGATCTGCTGAAGCTGGCCACTGAGCTGGTCGCCGAGGGGCAGGGTGTGGAACAGGTGCTGTGGCGGCTGTGGCGGGCCAGTGGGTTGGAACGCCGGCTCGTCGACCGGTCCGCGCGCGGTGGACCCGTTGGCGCGCAGGCGGATCGCGACCTGGACGCAGTGCTGATGTTGTTCGACGCGGCGGCCCGGCACGCCGACCGGCTGCCCGGATCGGGGGTCGGCGGTTTCGCCGAATACCTCGTGGCGCAACGGATCATCGGCGACTCGCTGGCGCCGTCCGCGCCGGTCGGTGAGGCGGTCAACGTGCTCACCGCGCACGCCGCGTCCGGTCGCGAGTGGACGGTGGTCGCGGTGCCGGGTGTGCAGGAGGGCAGTTGGCCGGACCTGCGGCCGCGCGGATCGTTGCTGGGCGTGGAAAAACTGGTCGACCTGCTGTCCGGCGTCACCGCTGGCGAGGTCTCCGCCACCGCGCCACTGCTGGCCGAGGAACGCCGGCTGCTGCGGCTGGCCGTCAGCCGAGCCCGGCGGGTGCTGCTGGTCAGCGCGGTGCGCGGGGAAGACGAGCAACCGTCCCGGTTCCTGGACGAGTTGGCCGAGCTGGATGCGGCTGAGCAGGCCGGCGCGATGCCGGCGCGGTCGGCGGAGCGGGCGCTGAGCGTGGCCGATCTGGTCGGCGAGCTGCGCCGGGTGACCTGCGATCCGGACGTCGGGGCGCCGCGCCGGGAGCGTGCCGCCGGACAGCTCGCCCGGCTGGCCGCCGCCGGGGTGCCTGGCGCGCATCCGAAACACTGGTACGGCTTGTCCGAGGTGTCCACTGATGGTCCACTATGGACCGAAGAGGACGAGGTGCCGATCTCGCCGTCCACTGTGGAAACGTTGACCACGTGTCCGCTGCGCTGGCTGGTCGAGCGGCATGGCGGCACCGATCCGTCGACGCTGCCGGCGATCACCGGCAGCCTGGTGCACGACCTGGCCCAGGCCGTCGCCGAGGGCGCGGACACCGAGGCACTGCGGGAGGCCCTGGATAAGGCATGGGCCGAGGTCGACGCCGGGGCGCCGTGGTTTTCCCGGCGGGAGCGGGCTCGGGTGGAGCGGATGGTCGCGGCGTTCCGGTCCTGGTTGGCGGCGTCGCGGACCGAGCTGACCCAGGTCGCGGTCGAGCATCCGCTGGACATCAAGCCGGAGCGCCGGCCCGGCGGTCCGTGGTTGCGGGTGCGCGGTCGGGTCGACCGACTGGAGGTTGACGCGAAGGGCCGGCCGGTGGTGGTCGACATCAAGACCGGCAAGGCCAATCTGCCCAGCGAGGAGAAGGCCGAGGCGCATCCGCAGCTGGCGATCTATCAGCTGGCCGCCGCGCTCGACGCGTTCGGCGAGCTGGGCGTCGCCGCCGAGCCGGGCGGGGCGCGGCTGCTGTACGTGGCGAAACAGAACCAGGGTGGTGAGCCGGCCGAGCGCGGGCAGTCGCCGCTGTCCAAGGAAGCCGTGGACGAGTGGCTGGACGTGGTCCGCGACGCGGCCCAGGCCTGCGTCGGCCCCGCCTACCGCGCCACCGAGAACGCCGACTGCTCCCGCTGTCCGGCCCGCACCAGCTGCCCCGTGCATGACGCCGGCCGCCAGGTGAGCCAGTGATGCGGTCGGATAGTCCGATACTTTCGGACCCGGACTTGGACGAACGGGACTACCGCGTCATCGCGATGATCCAGGAGTCTCGGTTGCCGGCTGACGGACCGTGGAGCGGCCTGCTGCGGCGGGTGCTGTTGTCAGAAGCGATCCGCGGCTCGAACATGATCGAGGGATTCAACGTCAGCGAGGACGATGCCTTCGCCGCGTTGGATCGGGAAGCGCCGATGGATGCCGACGGCGTCGCGGGGCAGGCCGTGCGGGGCTACGGCAATGCGATGACCTATGTGCTGCAGCTCGCACAGAAGAA